>DAIRFP010000021.1:0-36667 GCA_036794995.1 Thermodesulfobacteriota bacterium | reverse complement strand
CACCTGGCTTCGGACGGATCCGTCCTTCGGCGGAAATCCAGGCGAGACCGGAACTAGACCCCCGATTAAAACATTCGGGGGTGACGCCCTTGGGTTAAATTCTCATCGCTATGTTCTGATACCCCGTTAGCTTGCTGTGGGGTAGTTCAATTTCAGATCTACTTGGCCGCAAGGATATTAGCAAGCTTGGCAACCACCTCGGGCTTGAGCTTAAAAAGTTCATCGACTATTTTCTTCACCTCTTCGCCGGTCAACGGGTTGACATCCAGGTTTGTCTTCCTGGTCTCCGCCAAAAACTCCGGGTCGCTAAGAGTGCGCATAAACGCCTCGCGAAGAATCTGCAGCCGGTCCTTCGGCGTGCGCGGCGTGGTGACGTAGACGCGCACGATGGCTGCCGGATCGATGACCCCCGCTTTCAATAGCTGACGCGCTTCTTCGCTCTTGGCCAGCTCAAGCGCGAGGGGCACATTGGGCAAATCGGGGATTTTTTTTGCCGTGATCTGGAGCACCACATTGACGTCGCGGGACTGAAAGCCGCTGGCCCAGTTTACTTTCATGGATTCCCACGCCCAGCAACTTCCGTGCAGCTCGCCGGCGTCGGCGGCGAGCCTGATCTCAGCGGTACCCTTATAACCCTCGACGAGCTGGATCGGCAGATCGAGGGTGGCTTTGATGGCCCGGGCAACGTCGCTGGTGCTGTTGCCGGGGCCCAGGCCGCCCAACTTGATGGGCGTTTTTGACGCAAGCCATTGATCCATGTTGGCGACGCCGCTCTCCTTGCGCAGGGCGCAAACCGTGCTGTCCTGCACCGGAACGCCGAGGTATTCCAACTCGCGCATATCGAAATCGATGCCTTTCATGCCGAGAACTCTGCCCAGGATTAACGCGCCATTGAATATGCCGAATGCGAGCCCGTCGGGTTTGGCGCCGCTGTGAAGGTATTTGGCTGCAATCAGGGTCGCCCCACCCGTCATATTCTCGACAATGATGGCTGGATGACCGGGGATGTGCTTGCCCATGTGCCGCGCCATCACCCGGCTATAAGTATCGAATCCGCCGCCGGCGCTGCCGCCGACGATGATGCGAACCGTCTTGCCCTTGTAGAAGTCGTCCGCCAAAAGAACACCGTGCAGTGAAAACCAGCAGCCGATGGCCAATAGCCAGAGTCTAATCTTCATAACTCGCTCCTCCCGAACTGGCTTGATACAGGGAACCACGGCTCGTTGTCAATGTGGATTTCACTCCCCATAAGCTTACCCCTCTTGGAAAAAGAGGGATAAGGGGAGATTTGCATCGTCACAGCGTCTCGGGCAAGGCGAGACTTAACAAAGGTTTCTGGATTCGCCGAAGTGGCGGAACCCCTGCCAATAACATTGACGTTCGAAGCCTTTTTCGCATAGTCTCCTCAAGCGTTCTCGATCTCCAAGGAAAGGAAGGTTGCGATATGCGGAAGATATTTATGGGGGCCGTCGTTATGGGGATGTCTCTGGCAATTGCATCGTTCGTTTCGGCGGCGAGCGACGAATTCTATCGGGGCAAGGTCATTCGGATCGTCGTCGGGTTTTCTGCCGGCGGCGGATTCGATACTTATGCGCGGGCGATCTCTCGATACATGGGCAGATATATTGCCGGCAACCCGACCATCGTCGTGGAAAATATGACGGGCGCGGGCAGTTTGATCGCCGCCAATCATGTCTACAAAGTGGCCAAGCCGGACGGGTTGACTATCGGCGCATTCAACGGCAACCAGATTCTAAACCAGCTTGTGGGCGCGCAGGGGATTGAGTTCGATGCGCGCAAGATGGGCTGGGTCGGGGCGCCGGGTTACAATCACGATCTCTGCCTGCTCAACCAAAAAACCGGGATTACCGGCGCGGAACAATGGTTGGCATCCAAGACGTTGTTGAAGTTGGGCGGCAGCGCACCCGGAGCGCCGACGGACGATGTGCCGAAGGTTCTCAAAGAAGCCATCGGTTTGCCGATGCGGCTGATTACCGGTTACAAGGGCACCGCCGATATTCGGGTGGCGGTGGAGTCGGGGGAAATCGATGGCCTGTGTGGATTCTCCTGGGCGTCGATCCGCGCGACGTGGCGCAAAGCCATCGAGTCGGGCCAGGTGATCGTCATGCTGCAAAACGCGCCGAAGGCCCACGGCGACCTTGCGACCGTGCCGTTAGCTATAAGCTTCGCCAAGACCGCGGAGGCGCGCCAATTAATTGAAGCGGGTGTCCACCAACCCGGTACGTTTACCTATAGCTATTCGCTGCCGCCGGGCACGCCGAAAGATCGGGTAGAGATTCTCCGCAAGGCGCTCTGGGATACGGTCAAAGATCCGGAATTTTTGCATGACGCCGCGAAGGCCAATCTCGAGATCGCACCGGTTTCAGGGGAGGAGATCGATCAGAGTATCCAGCGTTTGTTCAAAACCGACCCGAAAGTCGTGGCGAAGCTGAAAGAGATTCTAAAATAGCAGGAGGCTCCATCGGTCGCTCACAAAATGTCTCTTACCGATGGGCGTTCCTTCATTCTCTGGAGCCAGGCGCTGAGCCGGGGTAAAGCAGCCGTTGGCAGGGCGCCGTAGGATTCCATTCTGAGAAAACGCGGCAGCAAGTCGATATCCGTCAAGCTCATCGCGCCGAGAAAGTAGGGCTGGTCGGCCAATGCGGCTTCAAGATATTGCAGCAGGTGACGGAGCGCTTGGCGTTTTTCCTCGACAACTGCGGCATTACGCTCCGATTCTTTTTTGAGCATTTCCCCGCGCAGCGCCCAGTAGGGCTCATGCATGTAGTTCAACCCGTAATCCACCAGTACCCGGCCGCGCCCGCGCAGGTAAGGGTCCTTGGGCATTAGCGAAGGGTTGGGATATTTTTCGTCGAGATATTCATTGATGATGCAGGACTCGAAGAGAACCTTGCCGTCGTCGTCGAGCACCGGAACCTTGCCGTAAGGATTGAGCTCTAGAAACCCGGGTCGTTTTTGTTCTTTTTTTGCGAGATCGAGGGTTACGCGCTCGTAGGTGAGACCTTTTTCATGGAGCACGATTTTTGTCCGATCACTATTCGACGAAGGGACCGCATCGTATAAAGTTCTGGCCATAGCTTTCCTTCCGTTCCGTGAAATTTTCTTTCTTCTAACACCGGTAGCGGCACGCGACAAGAGAGATTGCGGGAAGCGACCGGGTCGCGGTTCATCGCTTTTGCGGCGTGCTCACTAACACGACCGAGCCGATGATGAGGGTTGCCGCGAGCAAGGTACGGGTCGTCATTGGCTCCCGGGCGAGAAAGTAGCCGAGCAAAACCGCAACCAGCGGATTGACGTAGGCATAGGTTGCGACCAGCGGTGTTGGCGCGACGCGCAAAAGCCAGACGTAGGCGACGAAAGCGATGGAGCCGATCACAGTGAGATAGACCAGGGCCAGCGCCGAACGGCGGGAAACCGCCGCCAGCTCGAAGCTGCCCCATTCGCCGAAACCCAACGATACCAGCAGCAAGGCCGCGCCTCCGGCAAGCATTTGCATTCCCGTGCCGAGTAATTGCGACTGGGGAAGGTTGGCGCTCTTTCCATAAATGGATCCCATGGCCCAGGAAAC
Organism: Thermodesulfobacteriota bacterium; assembly: GCA_036794995.1. Taxonomy (GTDB): domain Bacteria; phylum Desulfobacterota; class Binatia; order UBA9968; family UBA9968; genus DAIRFP01. The sequence continues at coordinate 33,078 of DAIRFP010000021.1, read as the reverse complement.
CGAAGCGACAACCAACACGGCCCCGCCGACGAGGTTCATGGTATCTGCGTCGGCGGTGGCCGAGCCGATCAACAAAACCACTCCGCCGAAGCCGATGAGGATGCCGGCGCCTGCCATGGGTCCGGGCCGGTGACCCCCGGGACGAAACCCATCGAGCAGCACCATCCAGAGGGGAACCGTCGCAACCAATAACGCCGTGAGGCTCGAAGTGACAAACTGTTCCGCCCATGCCACGCTGCCGTTGCCGCCGACCAAGAGGAAGGCACCGATGATCGCCGCGCTGCGCCATTCCACCGCTTTCGGCCGATGATCGCCGGCAAAACGACGCAGCAGGTAAAGAAAGCCTCCGGAAATGACAAAGCGGACTCCCGCCATTAAGAAGGGCGGCGTGGTTTCCACTGCGTAGCGGATGGCGAGATAGGTCGAGCCCCAGATGAGATAGACGGCGATGAGCGCCGACCAAATCGCCGGCAAAGAGGCACGATACGCCGAGGCCCCCGGAGCCGGTTGCGGCACTACAAAGCTCCTTCGAGCCGCAGCAGCCAGCGTTTGGCGTCGAGGCCCGTGCCGCCACTGTAGCCGCCTAAACTTCCGTCGCTGGCAACGACACGGTGGCAGGGGATGACAATGGGTATCGGATTGCGCGCCAGCGCCCCGCCCACGGGCCGGCTGGCGCGAGGTCGCCCCAGCTCTTTCGCAAGGCGATGATAGGTCCAGACCTGTCCCGGCGCGATGCGGCAGGCGACGTCGAGGACGCTCCGTTGAAACGGTGTCAGCTGTGAAATGTCGACGAGCAGATTGAAACTGGACCGGTCACCGGCGAAATATTCGCGGAGCTGCGCCAGGACGCGCGCAAGGGCTTTGGGATTCTTCTCCAGTCGCGCCAGTGGATCGAAGCGTGCCAGGAATTCGTTTTCTCGTCGTCCGAAGTCCAACGCGCAGAGTCCGCGCTGATTTACGGCGGCGAAGAGAGGCCCCAACGGCGAGCTCATTTCGCCCCACTGGATCAGCGGTGCTGCTTCGGCAAACCACTTCCTGACCCGCGCGCGGGAATGAGCCAGAGCCGTTTCCGTTGGGCTGCTCAGCGCCGAGCGCAGCTGCTTTACAACGGCAGCTTCGTTTTTGGACTTGTGTGTGGTCATTTCTCCTCCTCCATGAGCCGCCTTAGGCGGCGAATCGCCTGATAGACATTGGAGCGAGCGCTCTCTTGGGAGCAACCCAAGAGCTGCGCGATCTCGGGATAGTCCAGGTCCTGGAGGTAACGCAAGGTTACACAGGCCTTTTGCCGGACCGGCAAACTATTCATCAAGCTACGCACTCTCGCTTCCATGTTACGCGAAATTACACCGTCGCTTGCCGCCCCAAGTTCCTCGACCGAATTCGCCAAAGATGAAAGCTTGTGGTGGCGATCTTTGATTTGTCGTAACTTGCTGTACGCGCAATGGGTTGCGATCTTGTAGAGCCAGGCTCTGGGATTACTATCCGGGCGTAGCCAGGCAAAGCTGCGATAGGCGCGCAGAAACACGTCCTGCACGAGATCCTCCGCATCCGAGGCTCCATCCCGGCGCTCTTTTTCCATCAGCCGCCAGAGATAGGCGAAGATCTCGTCATGATGCCGTTCGATCAATTCCTCAAAGCGTAGCGCCATTCCCGGTACCTTAGCTTTCAGATGGTATAACCACTAAGCTGTTGTTTTGTGAAATGTGAGGAGAAATTTTTCGCGCCGTGGCGCTCTCAGATGGCCAAGCCTTCAACCAAGAGACCCCGCTGCGGAAAGATGAGATTGTCAGTTCCGGCGAATGTGGCAGTCCACAGGGTAGCAGTAAGCCCCTAGATTCCCGTTTTCACGGAACGAGGCGCAAAGCGATAGTCTTGTGCGGGGATCAGTCGGGCACTACGCATCCGGCGTCATGCCCTTTTTCTTGAGTTCCTCGACCGCGTTGGGAGTTTTCTCTATTGTCTCGATGCCCATCCCTTTGAGTACGTGGGCGGCCTTGGTGAATTGGATGTCGTCGTAGGAGACGACTTCGATTCGATTGCCCCAGGGATCGCGGAAATTGAGCCGCTCGTTGATGCTCTTGATGCCCAGCTTTTCCAATGCCCGGCGCACCGGCTCGCGCTCATCGACGACAAAACCGAAATGACGCTTGTCGTCCGGCCCCTGAGCCTTGCCGAGACTCAATTGAATGAACTGGTCTCCCAGATCAATGAAAGCGTTGTGGTCGCTTTTGCCGCGCAGCTTGAACTCAAAAATCGCGCCGTAAAATTCCACCGCCTTGTCCAAATCGTCCACTTCCAGGACCACGTGGTTAATGCCCAACGCTCGGGCTTTTTTCTCATTTGTAACGTCCATCGGTAATCTCCTTTCGCTGAATTCCACGCCCAGCCCGGATGATTGATGCTGGGAGGAAAAACGACGATACTTTGTCGATCGACGGGTGAGCCGGCCGCTCCTACTTGCCAGAATCTCACTTCTAGCACTGGCTTAATGGTGCGACAACCGTTAGAGTGCCTCAATTCCATGACCGCCGGGGCTTTCTTTGGGATCGGGTCCCGAGAGCAAGGGTGCCGATGGGTTGCTTTTGCCAACTGGGCACACAAAGAAATTTGCCTAACTATTGTATATTCAATGTCCTAACTATATATATATCTATGATCGCCAACACGAATAAGGTTAGTGTCAACTTGCGGAGGAGGTTTAATGAAGTTGCTTAGAGTCGGGGTGCTTGCGGCGGTCATTTCGTGCTCACTTTCGATGACTGTGGTGGCGCGGGCCGGAGAGCCGATGGCGCAGTTGAGTGCAAGCATCAATGAGTTTGTTCTGATAATGGCAAATACTTCGGTGGCCGAATTGCGGGCCACGGGGTTGCCCGAGAAGGCCCGTCAATTGGTCTTCGCCCGATTCGACTTTTCCGAAATGACCAAGCGGTCCCTGGGCTCACACTGGAAATCGTTGGATCAAGGCGAGCAGCGCGAGTTCGTCGACGCCTTCACGCACCGGCTTTTAGTCGCTTACGGCAAGACTGTCCGTTCCACCGGCGACGAGAAAGTTCAGTTCATTGGGGAAGTTCGCGACGGCAAGCAGGCGAGCGTGAAAACCAAAGTGATCAGTGGCAACGGTGATCAGACTCCCATCGATTACCGCATGCACGACCTCAATGGCGAGTGGATGGTGTACGACGTTTCGATCGATAATGTCAGTATGGTTAACAACTACCGCGCTCAGTTCGCGCGGGTGATCGCCAAGTCTTCAGTACAAGACCTGCTCCGCATGATGAAAAACCAAGACTCGTAAGGGCGGTTACTGCCCTCATCGAAGATCGTGGAAAGATCTCCTTTTCGGGCGTTTCGAGTTTCTTTTCTATCCCAATAGGCCGGTGGCTTGATGGCCACCGGCTCCGACCCCTTTTGAGTGGGGTTTCCCAGGGTTGGGGCCTGGCGGAACCGCATGGCTCCTGTGCCCGGGCTCCAAGTCCCACCCTCTCGAAGCCTGAGGATAGACCGTTTCGATTGTCACGGGATTTTCCGGACACTACACTAGAGAATGGTTGCTTAATTTTCCGTTGAAACCGATCTTTTCAGATCCGTTAGGGATTGCTCGGCTGACCCAAAAGTAATAGAAGCGGGGCGAGGAGAAGAATTCATGGATATACTCAACGTCACTGGATATCAGCGTAGGCCGCCCTTTCTGGTTGCTGAACACAAGGGGTTCTTCGCCCAGGAAAAATTGACAGTCAACTTTCATCAAACCACCTACGCGCCGGATCACAACCAGGGCATGGCCGAAGGGCGCTGGGATCTGACTCTCAGCAGCGCGGACACGATGATCGCGCGCACGACCACAGACGGGGTCGATTATATGCTTTTCATGCAAGCGGAGGAGGGGTTGAGCGCCTACTTGATCGGCCAGGCAGGGGTCGGCTCCATTGAGCAGTTGCGCGGCAAGCTCTTGGCCGGGGACCCGGGGGATTCGAATCTTGACCTCATCCGGAAGAAAATTCTGCGCCATCACGGGATGGACGACACGGAATATGACATTGAAATAATCGGCAGCTCGCCTAAACGTTTGGAGTCGTTTCTGCAACGGCGGGTGGCCGCGGCGATGTTGACACCGCCGGCCTCTGATAAAGCTCTGGCCGCCGGCGGGGTATTGCTTGCCAGAGCGGAAGATTACGTACCCGGGTGGCCGTTGACATGCGGCTGGACATTGCGGCAATGGCTCGTTTCCCATCGCGAGCTTACGGTTCGATTCATTCGCGCCTGGGCGGGAGCGACGGACTGGTTACTTCGAGCCGAGAATCGCGAGCCGACGCTGCAATTGCTGATGGAAAAGGAGCATCTCAACCGGTCTTCGGCTGAAGAAGCTTACCGAAAAGTCGTTCCCAAAGCGCGCATCAATCCCGCCGCCTTGCAGACCGTAATCGAATTGCGAAAGGAAATGGGCGTCTACAAACCACCCTATGATCCGCCGGAACGATTTTACGATGCTAGTTACTGGCACGAGGCAACCGGCTGTTAGCCGGAATGATTCACAACGTTAGCGCCCGCGGAGCAAGCCTCTCTGCCTGTGCGGACACGCAGACAGGTCCGGTCGCGGGCGGGCCTACGGCATCTCAGATTGCAAATTTCAAATTGTAAAAAATTGGAATCTGAGATCTGAAATCTGAGATGCCGAGCAAAGCGAGGACGAGGCCCGCCCGCTCTCTACGAAGCTTACTCCTCGTTCTTCACGCCGTCGTGGGTTTTCCTCGACGGATGAATCGTCCCGGTTATCAAGGTTTCCGCCGTTGCTCAAATGATTCTGCTAGGCACGAATTTGAACTGTTTGAACGACTTGAACGGCTGGAACGTTTTGAACTACTTTATGGTTGTTAGGCGACGAGGGAGTGCAAAAGCATGCTCACGATGCTGAGCACGATGGCGCCGAAGAACGCGGCCCAAAAACCTGAAACATAGAATCCCGGAACTATATAAGAAGCCAGTTGGAGCATAAGAGCGTTGATCACCAGCCAGAACAGGCCCAAGGTCAGTATCGTGATGGGGAAAGTGATGATCTTGAGGACGAAGCCGAGGGTCGCGTTGATCAGACCGATGACGATGGCGGCAACGATCGCTGTCCCTACCCCCTGCAACTGGATTCCGGGCAAGATATAAGCCACGACTAATAAACTCGCGGTACTGATCAACCAGTGGAGCAACAAACCAGCCATAGTTGTTTCTCATAGCAAACCAGGCGCAGATCTACAATCAAAGGGCATGCCGACGCTTGCCATGCGCCGCCTGGAATGCAACTATAAACACGTCCTACTTTCTAATAAGGAGGAATCCAATTTATGTCCAAACAAGAACTTGAAACGATTGCCCAAGCCATGGTCGCAACAGGAAAGGGCATCCTCGCGGCTGACGAGAGCATGGGGACGATCAAGAGACGCTTCGACAGTATCAAGATCGAATCCAACGATCACAATCGCCGCGCCTACCGTGACCTGCTGTTTACGACCAAGGGCATCGAGGAGGCCATCAGCGGTGTGATCCTGTTCGACGAAACCATCCGGACGGCGGCCCTCGACGGCACGCCGTTCTCTCAGGTTCTCGCGAAAAAGGGAATCATGCCGGGGATCAAAGTCGATAAAGGGCCGGTGGACATTCCGGGCTTTCCCGGCGAAGTCGTTACCGAGGGACTCGACGGTCTCCGAGGGCGGATCAAGGAGTATAGGGAATTAGGGGCCAAGTTCGCCAAGTGGCGCGCCGTCATTACTATCGGCGATGGCATTCCCACCCACACCTGCCTCAAAGCCAATGCCCACGCTTTGGGCCGCTACGCAGCGCTCTGTCAGGAGGGCGGGATCGTACCGATCGTCGAACCTGAAGTTTTGCTTGATGGGTTTCATACCATCGAACGCTGCCAAGAAGTGACGGAGCGAGCTCTCAAAGTAACCTTCAATGAGCTTTTCGAGCAAGGCGTGCATCTGGAAGGAATGATACTCAAACCGAGCATGGTGGTATCAGGCAAGGAAAATCCCCGACAAGCTGGGGTCGAGGAAGTCGCCCAGCGCACCCTCCAGTGTTTGAAACGAACGGTTCCCGCCGCGGTGCCAGGGATCGCTTTTCTATCCGGCGGCCAAAGCGCGGAACGCGCAACGGAACACCTCAACGCCATGAACGCCATGGGGCCTCATCCTTGGGAAGTCAGTTTCTCCTATGCCCGCGCTCTGCAAGACCCGGCGATCAAGGCATGGAAAGGGGAAGCCGGCAACGTGGCCGCGGCGCAGAAGATCTTCTACCATCGCGCCAAGTGCAACAGCGCCGCCCGCAGTGGCAAGTACAATAAACAGATGGAAGCCCAGGCGGCGTGAGTGCGAGGGTTGAATCTTTAGCGGGATAAACTCGGGATACAAAGGAAAGGCTACAGTTCCGCCACAGGCCCCGACCGTGGGAAATCCCGCTCAAGGGGTCGGAGTGGTGGCCATCAGGCGCAAGGCACGTCCCTGTCAAAGCCTCTATTGTAAAGCAGCGTTAGCGACACCACACTCGCTGTCGCAAACGCAGTCCCGCATGATTCCTCATGTCCTCAGCAGGGATGAGGCCGGCTTTCCCTCGCCTTCGTTGTTCCAAGGTTGGTGCTTCCAGGGGTGCAATAAGCGGTTGACGTGAGTACGTTAAGTTGCCGGCGCAGCGGGAAACTCTGGACAGTGCCCGCCGACTGAAGTATAGAGGCCGTGAAATCGGCCGGCAGACGAGAGCGCAATTGCGCAACCGCGTCAATGAGTATCATCGACAGCGGATTCAGACGGTTGAGGGATAAGGACAACGCAGAACCCCGCCGCCACTGGCCCGGGAAAGGAGAGCTATGAGAGTAGAAACCTTCAGGCGTCACAACTCAGTTAGGGGTAGCTTGTGGATGTTACTGGTCAGTTTTTTCGTTTCACAGTACGCTCATGCTCAGTCGCCGTTTTACAAAGACAAAACTATTACTGTCCTTGCGGCTACCAACGCCGGCGGAACAGCGGACATGCGTATTCGTGCTGTGACCGGGGTGCTGGCCAGGCATATCCCCGGGAATCCCACCCTTGTGGTTGAATACATGCCGGGTGGCGGAGGGCGAAACGCGGCCAATCAGCTTTATCGAACGGCCGCACCCGACGGGCTGACCATGGGCGCCATGCTCTCGTCTATGGTGCCGGCCGCCGTCGTCGGCGAAACCGGCGTGCTCTATGACATCGACAAATTGATTTACCTCGGCACCCCATACAGCGGTCACCCGCATATTTTTTTAAGCCGCAGGGACGCGGGGGCAAGCAGCTTGGACAAGTTGCGGTCCTTATCGGGCTTGCGGGTTGGCGCCCAGTCGGTGGGACATACGATTTATTACACGGGTAGAATGTTTGCTTATCTTGTCGGTCTGAAGGACCCGAGATTCGTTATCGGATACAGCGGGCCGGAACTCGACGTGGCTTTCGAGCGCGGCGAGGTCGATGTCAGATCGAACCACCCGGATGGGCCCATCCGTCAAGGTTTAATCGAAAAGAAGCTTGCCGATTTCCACGCTATCATCGAAGTGCCTCAGGGCCAAAAGCATCCCTATGCCCGTTATGCCGCGCTGCCCGATCTCGATACCTTTGTAAAATCGGAGAAGGAACGGAAATTGATTGCGCTGCACCGGACGTTCCAGCTTGCGGGAGCGCCGTTCGCGCTTCCACCGGGAACGCCGAAGGAGCGCGTCCAGATCCTACAGGAGGCGATGGGGCGGACTTTCAAAGATCCCGACTTTCTCAAGGAGTACAAGAAGACGGGAGACGATTCTCCGCCCCTGACGCCGGAAACGCTCACGAAGCTGATTAAGGATTTGCCCCGTGATGCGGAGGTCGTCGAGTTGTTCAAAAAACTCTTCGGTGCCGATCCGCTGCCGCCCCGTCATTAGGCGACTCTTTTCCCAGCACGGCTTGACAGAGGCCGGGAAATGGCGTGAGAATCACGCCTAGCTGATAGGATTTAGATCTAGGCCGTGGCGAAAGGAGAAAGACAGTGAGCTACACGATGATTTCAGCCGACGATCACATCGATTTGGGATATTTACCCAGGGACTTGTGGACGGCACGCTTGCCCAAGCCTTTGCGGGATCGCGCGCCCCACGTCGAAGATCGAGGTGAGAAGGGCGAGTACTGGGTGTGCGATGGCGAAACCTGGGCGGACTATCGCGGCGAGCGCTGGTTTGCCAGAACCAATCGAACCAAACTGGCTCTCGACAGAGGCGGAGTCGGTGAACCGCACCGGCCGACCACGCCGGAGAAACGGCTCGCCGACATGGACCGCGACGGCGTCGACGCATCGCTCATGTTTCCGCCGATTATCGCTATGCAAGTGGGCGAACCCGAACTGAGGAATGCTTGCGTGCAAGCGTACAACGACTGGGCGTTAGAGTTCGGCAAGACCGCGCCGAAACGCTTTTTTCCCGTCGCTATGCTTTCTTCCGTCGACCCGGAAGCCGCCAAAGACGAAGTCATCCGGGTGGCGAAGTTGGGTTTCCGCGAAGCCAACTTCCTGGTCAACGATGTCACTCTGCAAATGAACTTAAAGCCATGGGACGTGTTTTGGGACGCGGCTGAGGAAGCCGGCATCGTCGTGTCCTACCACGTCGGCGGCAGCACGCAGTCGGGAACGGTCAGAGCCACGATAGACGCAATCAAACCCGGTGAGCGCCAGGGTGTCTTCGATATGGGGCTCAGCAACGGCGCCACGTCTTTTTTCAATCCGTTCGTCAATATGTTTAACTTTGGAACCCTGGAGCGCCACCCCAAGCTGAAATTCTGTCTCGCTGAGTCCGCCATCGGCTGGATCCCGTTTGTCGTGCAAGAGATGGACTACCGCTACAAAAGACAATTCGAGCGCAAGAAGGCCGACGATATCCCCCTCAAGTCCATGCCCAGCGAGATCTTCAAGCGTCAAGTTTGGGCGACCTATCAAACGGATTTAGTGGGACTCTACTTGATACACTTCTTTGGCGAAGGGCACATCATGTGGGGCTCGGATTACCCGCATCCCGACAGCACCTGGCCGTTCTCAAGGGAGTTCATCGACAAGGATTCGGCCCATCTACCGCCCGAGATGAAGCGAAAAGTCATTCACGATAATGCCGCAGCCCTCTACGGACTGTAGAACTGAAACTGAAAGGGAAGTCTGGTAAGGTGGATGGGATTGGGGCAGTGGAGTTAACAACGTCCGGTCATTTTACGGCTTGAACGGCTGGAACGTTTTGAACGGCGTCAGCCGAGCTATCCGTCAGAAAGCACATCGCACACGTTGAACTATTGAACCTTGAACATTGAACGCGGCGGCGTAATCGTCGCGGACGCTTGACGCTGTTTCCGGAGTTTGGTAACGGTCGCGACGATCGCCAAACTTCCATAATCTGAATTTAAGGAGGGTTAGTCATGGCAGATGTTGAACCTCGCGGGGCAGTGCATTGGATCGATCATTACGTGGTTGGAACCAACGATTTATCCGGCTGGGCGGACTGGGCAAATAAAGCCACCGGCCTTCCGCCAAGGCCGATGAACGGACTCACGACGAACATGAGAAAGAAGCATACACCGATATTCTGCTTCATGTGGTGGGACGACGAGTCGTGCCGCATCGGCGCGTTTCTTCAGCCGGAGAACTATCCGGCGGCCAAAGAACTAGGTAAGGACATGCCGCGCTGCGGATTCTATGTTAGGCCCGAGGAAATCGACCGGCACCTCGGTCGGCTGGATCAGCACAAGATTCCCCACACCGATCCGGCCAAGACCGCCGCCGATGGCGACGAGGGTACGGTCATCTGCTTCGCCGATCCGGACGGCAATCAATATGAGTTTTGGGCCCCCGTGCGGATGCCCGAAGGCGCGATGGAGGTGCACACTGCGGAAAACGTCGGCCGCATCAGTCATTGCGTCTACGGCTCCCGCGACCTCGCCCGAACCGCGGGCTTCTTCGAGAAATACTGCGGCATGCATGGGGAACAGAGTGCGAAGACTGCCGAGGGCACGCTGGTCCTGCGGATGAGAGCGGGCGCCCGGCTCGTCTACAAATTGGTCGACCAGGTCGATGAGCGCATCGCCGGACACAGTCCCTGGTGGGACATGCACACCGCGTTCACAGTGCGCGATGAAGAATTCCTGCCGAACTATCAGCGCATGTGGGAAGGACTCCCCGAGGAAGCCGGCCCGAAGGAAGATTTAAACGATTCTCGCGACAAAGAAGACGCGTTTCCCGCGCGTACAGGTTTGCACCGTAGTCCGGTCGGCTATAAGTGGAAAGAGATGCATCAACGCGGCGACGAGTTCTATGACTGGGACGGTCATGCTTTTCACTTTATCGGCGGCATACCAAAGAAGGCGGACGGCTCCCTGGCGGTGTACACCCCAAAAGAGCAAGACGAATATTTGCGGGAGCTCGCAGCGTCGCTGAAAAAGGCAACTCAGCTCTAAGGAGGAGTCGAAGGCCTGGTGGGCTGGAATCTCTTGTGTATTTACAGTCCGACATGCTCACCCTGGACGGTATTTTTGTTAGCCCCGAGACTTGTCAAAAGGTTTGTGGAAATAGACAGGCTAAGCAGCTGGTCTTCGATCCGCTCAACACGGAGTTGCTTCAGCACAGTCCGGAGCCCTGGGCTGATCCATTACATCGGCTAAGGACGGCAGTACTTCGGCACATAGCTGTGCTCAAGCGTTAACGGCATGGTTGTGAGCATGACCCGGAGGGGAACGTGTTCGGAGCTTCGCAAAACAACGGCGCAAGACAAGTTGGTGATTATACCGGCAGCGGCAGCCGGAGAAGCGTTAATCGGGTTGTAAGACGAAGATAGCTATGTGGAAATCATACAAAGTCATCGACGCTGACGCCCATATGCACGAGCCACAGGACATGTGGGATCGCTATGTAGAAGCGAGGTACCGAGACCGAGTTCCTAAGGTAGCCTACATGGACGGTACCTTTATGGTTTATGAACCTGACGGCAAAATCATCCCAAAAGGACAAATCGAGAGCCGGCCGCCTGAAACTGCATGGAAGGCGTTAGAAGAGAAATATGGGGAGGCTTATCACAAGTGGTGGTCCCCCGATATACGCCTTAAGGACATGGACCGACACGGATGGGACATTCAGGTCCTGCTGCCCACCGGGAGCAATGGCAACTTTGGCCCGAGGGCCGCACTGAAGGACTGCGAAATCGGCGCTGCCTTATCGCGGGCTTACAACAACTGGGCGCATGACTACTGCAGTGCGGCGCCTAAGCGGCTGAAGTTTATCGCCGTAATTATCTCGACGGATATTAAAGAGATGCTTGCAGAAGGGCGCCGCGCAGTTGAGAAATTGGGAGCCGTTGCCCTAAGAAACGTTCTTTTACCCAAAGGCAAATGGTTGCATGAACCCGAATACGACGCACTATGGGCGCTCGCGTCCGAGTTGGATGTTCCGATCGCCGTTCATGGGGAATATAGGAATGAGCGATTTCAGCCGTTTCGAGAGTTGGTCATTAAAGAAGAGACAAGTGGGCAAAGAACCCCGTATCATGATCCGATGACTCTTCGAGGACTCAATCACGCGATGGGCTTTCCTTTCGACAACATGGCGACTCTGGGACAGTTTATTTTCACCGGGATTCTGGAGCGTTTCCCTAAACTCAGGCTCGCGATACTTGAGTCCAACGCTGGTTGGGCACCATTCTGGCTAGGTCGTATGGATGTGCACACCCATGGTCGCCACAGTGTGATGGGAAAACCGGAGCACCTGTCTATGCTTCCAAGCGACTATTTCAAGCGACAATGTACCGTGGCGTGCGACAGCGATGAAGCGGCCCTCAAGTATGCAGTGGATTTCCTACACGGAGAGAACATCGTTTGGAATACGGACTATCCGCATGCTGATGGGATGGAACCAGCGAGGGCGCTTCCCGATTTCGATGCTCATCCTATTCCCGAAGAGGCAAAGCGAAAAATCCTGTGGGATAACGCGATCAAGCTCTATGGGCCGGGCTTGCTCAGCTGAATCTTTGGATTAAGTGCAGGTGAGCGGTTTGCCAGGCAACTTTGTCGCGCCTACGATTTAGGGCCGCCACGAATCGCTTTAGTTTTGCAGGATAGCCTCATGACGCCAGAGCTACAGTTGCGCTGGACCGTGGCCTTGGTGTGCGCGTTTCCTCTTAAACCCCGACCACAACCGCGGCGCCGAAATCTGTTTCCGCGTGGCAATTCATCACTTGAAACAAGTTGTCTTCCGTGAAAGGGTGCCGCTAGACTGAGTTGTTTCGAAATGCTGCCCCGTGCAATTCGCCACTGGAATCGAATTGTGGAAAACCCCATTCGTCTGCACGCGCGGCATTCGTGTGAGAATATCGTGAACGCTAGGACCCCTTGAAGTAACTACGCGATACACGAGAGGCAGGAGCGATTTTACATCGAGGGCTGGCCAGAATTTTCTATGGAGGCTTGAGCATGCCACCGCGGTCAACGGGTTTCCGAATCATAGGGATGACTGTGGCCGTTTGCTTGTTTGCGATTGCGACGCCGGGCGGCGCGCAGACGAAACTCGAAAGGCTGCACGTCGGCTACAGCGCCCAGGCTGGTTCCCTCGCACCGATATGGATCACTCAGGAAGCCGGCATCTTCAAAAAGCACGGTCTTGATGTTGAGCTGCTGTTCATTCCTGGTGGGCCAACCGCTGCCGCCGCATTGCTGTCCGGGGAGGTTCCCATTACCGTTGTCGGCGGGCCGGCCGTTGTCAGCAGCAATCTCGCCGGTTCCGATCTCGTCATGATCGCCGGCATCGTGAATAGGTTTGCTTTCCAGATCGTTGCCGTTAAACCGATTACCTCCTATCAACAACTGAAAGGGAAACGGCTCGGTGTGAACCGTTTTGGCGCTTCTCCAGATGTGGCCGCGCGCTTCGCTTTGAAGCACATGGGCATCGATCCGAAGGACATCACCATCCTGCAGTTGGGGGAACAGTCCACGCGCCTCACGGCTATGATGGCGGGACAGCTCGAAGCGGCCGTATTCCTGCCCCCGATCACGACCATGGCTCAGAAGCAGGGTATGAATGTGCTCCTGGATCTTGCTGAATTAGACGCGGAATTTCAGATTACGGGTCTGGGTAGCAGTCAGAAGTTTCTCGCGCAACGGAGAGGGACGGCGATAAAGTTCATGCATGCCTTTGTGGAAGGCATTCATTACTTCAAAACGCACAGACCGGAGAGCGTAAAAACGATTGCCAAGTACATGAAGATCAATGACATGGAGGCGGTAAGGGCGACGTACGACTATTTCGCGCCCAAGGTCGTGCCGCAGAAACCTTATCCGTCCCTCAAGGGTATTAAAGCCCTCATTGATCTAGCGGCCAATGAGAAACCTGAGTTAAGGAGTATTTCCCCCGAGCGATTTGTCAATATCACAATCTTAAAGGAAGTCGACGACACAGGTTTCATCGATCGTTTGTATCGATGAATGGGCGGCGACGTCTTGATGCTGGATTTACCCAGAGTATCACCCCCGAATGTTCTTATCCGGCGTCCAGTCGGACTTTCGTTGATTCCTGCCAAAGAATACGGGAATGACCACTTGGACAGGGCAATTGCTCTATGCCGGAAACCACGGCGATTTGCCCTAAGTAACGAAACACAACTGAACTGGAGGAGAGATGCTAGACTTTATCAATCCATCGCACCCATCTGAATTCGCAGTGCTTAGGCTCGTCGCCGAAGCGCAAGAGGGCGGAGGGGATGTTTTTGATATCGGCCGCCTCTGCAGAGATCTTGAACCGGGCGATGCGGTTGCCTGGGAAAAGGCCTGGCTTGGACTCGCGGAGGCGACGGAAGCCAAGGCCAAACGCGAACTTGCCTTGGGTCACAAGCGTACCGCACTGCAATTTTTTTTTCATGCCAATCAATACTACCGAATGTCCGATGTGTTTCTCACCGGGGACGAACTGGAACGCCGAAAGGCGCGCTTCTTGAAATGCCAGGAGAATTTCCATGCGGCGGCCAAACTCCATGCACCGAAGATCGAAACAATTAAAATCCCATGCGGCGCCGAAGAGTACGAAGGTTACCTCTGCCATCCGCTCAATCCTGCTCCGGGTAAGTGGCCTGTAGTTTTTCTGATTGGCGGAGCCGACGCTTTCTCGGAGGAGCTCTACTTTGACGGCAGGCCCGCAACGGAACGCGGGTGGGCGTTGGTACTCGTCGATACGCCGGGTCGTGGTTCCTCGATTTATGTCAAAGGAATTCCATCCCGACCCGACTATGAAGTCCCGGTCAAAGCGTGTATCGATTATCTGGTTTCCCGACCTGAGTTGGACCCACATAGAATTGCGGTCATCGGCATCAGCATGGCGGGTTATTATGCGCCGCGGGCAGTCGCCTTTGAGCCGCGTGTGAAGGCGTATATTGGTTGGTCCGGTTGCTACAGCGTCTTGGAAGACCTTTATGAGTTTTGTCCAAATTTACGCGCAACGGTAAGGCGCCTACTCGGCGGCGTTACCGACGACCAGGCACGGCAGCAGCTCAACGCTTTCACCATGGAGGGCATTGCGCAAAATATCAAATGCCCCACCTTAATTACTCATGGTGGAGGCGACATACGCATGAGTGTCGAAGGCGCAAAACGGCTCTTTAACGAGATCGGCGCCAAAGACAAGACGCTGATAATCTACGACGACCCAAAAGCCGGTGGGACCATTCACTGCAGCCATGACTACTGGGCGCACCATGTGCCATTGATGCTGGATTGGCTTGAAGAGCGGCTGTAACGACAACCGGTCCGATAGCCGCAGCACTACGGGTGGCGGTTTGTGGCCCGGTGGTCCCGCCAGTCTAGCAGGTTGCTGAAAGCTCTCTCGGAGTCCTTCGACGAGGTTCAGGACGAACGGAGAGAGGTTATGATTAAAGAAAATTCCGTTCATGCTGAGGTTTTCGAAGCATTCCGTAGCTTTTTTCAGCAAACTGCTGCCGTGAGCTGTTTCAGCTAGTCTCTCGAAAAGGAGAGATTACGAAAGTCATTCTTACGGGTCCGGCGAACATCATTTCCAGCGACCGTTTCTCGCTCCAGCCGGCGCAGAGTTTCCTCCACGACGCCATGCAGCGCTGTGGTTTTCCCGCGGACTCATCTATCCCAACACCGTGCAACGGACGGAGAGCAATCCTGAGTCGATGGTTCAAAATTCGAACCGGCAAATACGACTTGTACTTTTTTGCTCACCGAACCGGTTAATCAGGCTCTTGTCCTTAGTTCCACACGCGAAATTCTTTTTGCAGACTGATTGCTTAGCGCTTTGGATGACAAACCGATCGGTTGAGGACTCATTGGTATGTTCTTTGCTGTTTTGAGCCATCCATGGGAATGACATTGAAGATTGCCGATTTAACAAACGAAACCAGTTCAATGACTGCCGAGGCAGACTACTCTAGTTACACGCTTAAGCAGTTACTTAACGCGCGCTATTGGTTTGATGCCGGTCATGACACCAGCGGCGGGAGGGGTCTTGACCAAGAGATCCAAAAGCGTTGCGCGCTTTTTCAGCGCAAGGGAGCTGTTGCCAACGGGTCGAGTCGTCGGTACAGGCTTTACGGTCTCATGTTCGGCGTTTTTTTTCTCGCGGTTTCGATCGGTCCCTTCGTCGCCGTTGAGTTCCTCGATATGATAAACGTTCTTGCTGACGTTAACGGAGATAACGCACTCTTGTCGGGCGTATGGGCGCTGTTCACGCTTCCCTTCGCGGTGATGGTTTTTATGATCGGCGGCATCAGGGATGCGGAGCGTATTGCCAAATGGTTCAACCTCTAACCGATTTGCAGGGCTACCTCAAAGTAATGCGTGGTCCAAGGTTAACGGGGTCTGGCATATCTGAAAGACGGTTGCCGCATCCAGATTGTCCCATTCTCCCACTCGATCCTATCGCGGCGAATGACTCCGTGCAGCCCACCTTCCCAGTCCAAAGCACGGATGTTACCACTCCTCACGATCTCTAACCGGGTGGTATGGCCGAACTCATTGGTCGCCTCGAGGCCGCGCCGCGACGAAAAAATTTCGGCAGGCATGTCGCGGTGGCCATTTAGATACCATCTACCTTCCAAATCACGGCCATCCATTGTGTTGTATCGTCTATCGTAGCGTCCGTTGTTCTGTGCGGAAGCGACGTTAGGAATATTCACCATCCCCAAAGCCAGAATTATCACCAGCCATGGTAAAGTAGCTTTTCGCATGATCATTCCTCCTGACAGCCATTGCTCTTTGCGTGCCGAGTTAGGTTCGAGTTTAACGCCATTCAGTCTATTTGACGGCTGAGCTTGGTCTACGTTTACACCGCGGGGGCGGCCCGATGTAGGCTTTCCCAAATTGCCGTGCCAGTTCCCGCCCTTGCCGCTTACGCGGCCGAGCCAGCACTCCTCCTGGCGTTAGTTACTTTAGGCTGATTTTTTAACCCAGGAGTTATGGAATCATGGATTTCAGGCGATTTAACGGCGGGATTGATGAGAGCATTGGAGGGGTGGAGGCGCGGATGCTGCTGCGATCAGAGTCCCTGCGCCGCCGCGTTTCTTCCAGCGAGTCGTGAGAAGACGACGTTCCGCGTTTGGCCCGTGCAGGACGGGTAGTTGTGAAAGAATAGTCCGATAATATCTCCGGATGCGAACAAACCGCGAATCGACCGGTCGCTTGCGTTAAGCACTTGGGCGTTGCCGTTGATCTCAATGCCGCCGAAGGTGAAGGTGATGCCGCCGGTCACCGGAAATGCCTGGAAGGGAGGTTCGTCAATGCGCAGGGCCCAGTTCGATTTGCGCGGCGTATGCCATCGCCACCGCCGACTCGAAGGCGGCGCTGCCGCCGCCAACGACCACCACCGAACAATGCTCAATTCTCACAGCCACGGTTCTGCACGCTAATGTTTTATCGATTGATCGGGGCGGGAATTCGCTCAGCGTTTCTTGGCAACACTCTGGGCGAACCCCGAGGTGTCGAGCTTGCGGACAAAGGAGTCGTCGATCATCGTCTCCACCTTCGCATCCACGAGCTTCGGATTGACAACGGTGAGCAAACCATGGAGCCGTTTCATTCCGTCGGCAGTCGGGTAGGGAAGCCTATCGTAGACGTTCACCACGGCTTTATAGGCTTCGTCGGCTTCACTGGGATTGGATAAGCGCAAGTTAACCGCCATGGCGCGTGTCACATTTTCCTTGTTGACCGGATCAAGCAGATAGGCGATGGCTTCCACAAGCGCCTTCATATAGCCGTCGACGACCTGAGGCTTGTTGGCGGCCAGTCGGCGCGTGGTGACAAGCATCGTCTGGGGCATCGTCACTCCGGAGCCCTTAAAATTGTACAGCACGGGATAGCCTTTATTGCCGTAAGTGTCACCGACGGAACCGTTAAGTGTCGTGGCCTCCACCGTGCCGCTTTCCAATGCGAGACGGCGGTTGATCTCCGTTCCTGGAATCGTGAGAAACGTTATTCTTGCTTGAGTCGGATCCAGGGCCATGCTTTGCAGGGCCAACAACGCGACGAGATGAGAGGTCGCCCCGGGACCGCTGATGGCGATCCGTTTCTCACGCAGATCTTCCTTTCTTTTGATTTCGGGTCTGCCGTTCAAACGGTAGTCGAGCTTCTGCACAAGATTGGCGACGCCGATCACGTCGGCGCCACCCGCGCTGGCGTTCACCAAATGTCCGGGCCCAATCACCGCCATATCGATTTCCCCGGCCATCAAGGCCGCCACCGCCAAGGGCGAGCGTGGCATCAGTATGAACTGCGTTTCCAATCCGTATTTTTTGAATAGGTTGAGCTCTTTGGCGATCCATATGGATGCCATGCTTTCGCTGGTAATGCTCGATGAATAGTTAGAACGGGTCTGCGCCTCCAGCACGCCAAGCGCAGGCCCGAGTAGTAGGAAAATGATAAGCACCAGGTGCCCGCGAAAAAGGTACATCGCGTGGATCCCTCCGTATTGCTTGAAAGTTTTCGCAGCTTGGCAAACTTTCCGATACATGAAACATCTCGGATTCGGATATTCCTCCCGCCAAGGCGCGAAGAACGCCAAGTTAGGATAAATATTTTCTTTCTTTGCGGCCTTTGCGTCTTTGCGGGAGATATTCCGATTCTTTTGGTTGCGGCTTCGCCGCGCTGGGGTATGGCGGTGGTAGTTTCAACTCGGCTTTTTCTCGCCCACCGGCTCCACCCGGAGAAATCCATGTTCGGAAATGTCAAAATAGTTCCCATCCGGATCGGAGCCACGAGTTTCCGCATAGGGCCGACCGGTGGGGCGCTGCTTCGGCAGTTTAGGATGGTTGATTTTTTTCATTTTATCGACGATTTTCTCGCCGCTTTCCACCTCAAAGCCGAAGTGATAAAGCCCGTTGGGCGAGTTCTGCTCATGATTCGGCAGGATGGCGAGATTGAAATAACCGTCGGTAAGATAAATCACGCCTCCTTCTTGCTTATCGTGGTGCAGCATCTGCATATCAAAGACGTCCATGTAAAAGGACGCTAACTTTCCGGTATCCTCCGTGCGAATAGCTAAATGGCGAATCTTTGGCATAAACACCTCCAGATTGATTTGTCTGCTGATTATATAGCAGTGCTAAGCCTCTCAAGCAATCAAAGACATTGTGGCCTTCATTTTGAGCTGAGCGCAACTTTAGGCTTGAACAAACTCGCGGCAGGTTGCGCCACCGGGCTGGATTGACATCGGGACAGTCGTTATATTAGAGCCTCGATCAAAAGGGGTGAATCATGGCGAAAAACGGATTCAAGATCTTAGACAGCGACATGCATATCATGGAGCCGCCGGATTTGTGGGAACGATATATTGATAGCAAGTTCAAATCGCAGGCACCCCGCGGTGTCACCAGCCACAATGTGCGCGATCTGCGCCTGGTCCATCCCGACGGCACCGAATGGGCGCGCAAATCCACGCCCGAAAACAATACCGCCCGGGGCCAAAATTTCGACAAGAAACAAGACATCTTCGGACGTGACGCGGCGCGGGGTTGGTCTTCGGAGGTCCAGCTCGAAGCGATGGATATCGAAGGTATCGACATCGCCGTTCTTTACCCCACCCGCGGGCTGAGGGCGCTCGTCCTGGAAGATATGGACGCCGATTTCGCTGCCGCGATGGCGCGAGCCTACAACGACTGGCTTTGCGACTTTTGTCAGAAAGATCCGGGTCGTTTGATCGGCGCCGGGATGATATCGCCCTATAGTATGGCGGATGCGGTGAGCGAAGCCCGGCGCTGCGCCGAGCAGCTCGGCTTTCGTGCCGTGTTTCTGCGCGCCAATCCTTTGGTCAAACACCAATGGCAAAGCGATTACTACGAACCGTTATGGGACGCTTTGGAAGCGCTCAACCTATCCCTGGGCTTTCATGAATCCACCGGCACCGGCAAAAATCAGGTGGGCGAGCGGCTGGAGCCCAATTTCATGCTGCGCCGAGTCTTCGCCCAGCCGATCGAGCAAATGCTCGCTCTCGGATGCTTTTGCGGCGGCGGCGTGCTGGCGCGCCATCCGAAATTGCGCGTGGCGTTTTTGGAAGCCAATTGCAGCTGGTTGCCCTGGCTCTTGTGGCGACTTGACGAGGCCTGGGAGCTCGACGGCGATGTCTTTGCGCCTGATCTAAAGATGAAGCCGAGTGAGTACTTCAAGCGCCACTGCGTCGTGTCCATCGAGCCGGACGAAGTGATCGCCAACAACGTCATCGAGCAGGTCGGCAACGGCCATTTGGTTTTTTCCACGGACTACCCCCACGTCGATTCTCGATACCCCGAGGCCGTCAATCAATTTCTTAAACTACCGCTGTCGGAGACGGACAAGCGTAAAATTCTCTGGGACAACTGCGCGGCCTACTACGCGATGTAGATAGAGACGGAACCGTTCAAATCGTTCCAGACGTTCAAAACGTTCAAGGCGTTTGAGAGATGCGGTGGTTCAAATCGCTCGGATTTAGGCGTTCCGACTGTTATGCCATACTTCGTGCCTTGCGCACGCTGGCGATGAGCGAAGTGCGCAGCAAGAACTCTTTGTGCTTGTCGGGATCTTCCGCCGTCGCGCGCAGCTCGTCGAAGCGGGCCTGGCGTGCCGCGGGGTCGCGCTCTTCGAGGCGTTTCTTGTTCAAGATCGTTTGCTCTTGCACAAACTCGATGTTCAGGGTGCGCCTTCTACGGGTGTAGCGGTCGAGGAGCTCGTCGCCGGCTCGCTTGGTAATCACTTGATGCAGCGTGTCCACCAGTTCCATGGCGTCATGAATCCCACCGTTCAATCCCAAGCCGCCCACCGAGTTGTTTACGTGAGCCGAATCGCCGGCGAGAAAGACTCGCCCCTTGCGAAAGGTGGCGGCAACCCGCTGGTGCACTTTATAGAGATTGCGATGCACGACGTGGTAACGCCGTCCCAGGGGAAATACCCGCTGCAGACGGGAATAGGTGGATTCGTCGCCCAGGGCGTCTTCGTCGCTTTCTTCGATTCGGGTCGGAAAAACCGCGCGCCAGCGTCCCTTGCCGTCGTCGCCGGCGACTTTGAAGAGATTGGTCCACTCATCGGGATCGGCGAGATAGTTTCGGTAGCAGCAGCCGCTTAAAAGCTCCTGAAAATCTTCGAGGGTGGTCAATACGAGAAAATGCTCGGGCCAGGTAAACCCTTCGAATTCGATATCGAGGGCTTTGCGAATGGTGCTCCTGCCGCCGTCCGCGCCGATAACGTAGTCGCCGTGAAAACTTTCGTTGCCGTCCGGTCCTTCAGCGGTGAGTGTTACGCCGTCGGCATCTTGGGTCACCGTCGTGGCTCGGGTGTCAAAGCGCACTTGGGTGTCGGTGAAGGTTTTGAGCCGTTCGATGCCCATCCGAGCGAGTTTGTGTTGCTCGGTCTGGACGACAAACGGATAGGCGGTTTCGTCGCGCAGCCGGTCGTGATCGA
The DNA here is from genome assembly GCA_036794995.1 of Thermodesulfobacteriota bacterium. Lineage (GTDB taxonomy): Bacteria > Desulfobacterota > Binatia > UBA9968 > UBA9968 > DAIRFP01. The sequence goes on along the minus strand of DAIRFP010000021.1, from coordinate 12,148 downwards.
ATTCGACGATCTTGGTGCGCGCCGGCTTGTCCCAAAATTGGAAGTAGCGTGCCACCAAACCTTCTTTGATGAACTGATCGATGAGGCCGACCCGGGCAATCATTTCGAGGGTCGAGGGATGGGTGGTCGCCGCCCTTGGGCTGTCATCGATCGTCGCTTCGGCTTCGAGCAAGGTTACCTCGTAACCCTGCTGCGCGCACGCCAAAGCCGAGACGACGCCCACGGGACCGCCGCCGGCGATGATGATGCGGGTTTTCTTCATTTGAAACGAACCTTCGGATCAATGAAACAGTACCAAATAGCATAGATGAATAGTTCAAATCGTTCCAGCCGTTCAAAACGTTTGAATGTCTGACTGTTCAGGGAAGCGATGCTGGTGAAAAACCTTAGGCTGTCGCCGGAGACACCGCAAGCCAAGTCGCGGCGAGCACCGCTGCGGCGAAAAGTTGCGAGGCCGCCAATGGTTGCCGGCGAGTGAGTTGATCCATGGAAAGGTCTTCTCTCGTTGCATCAAAGCAAGCTTTCGGTCTCAACCACGTGAACGTCGGCGTCGATGACCTGCGTTTTCATTTTGGCAATCGACATGTGTCCTCCGGCTGCCGGGACCTTATTCAACCCGTCATCCACTGTCCACCAAGAACTTTCTGCCGTTGAGCTTTCTACAGGCGATCGAAGAAACCGCTCTTGTCGAGCTCGCGGACCAATCGGGAGTCGATAAAATCCTCCGGGTTCGCCGCCCGGGCTTTGGGTTGCGTTTTCTCTAATGTCTTGAGCAGCACTGAGACTCCCTCGACGCTAGGATAAGGCGGGATCTCCAGGTGGAGAGTGACACGCTCGTAGGCATCGTCGAGAATCTCGCGGTCGTTGGTGCCGAGATACTTGGCCATCACCCGGGTGGCAAAGACCTTGTCTTTCTTGGCGAGGGCTCCGCCTTCGATATAGGCCCTGAGAAACCGGCGCACGGTATCCTCGTTGGTTTTGAGATATTTTCGCGTCGTTACGACACCGTTCTGGTGGATGGTCGCTTCCAGTGTGGCCATATCCAAAAGCTCCCGCATATTGGCTTTCCGAGCGCGCATGGTCGCGGGTACGGAGAGCGCGGCCGCTTGGACTTTCCCGGTGAGGAGCGCGACGACGGTTTCGGGCTGGCCGCCGGTCTGAACCATAGTGATGTCCCGTTCGGGATTGAGGCCATTTTTCTCCAGCGCGAAACGGGAGGCGAAGTCCGAGAGCGTGCCGAAGCGGGTGGCGCCAAAGAGCTTGCCCTTTAGATCGGCGATCCTGGTGATATCCGGCCGGCTGAAAATAGAGAACAAAAATTTCTTGAGAATCGTCGCGACAATGACCGTATCGGCGCCGGCGAGATTGGCTTGCATCGAGGCGGTGCCGCCGAGCTGAATGATCGGCACTTCCCCGGAAAGCATCGCCTGCAAGGCCATGGAGCTTCCCGGTATATGGATCGCCTCGACGCCCAGGCCGTGCTTCTCATAGAGATTGGCCTCCTTCGCGAACCACATGGTCATCTGCGGCGCGCCCACGGCGCCACCGCCGATGCGAATTCTTTCGAGCTTTTTGTCTTGGGCCGCAGACGGTGCAGACCATGCGGCGAAGTAAATAGCGATCAGGGCGATAACGGCAAGGGACCTTTTCATACCTACCTCCAGGTAAAGCAGCGCTGATCGGGTCTCATTAGCAGAACTTTTAGCCAAGCACAATTTCAGCGCGGCGCTGAATACGTTCAAAACGTTCAAGCGGTTCAAACCGTTAGGAGAGAGATAGATGCATGGGTTGGCGTTTTCGATTGCCCTTATCCGCGTTGCCTCCACATACAGTTGCATGGCAATGAGTTTTGCACTAGTTTCGATCACCGAAAATATTATCACGCTACGGGTCTTTCGATGAAGGGATCATGTCCGGTTTATGAAAGCAATGAGGTTAGAAATGAAGATTTTAGCCGCTGCGCACCTTGTCGTTTTCCTCATGACCGCGCCCGCGTGGAGCCAGACCGGCAAGCCCTCCTCGCCCGCCGAGTTGGCTTCTTATACCGGTGTGGATCGTGAGCGTTTGCTGCTGGAAGGCGCTAAGCGGGAAGGCAAGTTGGTCTGGTACACGACTCTGGCCGCGGACCAGAATAAGCAAATCGCCAACGCTTTCGAAACAAAGTATCCAGGTGTAAAAGTTGAAACCTTTCGGACCGGATCGAGCGCGCTGGCCCAGAGAGTTCTCACCGAGGCCAAGGCGCGGCGCCATCTCGTCGACGCCATTGAAACCACACTCCCCGGGCTGCTGACCTTTCGCGACAACCAGTTGTTGCTGCCCTACACGTCGCCGCACCTTGCGGGATTTCCCGACGATTCCAAAGAGAAAGCCCCGAAGAACCTGGTTTACTGGACCATTGATCGCGAATCTTTTATCGGCTTCGGTTACAACAAAAATTTATTAGCCGCCGCCGATGTGCCGAAAAACTTCGACGGACTCATGCGGGCGGCGCTGCGGGATAACATGGGATTGTCGGGGGATGATACCGGCGCGCGCATCGTCGGGGCGATGCTGAAGGCCAAAGGCGAGGGTTTCCTAAAAACGCTAAAGGAACAAAACATCAGGATGCATATGATGGCGGGCAGCGCCCTGACACAATTGGTGGCTGCGGGCGAGATATTCGCTTCCCCGAGCCAGTTCTATAGCGCAACCAACGTTGCCGCGAAGAGGGGCGCTCCGGTGGCCTGGGTGCCCATGGACCTGGTGGTTACCAACGCGGGAGGGGCGGCGGTGTACGCTCATGTGCAGCGGCCCCACGCGGCGCTGCTTTTTGCCGATTTTCTCTTGGGCCCGGACGCGCAAAAACTACTTGAAGAGTTGTACTTTGGCAGTTCTCGAAAGGACTATGGTTTCAAGCGCTGGTATCCCGAAAAAGGTGGGACGGTCACCCAATACGAAGAAGCATTGGAAGGGTGGCACAAACTGCTGAAGGAAATCACGCGGAAGAACCAATGAAGATGGTTCAAGTCGTTCCAGTCGTTTGTGCCGAAGGACGGATCCGTCCGAAGCCCTGTGGCGGACCAAACGTTCAAGCCGTCTAAATGCCGACACAAGCTACCGAAGGGCGACCGAGGACCGAGCCTCTCCGGTCGCGGGCAATGGGCCTGTGCCTTGAGAAGGCCTGCAACTTGGAGTGGCGGAGCGCGAAGTCGGTAAAGCAACGAACTTGTAGCCAAAGACCCCGGAAGTCAGCGTAGCGCTACGTTCCTCTGCCCGCTCGCTCCGAGCCTCGTTCCTCGGTCGTTCCGTCGCCGATTTGCGCCTTGCTCGGGTCAGAAACATTCCCGATTAGTGTGTGCCGCAAATTACATTGAGCACGGCTTGCCGTTTTTCCTCGCGCACGACTTTGAGAGCGCGCTTTAACGCCGGCAAAAGCTCTCGGGGATCGTCCACCATCTCGCCGTAGCCACCATGGGCGGCAACGACCATCTCGTAGCGCGGCGACGGCGTCAGGTCACACAGGGGAAAGTTTTCCGTGCTTACCGCCCAGCCGTCAGGCATGACCTGTTGCGTCGCGGCTTTGGTGGAGTGCCAGATTGCATTGTTGCAGACGATAGTGAGCATGGGGAGATCGTAGGCCTGGGAGACGAAATGACAGGCAGTCGGGTTGTTAAACATGTAAGTGCCGTCACCCACGCTGGCAATCACCGTTTTCTCGGGGTGAGCGAGTTTCATTCCCAGACCGCCTCCGATACCCCAGCCTAGACCACCGGCCGGGGAACCACCAAAATAACTTGCAGGCTCGCTCAAGCTGAGATGCTCCTGCGACACACCATGATCGTTGACGATGAGGGTGTCGCGGTCTCTCACCTGGTCGACGCAGTAGGACAGCCAGGCGGTATCGATGGGCTTTTCGCCGCTCGCTTTCTCGGCTTTTTGTTGCAAACGTTCGCGGTACTGTTTGTGTTGGGCGCGAATCCGCTGGGCGCGCTCGGCCAACAAAGCTTCCGACCGCGGCTGGCGCTTTAGCTCCTGCGCGAGCAGCTCCAGCGCGCTCTTGGGATCGCCGCCGATGGAGATGTCCTTGGGAAAACTGCGGATCGGAATGGAGCTGTAGTTCGGGTCGCGCGCGATCTGGATGACTTTGGCATTGTTCGGCGGCTTGCCCTGGACTGGGTACCAGGGCACGTCGCATTCGACCACGACGATGACATCGGCCTCTTTGATGTACGGCGCGGAACTGACGCCGAGGTGAAAATCATGGGTGTTGGGGAAACTCACGAAGGGACTTGCGGGGGTGACGACTGGTGCCGCCAGGGCTTCGGCAAATGACACCATCGCGCTCACTGCGGTGGGATCGGAGCCCAACCGGCCGGTGATAATCAGCGGGTTCGACGCTTGACGAAGCAGTTCGGCGGTTCGCCTGATGGTTTCCGCGCCCGGCTGCAAGGCCTCGCCTTTGGCTTTGCGATAGGGATGAATAGTGATCGACTCCATTTTCTGCGCCAGGACTTCCCGCGGCAGAGTCAAGTAGACCGGACCCTGCGGTGTGCCGAGGGCCATTTCCAATGCCCGGTCGACGACCGCTTCCACCTGTTCGCCATTGCGCAACTCGTAGTCCCAGCGCGTGAACTCGCGCAATAAGCTGCCCTGGTCGAAGGACTCCTGGCCCCAGTGGATGAAATTGCTCCGGCTGCCGCGCAGCCCTTCCTCCGTGAGCGGCGTCCGGCCGGCAGAAAAAATCATCGGCACGTTAAGCCGGGAGGCGTTCATCACCGCCGCCGATGCGTTGCCGGTGCCGACGATCACGTGAACCATGACAACCTGCGGTTCTCCCGTAATCATGGCGTAGCCCTGGGCCATGCTCACCGCGACGAATTCATGGGGCACCGTGATCGGTTTCGGATGCGCTTTCTTCTCTGCGCTGAACTTTGCCAAACCGTCGATGATCGGCCCGAAGTCGGTGCCGCTATTGCCGAAAAAGTATTTGATCCCGCGCGCGCGCAGAATTTCCAGATAAGCCTGGCCGACGGTTTCTACCGGAACGGTGATGGGTTTGTTCATTTCCATGGAGTTTCTCCTATTCGCTTTGAGATGGTCCGGTTGATTATAAATCGGCCCTCCGGCTCTGCTGGAGGGACATGACTCACACCGGAGCGCGACGTAACTGACAAATCCTCACTTGCCGGGCTCCTTGAAGGGCGGATTGGCGATGCTTCTGACATAGGCAACGATGTCGCGCACCTGCTTTTCTTGCAGCTGGCCTCCCCAGCCCGGCATAAAGGCGGATTTCCCAACCGCGGGTCCCCCCTTGGAGATAATATCAACCAGGAATTTGTCGGAAAGCTGATTCATCGTCTTACCGGCGCTATGATCGGCAGGCTTCGCTGGGAGCGACATGGCTGCGGGCCCGTCTCCCTTTCCCGTGTCGCCATGACAGCTCGAGCAGTAGGTGGCGTAGAGTTTCTTGCCCTCGGCTGCACTCTGTGCCCATGCTGAACCGCCTCCCACAAAACATAAAATTGCCGAAGCCACCAGCCGAATAATTCGTTTACCCATCATCGTCACCTTTCTGGGATGTTCTGGTCTTGGTCTATTACCAGATAACCATCTGAAACGACAGCGATCATGGTTACAATACCAAGAGGCAAAGTCCCCCGACGGCTCCTTCCTTGATAACTATTGACTGGTTATTTGCCTGTTGTATGTATAGTTTTTATAAGCAGCTGGAATTAACATAGAGCGGGTCAGGCAGCGCAAATAAGGGCGAGGCTCACGTGATCAAGCACAGCGGTGGATGCCATTGCGGCCGGGTTAGATTCGAGATTGAGGCGGAACCGGACATAGAAGCGGTCGAATGCAATTGCTCGGTCTGCAGTAAAACCGGTTTTCTTCATCTCATCGTATCAAGGCCTCAGTTCACTCTTCACCAGGGTGCGGAATCGCTTTCGACCTACACATTCAACACCGGAGTCGCCAAGCATCTGTTTTGCAAAGTCTGCGGGATCAAGTCTTTCTATATTCCTCGATCTCATCCGCAGGACTACAGCGTTAATGTGCGCTGCTTGGAGCCTGGCACAATCAGAAAAATCACCGTCATCCCTTTCGATGGCGAGCATTGGGAGGACCATGTTTTGGAGCTTGTCCAGCCATCGAGCAAGAGCTGAGATTCATCTGTGTTTGCAAGCATAGCGAGTAGTTCCTAATAAGGGAGGCTGACCACCGTGGACATCGAAGGTATCGGCTTTGTGATCGGGTTGATTGGCGCAATTTGGATGAAGATCTCGATGAACCTGATGAATCAATACAAGGAGCAGCCGGAACTAAAAATGATCGGTCGCGAGCCGGAGAACCCCGCGCTGACGGCTTTTATACGAGGCCTTTCCCTGGTGCTGGTGGGACTTGGGATCGAGACCTATGCTCGACTGTTTTTCTAGTGAAGGCGCGTAGACTGCGATCGGTAGAGACCGAACATTTCAATAGAGCCCTTCGTTGGCGACAAAACGCAGTATTGCGCGGATCGCCATCGTAACTCGGGGGCTCCATGTTGACACAACCGCGGGTTTTTTCGTATGTTGAAAAAAACCGTGAGCGCTGTTGGAGAATCCGCAGCAGTCAAACAGCCTCTCCGCTAAATGATCAATAGGGAGGATAAAGAAGATGGATTATGACCTGTTAGTGCGCCGTGGCCGTGTCGTGGATGGTTCAGGACTACCGTCTTTCATCGCCGACGTTGGAGTTAAAGACGGCAAAATCGCCGAAGTTGGCAAGCTCAAGGGCAGTGCCGCGCGCACCATTGACGCGGACGGCTTGGCGGTCTCTCCGGGATTTATCGATCATCATACGCATTTGGATGCTCAGTTACTTTGGGATCCTTACGGCACCTGCGAGCCGCAACACGGCATCACCACGGTGGTAATGGGTAATTGCGGGTTGACTTTGGCGCCGGTGAAAGACGGTGATGAAGACGCGCTGGTCAAGAGCTTCGTGCGCGTGGAGGCGATTCCACGCTTCGCGTTGGAAGAGGGAGTGAAGTGGGGCTGGCACAGCTACGGCGAATATTTGGATAACTTCGAAGGCAAGGTCGGCATCAACGTCGGCGGGCTGGTCGGCCATATCGCCGTGCGCCACAACGCCATGGGCGAACAGGCAGTCGAGCGCAAGGCGACCGGCAAAGAAGTCCAGCACATGCGCAGCCTGGTCCTGGAGTCCATGGAAGGGGGTGCCTTGGGCATCTCGACGAACCGCAACGAGCGTCATATGCGGGAAGACGGCAAACCGGTGGCGAGCCGTTTGGCCGACGACGAAGAGCTGTTCGCTCTTTGCGACGTCTTGGCGGAGCGCAACGGCGGCGTGATCGAGACCATCCTGGGCCGCAACAAAATAGAACACTTTGAGTTTTATCGTGTACTGGCGGAGCGTACGCAAAGGCCGATTTTATGGCAGAGCCTGCAACATCGCTGGACCGAGCCCAACCTCTGGCGCGAGCAACTTGATGCCGTGGAGCCGATCTTTCGCGCCGGGTATCAGGCCTATGGCTTGTCCCACACGGTGCCGTTGGTCCGCCACTTCGAGCTCAAGAACTGCCAGGTCTTCGACGAGTTCCCGACGTGGAAAAACTTGATGTTCCTGCCCGTGGAAGTGCGCAAGCAAGCCTTCGCCGACCCCGAAACCCGGCAGAAGTTGAGGGCGGACCTGGCGGACCCGCGTCCGACGAATTTCCATCGCCGGTGGGATATCGTCCGCGTGGAAAAGTGTGTCAAGCCTGAGAACCAAAAATATAACGGAAAATCGATTGCCGAGCTGGCGATCATGCGCAATCAAGACCCTCTGGATGCGTTCCTGGATCTCTCGCTGGAAGAGGATCTGGGCACGGTCTTTTGGAATGCTAATAATGGCGGTGACAGCAACGCCATGGGTGAAATTCTCCGCAGCCCTTATGTCCTCGTCGGGACTTCTGACGCGGGCGCCCACGTTCAGTTCGGTGCTGATTTCGGATACGGTACGATCCTCTTGGGTCTGTGGGTGCGCGAGCGACAGGTGATGACTCTGGAGCAGGCGATCCACAAACTTACCTTCCATGTGGCCTCGATCTTCGGGTTACAGGGCCGCGGTTTGCTTCGCCCGGGCTATGCGGCGGATCTAGCGATCTTCAATCCCGCCACGGTGAATTCTCACGAGCCCGAATGGGCCAACGACTATCCAGCGGGCAGCAAGCGGTTGATCCAACGTTCCGAAGGGATCCACTACACCATCGTAAACGGCACAGTCATTCACGAAGACGGCCGCATGAGCGGTGAACTGCCCGGGCATGTGATCCGCGGTCCGCTCTATCGGCAACAGAAAGCGGCAGCTTGACCCATGGGAGTCAGTTACATCCCTGTGGCTCGGGTGGGTGAGTTGGCGGCGGGAGCGACGAAAGAAATCGATCTCGGCGGACGCCAGGTTCTCCTGGCGTTCGTCGAGGGAAAATATTTTGCTTTCTCAAGACAATGTCCGCACGAAGAGGCCGATCTGAAAACCGGGACCCTCGAAGGCGGAAAGATTCGCTGCACGAATCATAACTATTGCTTCGACCTGCAGACCGGTGAGTGTGTATTGCCCAAAGGGGGCCCGCCGCTGACCGTTTTGCCCGCTGAAGAGCGCGGCGAAGACGTTTGTATTCGGCTGGAGTGGTAGAGGATAGACAAAAAATACCTTCTTAATCTCAGAACTTCTCGCCTTGGTGGATGTGTCGCAATGTCATGCGAAGAATCTTTGTAACAGCCTGAGAATGCGCGATGCTTCGCTTTGCTCAGCATGACATCGATGAGGTTGTTGGGGGGCCTGTTTAAAAGCTTATTCTCCGCTGCCTCGGTTTCTCAGCGGCTTCCCTTTCGCGCTATCCTACTTTCTAGCTGTCAACTCTAGCCAAGCTTTCCAATAAAGGGTAAATTTTTATGGTCCGCTAGTTTTTCTCGGGGCAAAGTGCGGATCCTCAAATGGTTCAAGGTAATCTAGGTCCCAGAGAGCGGCGGAAAAGACTCATCCTGGGGGTGGCTGGGTTGGTCATGGGTTTTGGAATGCTGGTGATCAGCGGAATGACCTCGATTTACCAGTGGGCGTCGCTATGGGTGATTTTTTGGCTCGCCGGCCTGGGGATTTTTCAGGCCAAAGAAAAGACGTGAGTTGTTTTGGCGGCGCGAGGCATGCGCAACTTGGACCTTGGTAATGAGATGATCGAAGACTCCGGCATAAGACGTTTGCTGCGCGCCAGCGCGCAGCGAGTGCATGTCGCGGCTATGCTGGCTTCACTGGCATTGACCGCATTCGCTTTCGTACTTTTGAAAGGAACCTCATGAGCGAATCTCAAAGCAGGGTCTTCATCGGTATAGGGTTTCGTTGTGTGTTTCTGGTCGGGTTCTTTGTCTTTGTGGCTCAAGCCGCCGCACAAGACAAGAGCTTTTTATGGCAGGTGCAGTCCGACAAGAGCCGTATCTATATCTTGGGCTCCGTACATTTTCTCAAGCAAGACAACTATCCGCTCAAGCAGACCATCGAAGCGGCTTTCGATAGCACCCAGAAGCTCCTTCTGGAAATCGACCTCAAAAGCGCCGATGCCGCAACGGTTCAGCGTGTGACCCTCGAAAAAGGCATCAATCGCGATGGCACGACATTGCGACAGAACGTCTCCCCCGACACCTATAGTCTGGCGGAGAAGCAGGCAAAAGAACTGGGTATCGATATCCGCGCGCTGGGGCCGTTGAAACCTTGGGTCGTGGCGCTCACCATGACCTCCTTGCAACTGCAAAAGCTCGGCTTCGATCCCAACGCCGGCGTCGATCGTTACCTGGCTTCGCGCGCGATGAAATCCGGGAAAACAATAGCGGGACTGGAAACCGTCACATTCCAGATCGGTCTCATGGATCAGTTGTCTCAGAGCGAGCAGGAGTCGATGCTGCGCCAAAGCCTGCAGGAGATGGATCGACTGGAAACAAGTCTGGACCGGATTATTCGCTCCTGGGCCACGGGCGACGTCGCTGCATTGGAGGAGTTGTTGTTGAGCGGCATGCGCGAATACCCGGCGGTTCATCAAAAAATCCTCGTGGAGCGAAACCGGCGTTGGCTGCCGCAGATCGAAAAAATCATCGAGCAGGGTGGAGATACCCTGGTGGTCGTGGGAGCGGCGCATCTGGTCGGGAAGGACGGCGTCATTGAGTTATTGAAAAGCCGGGGCTATAGGGTGGAGCAGCTTTGATGCAGCGCGGGAGACACAAAATGAAACCCATTCGTGTGGCTGATTGGATGACCGAAGGCGTTCTCGCTGTCGAAACCTTCGATAGCATCAGCATTGCTCGCCAACTCATGGCCAAGCATCGCGTGAACCAGTTGCCGGTTCTCGATAATGAAGCATTGGTAGGAATCGTCACCGACCGTGATTTGCGCGACGCCTATCCGACGAGCATGATGATCGACCGCGGCGAAGAGATCGACCGGTTTGCGGATTCCGTGACCGTCGAGGAGGTGATGAGCCATGACGTATTCACGGTCCAGCCCGATACGCCCCTCGGAAAGGCCGTCGCGCTTTTGCGGCGGCACCGGATCGGCTCTTTGCCGGTGATGAAGAACAAAAAGCTGGTGGGAATCATCACGCGAAGCGATATCCTGGAGTTTGTGTTGAGCGGGTCGGGTCTGGAGCCTCCGGTCACTAAGCACTCGCCAAGCAAGATAACCCATGCAACCCCCAAACAAACGCCAAGGAAGCGTCGCGATTGAAGCTTTTACAGATACCCGGGAGAACTGAGTCATGGCGTCCTTTGATATAGTCAGCCGGATCGATCTTCAGGAGGTCGATAATGCCGTCAATATCACCAAGAAAACCATTCTGTCGCGCTACGATTTTCGCGAATCGAAAACCGAGATCAACCTCGACAAGAAGGAAAAGAAGATTCGCGTCACCACCGAAGACGATATGAAGATGAGAGCGGTGCAGGACACGCTTATCGAAAACCTGGTGCGACGAAAGGTCGATCGAAAATGCCTCGACCCGAAAGAGAGCCACATGGCCTCGCAGGGAATGATCCAGCGGGAAATTGCGATTAAGGAAGGAGTCGACTCCGACACGGCGCGAAACATCGTCAAGATGATCAAAGACCAAAAGCTGAAGGTCCAAGCAGCGATCCAGGAGAATCAGGTCCGGGTGACCGGCAAGAAGATTGACGATTTGCAGGCGGTGATTCGAGCGGTGCGAGGAGCCAATATTTCAATTCCGCTTCAGTTCGTTAATATGCAGAGCTAACAAAAGCTCCTGTTGGACTAGGTTCCGGGGTTTCAATGAGGATCGAGCAGCAAGGAGAACGATGATGGAGAAGATCAAGAAGAGCGATACCGAGTGGAAAAAAGAGCTGACCGACGAACAATTCCATGTGGCGAGGAAGAAGGGCACGGAGCCCGCATTCACCGGGGAATATTGGAATAACCACGACAAGGGCGTCTACCGTTGCCGCTGCTGCGGCAATGAGCTGTTTAGCTCGGATACCAAATTCGACTCCGGAACCGGCTGGCCGAGTTTCTGGGCACCGGTGTCGGAAGAAAACGTCGCCATTGAACAAGACAATAGCTTCCTCATGCGCCGCACCGAGGTGCTATGCAACAAATGCGATGCTCATCTGGGCCATGTCTTTGACGACGGGCCGCAGCCAACCAATCTTCGCTATTGTATAAATTCGGCTTCGCTGAAACTGGACAAGGACAAATAGCGATTGTTTCAAAATATGGGTGAACAGGCTTTTCAGGACCAGGGTTCCGTCAGTCATTGTCACGGCTGCGGCGCGGATAATAAACAAGGTTTGCAGATCAAGAGCTTTTGGGACGGCGACGAAGCGGTGGCCACCTGGAAAGCTCAACCGCATCACTGCGGGGGAAGACAGGAGATCGTCAACGGTGGCATCGTTGCCACCTTGATTGATTGTCATAGTCTGAATCTCGCCATCGCGCATGCTTATCGAGCTGAGGGACGAGGGATCGGCACTGCGCCGCGTATTGGCTACGTTACCGGCAACTTGAATGTCTCCTATCTGAAACCAACTCCGATGAATGAGGCCTTGCACCTTCGTGCGCGCATCACCAAGGTCGAGGGACGGAAGGCATGGGTGCATTGCACCTTGAGCGCCGGCGGCGAAGTCTGCGC
>DAIRFP010000215.1:4102-8737 GCA_036794995.1 Thermodesulfobacteriota bacterium | reverse complement strand
TCGCCGGGTATCCCTTAAGCAGATCTCAGAAATTCCCCTGGTTCTGAGGGACAAAGGTTCCTTCCCGCGGTTGATCGTGGATGAAAGCTTCCGCGCAGCGGGTATCCCTTATCGCTGCATGATGGAAATCGAAACTTCCGAAGCTCTCAAGAAAGCGGTCGCTGAAGGCCTCGGTTGTTCAATAACTCCCCTTTGTAGCATCCAATTGGAGAAACAAACGGGAGCTTTAGCCTATGCCAGAATTTCAGGGTCTCCGATGAAGCGAGAATTTAGAGCCATAACACACAAAGACAGAAAACTTCTGGGACCGGTCAAACCCTTCCTGGAATTACTCAGCGTCAAGACCGACTGAGAGTCCCAAAAGAAGAAGAATCTCAGATTGTCCCCGAGGCTGCAGCGTTGGACAGAAGAAGAGCCTCAGTTTTCTCAGCATCGGCTGTGGGCGAGACCAGTCCCGGGTTACGGCGAGCTTTTCCTCATGCTTCGCCTGAAATCACCGCACCGCCCTACTTACCTTTCGAAACCGCCGTGAGAAAACCGTCCTTGTCCAATTTTTCTACGAATTGTGGAGCGACAAACTGGGCAGGGTCGGCGGCTTTTGCTTTAGGATGCCGCGACCAGTCCAAAATAGTCTTCACACTTTGAATAGTGGGATAAGGCTTATCCATAAACCGAGCTGCTAGCAGAACATAGGCTTCTTCTAACTCCTCGGGATTTTGCAGCCTAAGATATTTCTGCAGGATCTGCTTTGACTCCGTTTTTCGTGTCTTGAAAAAATACACCGCTTCCACGATGGATCGAGTGACCTTCTCTATAGTCAATGGATCTTTCCGAACCGATTCTTGCCGGACGATGAGGGAAGCGGAGGGATATTCCAGATTGTCTAAAACAGGAATATTGTCGAACAGATTGAATCCCAAACGTTTTGCAGTCAATGTGAAGGGCGGTGGCAGCCCGGTTGCATCAACAAGTCCAGACTGCATAGCCGCCACTCGGGTCGCTGGATCTCCCGACGTAATGTAAGTAACGTCTTTCTCTGGATTGAGTCCCAGCGCCTGCACCATGATTTTTATGGCAAGAATAGCGCTCCCAACTAAGCTGTTCACCGCAATCTTCTTTCCTTTGAGCTGAACCGGCTGCGAGATCTCCTTCTTTGCGACTAGCACTTGATCCATTCGGTTGGATGGCACTGCAATGATGACGATTCCGGCGCCTGAAAGGGTCGCTTCGACGGCCGCCACGCCCCCCGCAACCATGAAATCAATACTGCGGCCCACCAGTGCCTGAGTGGCCATGGCACCGCCACGAATGAAAATGATGTCGGCATTTAAATTATGCCTGTCAAAAAAGCCCATTTCCTTGGCCACCCAAACGGGCGCGTAGGTGGGCGAAAAATTGGCATAGCCGATGATAACTTTGGTGCTTTGGGCGCTGGCGCTCGAGAGCGCAACCAAACAAATGGAAAGTTGAACAATCACGCAAAAGCATTTGAATTTCATACTAAGCAAGATCCTCTCCCGCTGGTCCATCCGCAACCAGGCATTCCAAATCATAGAGCAATCGAGTATCTGATCGTGCTGTCAAATGTCAACGGCAAAATGATGCTTGAGTTTGCAGAGACGAGCACAAAGGTAGTAGGGAGTCTTGGACGCCGCATTATATTGTAGGAAGGATTTTCACATGGACAACGGTAACCTATCTCCTAAAATCAATGAACTCAGAGAACGATTGGCCGAGAGCGTAAGAATTTGCGTGCGCGAGGAGCTATTGGAAAGCTTTGGCCACGTAAGCGCCCGGGATTCCGAGTCCAAGCGTATCTTTGTCCTGAGGCATTTGCACGAACGGCTCGACCGAGTGACGGCGCAGGACTTCATCGAAGTGGACGAGAGCGGAAGAACAGTTGGAGGAAAAGTCGAGCCGCCAAAGGAAGTGTTCCTTCACACGGCTATCTATTGCAAGCGCCAAGACATCAACGCGGTTGTCTACTCCCACCCGCTTTACTCGACCATTCTCGGGGTGCTCGGAAAACAGATTCTGCCATTGCTCGCTAATTGCACTTTTATTAAATCAGGCATCCGGCTTTTCGATGTGCCGCGTTTTATCGGGACGTCCGAGATGGCCGAACTCATGATCAGTGAATTAGGCTCTTCGGTCGCCTTGCTATTGCGAGGGAGCGGCCTGGTTACGGTGGCGGAAAATATTCAGGAAGCCACACTTCTGTCGATCCTGATCGAAAAGTCGGCCAAGGTCCAGTACATGGCTTCGGCGATAGGGGAGCCCAAGCCGATTGTCCCAGACGATATGCCCGGGAAATTTGGCGCCATGCCAACGCACTTCTTCGAATCGTCCTGGGGACACTACGTATCCAAGTCCCGGGGCTGAGCGGCAAGCCGCTCCGAGAGTGGGACAGGAGCCGCAGTCGCATCGCATCCTGCTTACTGATTTTAAGACAGCTTCCGTTTCTTTTTTCATGATTGTTTGATGCCCAGGACGCCAGGAATCTTCTTGACAACAAAGTCGCTCAAGGTAAAGAATGCCGCCAAGTCTTTTCCCATGTGGCTCACCTCATTTCAGAGGATGACTTTATGTGCAAAACCTACAATTCGTGTCGATTGCTGAGCGCGATTTATCTCCTGCTTGTCATGTTTTATGCTCCGGCGCTGGATGCGGCTACGCCCTTGCAGAAAATTGTTTTTGTCTTTGCCGGTTTCAACGAGCGCACTGGCTTCATCTTTGTGGCCAAGGAGATGCGTTTTTTCGAGGAACAAGGGTTAGACGTGCAGATCGTACAGGTGCGCAATGGGCAAGTAGCCATATCGGCGCTGGCCGCGAACGAGGCACAGTTCTACAGCGTCTCCGCTACCGGCGCGAGTCTTGGCGCGATGGCCGGAGGTCTTGATCTGACCTTTATTGCCGGCATCGTCAACAAATTGGATGGCGATATCGTGGTCTCACCAAAAATCGCCGCGCCGGGCGATCTCAAAGGAAAAGTTCTCGGTGTACAGAGCATTGGCGGCGGCGTGTGGACTTTTACGCTCCTCGCTCTCGATCACTGGGGACTGGCGCCCGAACGAGATAAAATTCAGTTCCGAATAGTCGGTGATCAGGCGGTTCTTACGCAAGGATTGATCAGTGGCACCGTGGATGCGGCGTATCTCGGCTACACGTTCAGCAAGGTGGCACAGCGCCAAGGGTTTCAGGTGCTGCAAGATCTGGCTAAAGTCGATATACCGTTTCAGGGTGTCGGCATAGTCGCGCGCAAGAGTTACATCGATCAGTCGCCCGAGGTCGCCGAGCGAACGCTAAAAGCTATCGCCAAATCAATCGCTTATTTTCAGGACCCGCCCAACAAACAGAATGTCGTAGCCATTCTGATGAAATGGCTGCGTTTGCCGCGGGTCGAGGATGCCGTAGCGGGTTACGAAGCGATGCGGGTCCTCTACAGTCGCCGTATTTTTCCGACGGTGGACGGCATACGCAACACCGTGCGGATTCTCAGCCGCCTTGATCCTAAGTTTGGCAAATTGAAAGCGGAAGATTTGGTTGACGAGCGTATCGTCCGAAAGCTTGAAAGGGAAGGAGTTTTTAAATAACCCGCCGGCTGTCCGAAACTCTTCTCTTCTCAAGGCCACAGCGATTTGATAAACCCTGTGCGCTCCAGCTCTTCCATGTAACTCGTGTCGATAAACTCGCTGGCTTTGCGTTCCTTGGCTTTAGGCATGTTTTCGCCGAGCAGTTTGAGGGCGTTGTCCACGCTTTTGTTGCTGATGGTGGGAATTTTCCGAACGATTTTCGTGCTAAAAAGATCGTAAGTGTACGCCAGTGTTTCCTCGTCGGCGATGCCGCCGTATTTGCGCAACGCGCGGATGCTTAACGCGCGATCTGTCAGTAGCGTTTTGTGACCCTCTAGGTAGGCCCGCAAGAATCTCAGCACCGAGTCGCGATTCTTTTTGCCGTACTCCCGGCTGATGGCTACCGTGGTGGTTGGAATTTCACCCCCGGATTCAGCAAAATCATAGAGGGTTTTGAGTCCGGTTTTCTCGGCGTAGTATGACGTGGGGAAGGAAAGCACACCGGCGTCGACTTTCTTGAGTGAGATGGCCGTGGCGATGTCGCGCTGGCTGCCGATTTGCAGGAGGCTCACGTCTTTTTTGGGATCCAGTCCCCAACTCGCCAAAAGCGGACGCACGAGCAAGTCTGTCAAAGAGCCGAATCGAGTGACGGCAATGGATTTGCCTTTGAGATCGGCGGGGCCATTGATGCCTGGATGGGTGGTAAGTTTCATGAGGTGCATATCGATGGAGTTGGCCAATAGTATCAGGTCGGCTCCGGAGACCGACGATTGCAAAGTGACCAACCCCGAAGTCGTGGTCACGTCCAGGTGGCCGGCGACGTGGACTTGCACCATCTGCACGCCCTGGACGTAAATCAGCTCGCCGTCGAGACCATATTTTTCAAACAGCTTGGCTTCTTTCGTGACATAGATCGGATACATGCTGGCGCTATGCGAAGGATAGCCGACGCGAAGCTTTTTGAGCGGAACGTCCGCGGCGAATGACCTTGGCATTGAAAGTAAAGAAACCCCGACGACAAAAAGGACCGCGGGCATTCTTAGGCTAAACATAAATTCTCCTG
>DAIRFP010000215.1:0-4002 GCA_036794995.1 Thermodesulfobacteriota bacterium | reverse complement strand
AAAGCCGCTGTCTTCCAGGCTGCGCACGGGAGCCGGGGAGAGCACTTGACTCAGCTCTACCTGCGCGACTTTTGGGTTGATCTTGGCAATGACTTTCTGGACGATTTTCCACGCCGCCGGGTCGGGCATCATGTCGAGGGTCGCCATGATGTTAAGAACCTTATAGGAAGACTCGGCATCTTCGGGCCGCGGAAAGCGGAACGCCTTGCGCAGGATTTCAACGATCTCAGGCTTGGCGCCTGGGTCGTGAATCAAGACCACCGCGTCCGCCAATCCTTTCAGCAAGCGCGACACCTGATCGGGCGCGCTGGCGGCTGATTCCCGTAAGTAACACAGGGTCGTCCCCTGGTACGGAAAGTTAAGCTTGCCGATATCGGCGAGCACGTTGGCGCCTGCTCGCTTTGCCGCTTCGCTGAAACTATAAGGTATGACGGTGGCATCGACCCCGCCCGCGCCGAGAGCCTGCGTGACCGTCGCGGTGTCGCCGAGAATGCGCATTTTAAGATCATATTTTTCCGGATCGATGCCAAGCTGATCCAGAGAGATCATCGTCTGCAGCCAGAAGCCGCCGCCGATACTTTGCACGCCGAAGGTTTTGCCCCGCAAATCTTCTATGGTCCGGATGTCTTTCCGCGCGATCAGTTCGCGCGGAATTTTGTGCACCGCCGATGCGACGCATTGAATCTTCATGCCGCCCACGGCGGCGCTGAGCGCGTTGCCGGGGGAACCGTAATTGTACTGGACCTGGCCGGAGGAGAGGGTCGCCATGCTTAGCGAACCATTGCGCAACTGGACCAGCCGAACGTCGAGGCCGTATTTCCTGAAGGTGCCTTTCTCGATTCCTACCCACATCGGGCCGACGGTTTCGTTTTGCCCGGCATAGGCGACCAGAATCGGGGGAGGGGTTTGCGCCGATGCGCTGGATAGTGCCGCCAATGTAACGAAGATGACGGTAAGAAGGAAGACGCGGACGGGGCCGAAGCTGAAAGTTCCGCTGTTATCGCGATGCCGTGAATGGCTCATGGGCTCCTCCATTACATGACCATAGCGCTCGACGTGTTTGGCCGCGAAGCCACCTCGTAAGGGAAAGGGTCTTACCGAGCTGTAGTGGACTGGGGTGTTTGTTGTCAACAGGAAACGCCGGCTAGCGAAAAAATCTTTTTGCTGATGAGGTTGGAGCGGCAAGAAGATTATGATTCTCGACGGTTTGAAGATCGCATCCAGCTGCAAAATCGTTGGCGGAAAGCCAGGCGCGAACTCCGGGAAGTCCGCCTATTTGGTTCCGACTCCGATCAGGATTTCTCCTGGTGCCTCAAAACCGTGTCTCCGACGGCACGCTGCTTCCAGAGCCTTGGGAAGTACCACCCGCACTCAACGCGACGATTTGGGTGCCAGCCCCTGGCCAAACATGCCACCGCTCGGTCCTTGGCCACGGCGATCCATGCCCCAGGCACGACAGGGAAATCGTAGGCCAATCCGTCAATAAGGGCGGCAAAGAATAGGGCCGTCTGCTGCGGGTCCCTGGATGGGAGCGATATGTGTGCAATCAGGATTCTCCTTTGAGTGTTTCCTGATCTCGGGTGCCGAACGTTATTGGTGAAGGCGCAAACTCGCTCGTCGTTTGCGTTCCGGTTAGCGCAGTCCCACGACTTCCGCCAGCGCTTCCAGCTGTTCAGCGTACCGGCACACGGGATTGAGCAGCAAGTGGTTCGCGCCCGTCGCCACCAGTTCTTCGATCCGCGCACGCAGTTGCTCCGGCGTGCCATGGATCCCCGACGCATCAGCCCCCTCGGGGTTGTTATAGACGGTGCTGAACCAGCGGTGAAGCTCGGCGCGCGCGACCTCGGAGCGTTCGTGTACCGAGAGAAACACCCGCTTCGAGATCGGAAACGTCGCCGGGTCGCGCCGGGCCCTCTCCAACTCGGCCTTCAGTATCGAGACGCTGCGGCTAAAGGCTGCCAGGCTCGATCCGCCGGAGCCCATCCACCCGTCGGCGATGGTCGCAGCCCGGCGGAGTGCATCCGGATGGGCCCCGCCGAACCAAATCGGCGGGTGAGGCTTTTGCACCGGTTTAGGCGACATGGTGGCATCGTCGAGCTGAAAGATGCTGCCGTGGTAGCTGACCTTGGACTCGGTCCATAGCGCCTTGATCAGCTCCACGCTTTCCCGGAATCGGCGGACGCGCCGTTCGAGAGGAACCTGGAACTGTGTGTAGTGGTGATCGCGGCCCAGACCCGCCCCGAGGATCGCCCGGCCGTTGTTAAGGTAGTCCAACGTGGCCACCTGGTGCGCGACGTGGATTGGGTGATGAAGGGGCAGCACCATCACCGACACGCCGAGTCGGATCGTCGTCGTGACGGCCGCCGCGTAGGTAAGCGCTACCACCGAATCGAAGCAGAAGACGTGGTCGAGTGTATTCTCGGTCACCCACAGATCGCGGAACCCGAGCGCGTCGGCGCGCTGGGCAACGTGGCGCACCGCCGCGATGTCGATCGCGTCCGGAGACCGATGCGGCAGCGCGACGCCGAACGAAATTGTGTCCTTCAGGGCCACGGGTGAGACTTACCGCTTGTCAGACATCTAGTCATGTAACCGTTTCGAACGGGCTTTTTCTCGTTATTATCACGCCGACAGATGGAAAGAAAAGAGAGGCACGGGATTAGTTGAATAGGAAGGCCAGATTTTGCCAATGTTAGAGATTGACCGCGAATTGGGATGTTTACGAAATGAGCTTAAGGCCTTCACGGCGGCCGGCTACAGACAGGCGTGTATCGAAGCAGGAAAAGGCAACAGGCCGATCTGCTTGCTGCTGCATAGTCAGAGCCGAGGCTAGATGGATCGCATCATATCCTCTTAACGCATGTTTGTCAGCCAACTTTCCTGCCAGTTTTACTAGCGCATTCGAGGCATCAACAATAAAATAGCTCTCCCAGTCATCCTCAAAGTCCTGAACGACGGTTCGATAGTCCTTAGGCGTCAGGCCGCGCTCTCTACGCTTTCGCGCGAACGCGACTCTTGCCTCTACGTAGGCAAGCTACGACGTTGCAACTACTTCAGCCGTCCCAACCAGCCGTTTGATAGCGGCACTCTCCATCTCGGGAACGTAAAGCTTCACGAGAGAGCTGGTATCGAGATAGAGGATCACCTGCGTTCTTCAAGAACGATTCGGGAAATAGTCTTGCCCTTCACTGTTACCGGTCGGCTGGTTCCCTTGGGCTTCCCGCCTTTCCACGCGCCGATTCCCTTTCGGGTTAGTTCTCTAGCGAGCTGCGCGTCGGAATGACTTTCAGCGGGCATCAAGATTGCTACAGATTGTCCTCGTTCCGTAATAGTAATCGGTCTCCCTTGCTTCACATCGCGAAGATAATGGCTGAGATTGTTTTTCAGTTCTCGCACACCGACTGTGATCATGCCTTTCTCCTTTGTAGCTTCATTATAGTGTCTGTGTGGCTACATAGTCAACGAAAGCTGGTCGCCCGTTCGATGAGGGCCCAAAGGCTCTCCGTCATCGTTTGCGCCGGTTGTTCTCCTGCGTGGCGCGTCCGGACCTCATTCGGCCAACCAACATCTTGAGTAGGTCCGACGCGGCGAATCACTCGAACCTAGACCGGAAGAATTCAAAGAGTCTCCGATAATTCACCGTACGGCTTGGATACGCCAGTTTTCAGGTTGTGAGGGATCCTGTTCGCCTCGATGATGACCTCATTAGGAAGCAAGCCCGCTCCCTTCTCGCGGTGGTGCTGGTCACAAAGAAGCGTGATCTCCTCAGCAAGGTGCCGGCGGACGTTTGCCCAGCCGAGGATATGATCGTATTCATAGAGCGGTAGACCGCAAATTACACATCCGAATCCGCAGCGCTGACGTACTTCAGCTGGATTGGCAAGGGTATGTTCCGCGAAGTCGGAGGTACCTGTTCGTCAGTCATCGGTCGGTTCATTTACTCCGCATAACGGCCTGGCGGTTCGGCGGCGGCGTGTCGCGCCGTCCGCTGCGAGCGCGGGT
>DAIRFP010000415.1:0-2364 GCA_036794995.1 Thermodesulfobacteriota bacterium | reverse complement strand
TGCACCCGCCCATGCAGTTCCACGGCCACGCGGAAAAAGTCGAAGACCGCGCTAGGGATCAGATCGAATACGTCAACGAAGATACGTGGGTGCGGGAAAAATTCGAGGATGAGCTGGCAAAACGAGGGCTAACCTCCCTCATGCCGGCGGCGGCCTATAAAGATCCGAACTTCGAATTCCAAAAAGGGACGGGAAAATAGTAGGCGGTCAAACCCTCGCGGGATCAACTCGACCTTCGTCGGCATACTCTACCGGCGGGAAGCGATGCGTTTTCCAATGAAATCAGTATCGCAGCGAGATCGAATAAATCAAGACCAAGATATCATACACCTTTCACCTCACCGAATCACCTTGTCCGCTCTCGCCAGGACGTTCGGCGGAATCGTCAAGCCGATCTGCTTGGCGGCTTTGAGATTGACGACTAACTCAAATTTCGTCGGTTGCTCCACGGGCAATTCGGCCGGTGCTCTTCCTTTCAATATCTTGTCGACATAAGTGGCGGCGCGCCGGTACATTTCAGCGCTGCTGACCCCATAAGAAACTAGCCCGCCAGCTTGTACTTCTTCCGCCCTTTCATACATCGTCGGCAAGCGGTTCTTTACGGCGAGTTCAAGAACATGTGTTCGGTGAGTTCCAAGGATCGGGCCAGCTACCCGTACGAGAGCGGCTTCAGCGCGCCCCTTGGTAGCGGTCGAAACACACTGTCGAAATCTGCGCCGCGCTCGATACCCAAGTGCTGAAGTTTTATGCCCATTGCCCCGGCAGCAACATCTAACTCTTTTAAGACTTGAGCGTAGTCCTGGGCAGAAGAATTCATAATGACAGCGACGCGCGAAAGCTTCGGCAGGATCTCCTTCAAAAGCTCCAAGCGTTTTCCCATGAGCTCCGGGCGAAGCGTCGACAAGCCGGTGATATTTCCCCCGGGCCGCGCTAGGCTGGCCACAAAGCCGCTGCCAATGACGTCGCCCCCGGTAACCATGACAATGGGAATGGTGGAAGTAGCTTCCTTGGCGGCGCGGATATCGCCGGAACCGGCAGCAACGATGATATCGACCTTGAGGCACACGAACTCGGCAGCGATGGCGCGTTGGCGGTCGCGGCTTTGCTCAGCAGAGCGCCACTCAATAACAATGTTTTTGCCCTCTATGCAACCCAGCTCGCGCAGACCCTGGCGGAATGCCTCTTGGAACTCGCTCGCCGAGAAGGGGGTGTTGGTTAGGTAACCGATGCGCGGAATTTTCGCCGGCTGCTGCGCCGCCGCCGACACGCTAAGCGCAAAGAGCATGGCGCAAAGGGTAAGGACCGTGATTTTTTTCATCACGGATTTCTCTCCGTCCCGATCCACTTGTCACTCGACACCCGACACTCGCCCTTTCTCACTTGATCACTTTATCCGCCCGCACCAACACATTCGGCGGAATGGTCAGGCCGATCTGCTTTGCCGCCTTCAGATTAATGATGAACTCAAACTTCATCGGCTGCTCCACCGGGAGATCGGCGGGCTTGGCGCCTTTCAAAATCTTGTCCACATAAGTGGCGGCGCGACGGTACATGTCGGAATTGTTCACACCGTAGGACATAAGCCCCCCGGCTTCCACTTCTGCTGCCCTTTCGTATATCACCGGGAGCCGGCTCTTTACCGCGAGCTGTGCAATCTGTGGTCGCTGAGAAGTGACGAACGGGCCCGCTACCCGGAAAAGGACTGCGTCAGCCCGGCCTTTACTCGCCTCTCGGAATGCAGTCTCAATATCCTTGGATTCTCGTACCTCTAGGTACTGAAGCTTCACCCCTAACGCTCCTGCGGCGAGCTCGACCTCTTTTTGAATTTGCGCGTAGTCCTGATCGGTTGAACTCACAAAGACGGCCACACGCGACAGCCTGGGAACGGTTTCCTTCAGAAGCTCCAGTCGTTTTCCGCTTAGCTCCGGGCGAAGCGTTGACAATCCAGTAATGTTGCCACCCGGCCGCGCTAGACTGGCGACGAAACCGCTTCCAACAGCGTCGCCACCCTGAACCATGACAATGGGGATTGCGGCGGTGGCCTCCTTGGCTGCACGTATATCTCCCGAACCGACCGCCACGATGACGTCTACCTTGAGATGCACCAGTTCGGCCGCGAGCGCGGGGCGGCGATCCGTTTTCCCTTCTGTAGATCGCCACTCAATGACAATGTTTTTCCCCTCCACATACCCAAGCTCGCGCAGACCCTGCCGGAATGCCTCCCTGCGGTCCGAGATAGCGGAAAGCGAGTCACCAGTTAGGAATCCTATCCGGGGGGCCTTCTTCGGCTGCTGCGCCGACGCAGAATAGCAAAGCGCAAAGAGCAAAGCGGCTAGCGCAAATCGAATGATTCTGTTAGTCATT
>DAIRFP010000214.1:0-8754 GCA_036794995.1 Thermodesulfobacteriota bacterium | reverse complement strand
AGGGCGATCTCCTCTTCCTTATAGCCGTGTTTCTGCAAGCCGTCGAGCAGGTTCGGCAGATCTTCGATCTCCTCGAAGCCTTTGATCAGCGGATCTTTGTGCAGCGGATGGTGGCGGTCTTTGAGGGTACGGGGGCCGTCATACTTGACGAAGTCCATGCCCAGGGCGAGATGCTCGATGCCGACCAAATGGATCATATAGTCCATGTGCTTCAGCATGTCTTCGATGCCGACTTCACCCTTGCCGACCCGCTCCGGCAACGCCAGGATGCCCACCAACCCGCCTTGATCGGCGATGGCTTTGATCTGGTCGTCCGCCAGGTTGCGCGGGTTGTCGAGCATGCCGCAGGCGTTGGCGTGGCTTACCAGCAACGGCGCGGTCGCCACCTTTAGCGTCTGGAAGAATCCCTCGCGATTCATATGCGATAGATCGACGATCATGCCCAACCGATTCGCTTCCTTGATCACTTCGACGCCAAAATTTGTCAGGCCGCCGCCGGTGCGATTTTCCCAGACGCCGTCGCCGAGCTCGTTGCGAAAATTCCAAACCGGCTGGAGCGAGCGCAGGCCGAGCCGGTAGAAGTTTCTTAGATTGTGGAGGCTGCCCTTCAAAGGCATGCAGCCCTCGAAGTGCAGCAGGAACTTGACCGTCCCCGGTTCGACCTTATCGGGGAGATCGCCGCGGGTCTTGATCATCTGGATCATGCCCTCGGAGCGCGGCGCCTCTTCCAAAAACTGGTCGATCTGATCGAGGGCGGTTTCGAGGTAGCGGCCGGTGTTCTGCGAATGGGAATAGGAATCGCCGCTGACGGCGTAGACGCAAACGTTGATACCATCGCGAATCAGTCTCGGCGCGATGGCGTCGCGTACCGGCGCTTTCTCGCCCACCGAAGTGCGGTAGAGCTGCTCATAGACATCGCGATGCCCCTCCACCACCACATGCTTTTGCAACATTTCTTTCCCGTCCATGCTATAGTCCTTTCTTCGCAAGCATTGGCCTCGTTTACTAATATTTACAAAACAGCGACTCCGCAAGCCGTCACTTGTCATTTTTGCCAAACAAAATGCCTCACTGGAGGATCGCCGTCTTCCTGCTGCTGCTTTTCTGCGCCGCCTGTGAAGACAGCCAAAAACTCGGCCCCAGCAGCAAGCAGCTTTTTCGCGCCAATCTCAGCACCGAACCACCCAGCCTTGACTGGTCGTTGGCAACGGATCATGTCTCCTTCAATGTGATTGCCAACTTGATGGTGGGGCTGACGGAGTTCGACCGGCAACTCAAACCCGCGCCGGTCATCGCCAGCTCCTGGAATATTCTCGACGGCGGGCGGCGGATTGTCTTCCAGCTGCGCGACGACGTGTTTTGGAGCGACGGCAAGAAAGTTCGCGCCCAGGATTTCGAATATTCCTGGAAGCGGCTCCTCGATCCAAAAACCGCATCCCAATACGCCTATATCCTGTTCGACATCGAAAATGCCCAGGAATACCACGAAGGCAAGCTGGCCGACAGCGCTGCCGTTGGGGTCCAGGCGCAGGATGATTTGACGTTGGCCGTTCGCCTGCGCCACCCGGCTTCTTATTTCCTGGCCATCACCACGTTTGAAGTCACCTTCCCCCAACGCCGGGACATTATTGAGAAGTTCGAGTCTCAGTGGACCGAACCCGAAAACATAGTGACCAACGGCCCATTTTTACTGTCGTCTTGGAAGCATGAAAATGAGATCCAGCTCAAAGCCAATCCCAACCATTTTCGCGGCCGCCCAACCATGGAGCAAGCGACCCTGGCGATGGTTAAGGAAAAGACCACGGCCGTGGCGATGTACGAGCAGGGACAGTTGGATTTTCTCGACGATCATAGCATCCCTTCCCTGGAGAAGAACCGCATGTCCAAACAGCGCGGCTTCAAACGGGTGCCGCAACTCCGCGGCGAGTATTATGGATTCGCCGTTGACCGCAGGCCCTTCAATGATCCGCGGGTGAGAAAAGCCTTCGCCATGGCCATCGACCGCAGTGTCTTTCCAAAAATTCTTCACGGCGGCGAGGAGCCGGCATCTTCCTGGATCCCTCCCGGGATGCTCGCGCACAACTCGAAGCTCGGTCTGCACTTCAACCCGCCGGAAGCGCGCCGCCTCCTGCGCGAGGCGGGCTACCAGGATGGCAGAGGATTCCCGCGCATTGTCTTGGGTTACGACACCGAGGAAGACCGCAAGCTGGTGGCCGAAGCGGTGCAAGGAATGTGGCAGAGAAATTTGGGAATTATCGTCGCGTTGGAAAATCAGGAATGGAAAGTCTATCTCAAAAAGCTCCAGACCGATCCGTTCCCGGTCTTTCGCGACGGCTGGGGCGCCGACTATCCGGACCCGGATAATTTCATGAAACTTTTCGTCTCCCACAGCGGCAACAACCACCTGCGTTGGCGCAACAGCCGCTATGATCAGCTGGTGGAAGGCGCCGCCCGCGAGTTGAACGCCAAAAAGCGCGTCAAGCTTTACGACGAAGCACAGAAAATTCTCTGCGAAACCGAGCTGCCGATGGTGCCGCTTTATTGGCGCAGCGAAAGTACTGTCTTAAATCCCCGCTTCACCGGGTTGGAGATGAACTCTATGGGCCGCCTGGATCTTCGTTTTGTGCGTCCGGCGGAACCGGTCAGCCCACGGTGATCGGCGCCGCGGATGGATTTGCCATGCCGTGGGAAATCACATAAGGTGAAGTCCCAATCAGGGGCAGACCGTGTCGACGCTTCTGATACCCCTTCAAGCAGCAAACCACATCATAGAGAAAGGCAAGGATATGGAACTCAGCGAAGATGATGTTCTGCATATTTTAAAATTAATCGATGAATCCAAGTTCGACTATTTTCAGCTCGAAGTCGGCGAGCTCAAAATCACCGTCAGTAAAGGCGAGCCGTTTCCGCTGGCCTCGTCGCCGCGCAGCGCTGCGGTTTCGCCGCCTGCCGCTGTTGAGCCACCGAAGCCAAGTCCCGCCGCTCCGCCCCCCGCACAGCAGAGCGCCGCAGCCAGGGCCGACGCCAGAGCAGCCGCCGAGGGACTGCTGCCGATTGTGGCGCCGCTGCTGGGCACGTTCTATGTGGCGCCGGAACCCGGAGCGCCGCCCTTCGTCCAACTCGGCGCGGCGATCACCGAGGATACCACCGTTGGGCTCATCGAGGTTATGAAAGTTTTCAATAGCGTCCGCTCCAGCGTGAAGGGAACCGTGGTTGAAGTAGTTGCCCAAAACGGGCAGTTCGTCGAATTCGGGGAGACGCTTTTTCTCGTAAAACCATGAAGGTAACCCGGGTACTCGTAGCCAACCGGGGCGAGATCGCAGTCCGCATTATTCGAGCCTGTCAAAGTCTGGGGATTGAAACCGTCGCTGCCGTCTCCGCAGCGGACCGCGAGAGCCTCGCCGCGAAAATGGCCAACCGCGTCGTCTGCATCGGACCGCCCCGCTCATCGGATAGCTATCTCAAAACCGGGACTCTAGTGGCTGCGGCCCACGGCATGGGCTGCGACGCGCTCCATCCCGGGTACGGTTTTCTCTCCGAAAGAGCCGAGCTCGCCCAGGCCTGCGTCGACAACAAGATTACCTTCATCGGGCCCAGCGCCGATAACATCACCCATATGGGCGACAAGTTGGCCGCGCGCAAAATCGCCGCCGGCTGCGGCGTGCCGACGGTGCCGGGATCCGATCATGCCAGGAATCCTCGCGAAGCCGAGGCCCAAGCGGATAAGATCGGCTATCCGGTGCTGCTCAAGGCCTCGGCCGGAGGCGGCGGCCGCGGCATCAAGCTGGTGTTGAATGCCGCCGAGATGCAAACCACCTTCAGCACCGCAGCCGCGGAAGCCCGGGCGGCGTTCGGCAACGATACCCTCTACATGGAACGCTACGTCGGCAACGCCCGGCACGTTGAAGTGCAGGTGCTCGGCGACGCCTACGGCAACGTGATTCACCTGGGGGAGCGCGATTGCTCACTGCAGCGGCGCCATCAGAAAATCGTCGAAGAAGCTCCCGCCTATGCCGTGTCGCAGGATGTTCGAGCCAAGATCTGCAACGCCGCGGCCGCCCTGGCCAGAAGCATCGGCTATCAGAACGCCGGCACGGTGGAATTCATCTTCGACAACGATACCAACGAGTTCTATTTTCTCGAGATGAATACGCGCATCCAGGTCGAACATCCGGTGACGGAGATGATTACCGGGGTTGATCTCGTCGCCCAGCAGTTACGGATTGCCCGCGGCGAACCCCTACCCTTCAAACAAGCGGATATTCGTTTCTCGGGTCACGCCATCGAATGCCGCGTCAACGCCGAGTCGCCCCAGCACGGATTTCGTCCGTGCCCCGGCAGGATCGCCCGCTGGCAGACGCCGGAAGGAGCTGGCATTCGGGTGGACAGCCATTGTTATTCCGGCTACTTCGTGCCGCCCTTTTATGATTCTCTCTTGGCCAAGCTGATCGTCCACGGCGAGGATCGGAGTCAAGCCACGACGCGCACCAAGCAGGCCTTGGCATCGTTTCAAGTTAGCGGCATCGACACCGGCATCCCGTTTCTTCAGACCGTCATCGACGACGCCGACTATCTGAACGGTAAAGTAAATACCCGCTGGCTTGAGAAAAAATTAGAAAACTACACTGCCTATCACACCGCGTAGGAGTTGCGCTTTCTGATCCCGTGGCCCCAGTCTCCACAGGGCGAGGGTGGAAGAAAACGCGGGTGACAGGTTTTCTGAACGGAAAAAATGCTCCGCTTTCTTTTTAAACGGCTGTTCCATGGTCTCGCCGTTATTTGGGTGGTTGCCACACTCACTTTCATCCTGCTCCGGTTGGCTCCCGGCGGCCCCTTTGACCGCGAGCGCAAGCTGCCCCCGGAGGTGCTGGCCAATGTCGAAGCCAAATACCATTTCAATGAGCCTCTGTTCAGCCAGTACCTGCGTTATCTCACGGGAGTTATGCACGCCGATCTCGGGCCATCCTACAAATATCTTGACCGAAGGGTGAATCAAATCATCGCGGAAACTTTTCCGACTTCGGCGTTACTCGGCCTCCTCGCCCTGGTCTTCGCCCTGATGCTTTCGTTTCCCGCCGGCTTGGTTGCCGCGCGGTTTCGCAACTCGTGGCTGGATCGCTTCATCCTACTGGCGGCGACATTGGGTATCTCGGTGCCGCATTTCATTCTTGGCGCTCTCCTCGTCTGGTTATTTGCGCTGCAACTGGGTTGGCTGCAAGCGGGACGGTGGGACAACGCCGCCAGCATGATTCTACCGGCGGTTACCTTGGGCGCGGCACCGGCGGCTTATCTCGCTGCCTTGCTGCGATCGAGCCTCATCGAAGCCCTCGGTGAAGATTTTATCCGCACCGCCCGCGCCAAAGGCCTGCGCGAGGGCGCGGTGTTGCTCCAGCACGCGTTGAGGAATTCTCTGGTACCTGTGCTTACGGTCATGGGACCGCTGGTTGCGGCGCTAGTCACCGGCTCTTTTGTTGTGGAATATGTATTTGCTATTCCCGGCATGGGGCGGTTCTTCATTACCGCAGTGACCGACCGCGATTATCCGCTGATCATGGGAGTGACGTTGGTCTATACTACCCTGCTGGTCGCCGCCAACTTCCTGGTAGATCTGCTTTACCTTGTCGTCGACCCGAGAATACGAGTCTACTGATCATGGCCCGGACCACACCGCAGGCGGGCGGCCGGCACGAACGCGATCCCTTTTTACTGTGCAGCTTCGCTGTGATTGTAGCTATCGCCGTCTCCGGATTGCTGGCTCCCTGGATATCGCCCTACGGTGCCGGCGGATTCGAGGCGCAACAGATCCTGCAAACCCCGAGTCGGACCCATCTGATGGGCACCGACGCCCTCGGGCGAGACCTGCTGACGCGAGTTCTTTACGGCGCCCGGGTATCCATGGCCGTCGGAATCGGCACAGCTCTGATCGCCCTGGTCATCGGCACCGCCTATGGCCTGATTTCCGGTTTCCAAGGAGGAAATTTGGATGATTTCATGATGCGGATCGTCGATATCTTTTACGGCCTGCCCGACATGCTGATCTTCATTCTGCTATCGCTGCTCTTCGGCAGGAACATCGGCGGCCTGCTGGTCGCCCTCGGCCTGGTTAGCTGGGTGCGTTTCGCGCGCATCGCCCGCGGCCAGGTGCTTCAGGCGAAGAAGTTTCTTTTCGTCGAGGGCGCGAAGGCGATAGGCGCCTCGCGGCGACGGATCGTACTTCGCCACATCCTGCCCACCATCGCCGGCCCGCTCATTGTGACCCTAACGTTCAGTATACCGGCGGCCATTCTCGCGGAATCCACTCTGAGCTTCATCGGCCTCGGCATCAACGATCCTTATAGTGCGTGGGGAACCAGCTGGGGTTCCCTGGCCCAGGACGGCTGGCGCGCCATGCGCACTTACCCGCACATGCTATTTTTCCCGGCGGCGGCGATCTTTCTGACGATTCTGGCGTTCAATACCTTGGGCAATGGGCTGAGAGATCGGTTGGATCCCAGAGGAAAATAACTACCGGCCGGTGTCATGCCGCAAAGGTTACAACAGTCGTCGGCTTATCGAACTTGCGGCCGGTTCACCTTGACTTTCAGCCAGGGCGGTTTTAACTTAGACCTCTAAGGTCCAAGAACCCATTAGCAGTAGCGGGAGGGAAAATCATGGCCAAGACTTTTCAGGACATCATGGTCGATGCCCGAAAAGAGATTCCTGAGGTCACACCTCAGCAAGTGAACGATCTCTTGATGAATAACGGTAAATCTCATGTGCTGCTTGATGTTCGGGAGAAAGACGAATGGCGCGAGGGACACTTGGAAGGGGCGGTTTCGCTGCCTCGGGGTTTTCTCGAAATCAAAGTGGAAAGCACGGTCTCCGATAAGAGCACGCCGATTATCACTTACTGCGCCGGCGGCGTGCGATCGCTGATCGCCGGTAAGGCCCTCAAAGAAATGGGCTACCAGAACGTCACCTCAATGTCCGGGGGCTATGGCGCCTGGAAGAACGCCGGTTACAAGTGGGTACAGGATTTTCAATACACCCCGGAGCAGCTCGTCCGCTACAGCCGCCACTTTCTGCTGCCGGAGGTCGGCGAGGAAGGTCAAGCGAAGCTCTTGCAGGCCAAGGTCTTGATGGTGGGCGCTGGCGGACTGGGCTCCCCTTCCGCCTACTATCTCGCGGCTGCCGGCGTCGGCACGCTTGGCATTATCGACAACGATGTCGTGGACATCTCGAACCTGCAACGGCAGATTCTCCACACCAACGACCGGGTCGGCAAGCCCAAGGTAGAGTCCGCCAAGCAAACGCTCCAGGCGTTGAACCCGGACGTCAACGTGATCACCTATCAAGAGAAGCTGACGTCGGCGAATATTATGGAGATCCTCAAGGACTACGATATCGTCGTCGACGGCTGCGACAACTTTCCGACGCGCTACCTGGTCAACGATGCTTGTATTCTGGCGAAGAAGCCCAACGTCCACGGCAGTATCTTCCAATTCGAAGGGCAAGCCACCGTCTTCTATCCATTCAAAGGGCCCTGCTATCGTTGCCTCTACCCTGAACCGCCCCCGGCGGAAATGGCGCCAAGCTGCGCCGAGGCTGGTGTGCTGGGAGTGTTACCCGGACTTATCGGGGTCATCGAGGCCTTGGAAGCGATCAAATTGATTCTCGGCAAGGGCGACAGCCTGATCGGCCGGCTGGTTTGCTTCAACACCTTGACGATGGAGATCAATACCTTGAAGTTGCGGCGCGATCCCAACTGCCCGATGTGCGGCGATCATCCCACCATTCACGAACTCATCGACTACGAAGAGTTTTGCAGCCTGCGTCACTGAGTCTTTGAGCTGTTACGCCTCACCCTTTTAGCCTTCATTTTCGGGGTTAAGGGTGAGGCGAGCAGGCCGACGGCGCTCTTGAGATCCTTGACTTCGCTTTGCGACAAGGGCCGGATCTCACCGGGTTGTAAAAAACCCAAGGAGACCGGCCCCACGCGCACGCGAATCAGCTTCTCGACGAAATAGCCCAGCGCCTCGAAGATGCGACGGACTTCACGATTGCGGCCCTCATGAATTTCGATCTCAACCCAGGCGTTCTTTTTTAGTCTCTCGACGATGCGCGCGCGCGCCGGAGCGGTCATGCCGTCCTCGAGCCGGATGCCTTTGCGCAACAAGCCAAAATCGGTTTCGGTGGGGCAGGCGCTCAGCTTCACCCGGTAGACTTTGTTTACGCCGAAACGGGGATGGGTGAGCCGGCGCGTCAGTTCACCGTCATTGGTCAACAGCAAAAGGCCGGTGGAGTTGTAATCCAACCGGCCCACCGGAAAAACTCTCCGCTTGTTGCCGAGCTTTTCGATGAACTGTGTCAGGTCGGGGCGCTTCTGCGGGTCATTCAGAGTGGTGATAACCCCGGATGGTTTATGCAGCGCAAAATAGAGCGGCGTGGTTGTCGTCTTGATACGCTTGCCGTCGACTTTGATACTGTCTTTAAAAGGGTCCGCCTGAGAGCCAAGCTTTCGCACCACGGCGCCGTTCACCGCTACGCGGCCGTCGACAATCCATTGCTCCGCTTCCCGGCGCGACGCCAAGCCCGCGTGCGCCAGAATTTTTTGCAGACGTTCCATGGCAAGAAGAGTCTATGGCTCTTCTCCAGGCTGTTCGAGAGGGATCTCTTCCCCGGCAATTTCCGGCAAGGTGATCTCCTCCATCTCTTTGAGGGTTGGCAGATGGCTGAGGTCTTTCAGATTGAACAGTTGGAGGAACTCGGGGGTGG
>DAIRFP010000213.1:0-8756 GCA_036794995.1 Thermodesulfobacteriota bacterium | reverse complement strand
CGAAGGACGGATCCGTCCGAAGCCAGGTGGCGGACCCGATAGAAGCATTCGGGAAGAAGTCTGGGAATAACTCTTTACGTAGCAAACTGCTGGGAATTAAACTCGCAGTGATTGAGTGGGAATTGAAGGTCGAGGGATGGTATAGCGGCGATAACAATCGTCGTCTGCCGGCGATGGCGGCTTTTGGAGGCAAAAGCGCTGAGGCGCTCAAAAGGAGAAGAAACAATGGATGCTAACCTAAGACGGGTCGGGATCGCCGTGGCACGGGCCAAGACCTATTACGAACGCTGGATGGAGAAGGAAGGCGTGCCCATCGTCGAGGGTTTTGGCGTCAGGGATGTGCAACGGATCGTGTTACAGCCGTGGCGCCGGCTGGGCTGTGACGGAGCGTATCTTCAGCTTCGCGGCCTGGAGGGAATCACCGGAGTTTACGTTGGTAAACTAGCTCCTGGGACGATGACTGAGCCTGAAAAGCATCTTTACGAGAAGGTTGTTTACATCATTCAAGGTGAAGGGGTGGTGGAATTCCAGCAGCGCGGTCGGGTGCCGCAGTCGGTTAGCTGGAAGACCGGCAGTCTTTTTTCCCCGCCCTTGAACAGCACGCATCGGCTCATCAATTACTCCAAAAACCCCGCGGTGTTTGTCGCCGTGACGACGGCGCCGATGGTGTTGGACCATTTTCACAACGAACAATTCGTCTTCCATAACGATTACGTATTCAACGATCGTTATGACGGAGAGGGCGATTACTTCAACGTCGGCGACCACCGCTATCTCGCAGCCAACAACCGCCAATGGATCTGGGAGACGAATTTTATTCCCGACGCCCGCAAAGCCGCCATCGACGCGCAGGAACAAAAGGGGGCGGGGGTCAACCTGACGCAATTCGAGATTGCCGACAACACCTTGATCGGTCATCTTGCCGAATGGCCGGTGGGGCGTTATCACAAAGCGCATTACCATGGTGGCGGCGCGGTGCTGGTCATCCTGCGCTCGGAAGGCTACTCGCTGATGTGGCCCAACGAATGGGGAACCCGACCCTACGAAAACGGCTACGGCGATCGCGTCGTGAAAATAGATTGGGCACCGGGCAGTGTATTCAGTCCGCCGACCAATTGGTTTCACCAACATTTCAATACCGGCGCGGAAGCGGCGCTGCAGTTGGCGCTGCGCTGCGGCAGTCACAAGTTCCCTCTAGGGATCCGAGTTGCGGCGATTCGAGCCGGAGTCTATACCTCTGTCAAACAAGGCGGCACGCTCATCGAGTACGCCGACGAGGATCCGGAAATCCGCCGCGCCTATGAAGCGGAACTTGCGCAAAAGGGCATCGAGCTGAACATGAATTATGCGGCGGCAGCGAACGACGATTGAAGGGATCGTCTTTTCCTTGCAGCGCTGCACGAGTTGAGGTTGTGAAATGAGTGAAAAGTCCCAAGCCATAGATCAGTCGCTGACCTTCGATAAGACGGTGCTGCCGTCCTTAAGACGTTTTCAACCGCCGTCGTTGCCCATGGCCATCCTGCTGCTGGTGGTTGGCTTCCTGGTGTTGACACCGCTCACGCTCATGATCCTCAACAGTTTTCAAATCGCGCGGCCGGGAGCGCCGGTGGTTTGGGGATTGGAGGGATGGGTCAAGGCCTTCACCACCCCGGGCATCGTAAAGGCCATGACGAATACCTTCACTTTGGCGATTACGCGGCAGGTGATTGCGCTGTTGATCGGCTGTTTCTTTGCCTGGTTAATCGCTCGGACCGATTTGCCGATGAAGGGTTTGTTGGAATTCTTTTTCTGGTTGTCTTTTTTTCTCCCGGCGCTGCCCGAGACCATGGGATGGATCCTTTTGCTCGACCCCAAATATGGCCTGCTCAATCAGGGATTGATGGGGCTGGGTGTGCTCAGCAACCCGATATTCAACATCTACTCTTTCTGGGGAATCGTGTGGGCCCACATGGGAGGATCGGTCAGCGTCAAGGTCATGCTGTTGGCGCCGGCCTTTCGCAATCTGGACGCCGCGCTGGAAGAGTCGTCGCGCATCTCGGGAGCCAGCGGTTTGTACACTTTCTTTCACATCATCGTGCCGGTGATGATGCCGGCCATCCTGGTGACGACGATTCTCGGTATCATCCGATCCCTGGAAGCCTTCGAGATCGAGCTTTTGCTGGGCACCCCTATCGGGCTCCAGGTTTACTCAACCAAAATTCACGAATTGGTGACCTGGGAGCCCCCGCAATTCGCCCCCGCCATGGCGCTGAGCACGCTCTTTTTGGGTATTCTGCTGCTGATGGTGGCGTTACAGCGAAGATATATTTCCAAGCGGGTTTATACCACAGTGACGGGGCGAGGTTTTAGCACCCGGCGGACGCCCTTGGGCCGCTGGCGCTACCCGGCATTTGCCTTGGTCCTATGCTTTGCGTTGGTGATCACAGTGCTGCCAACGATCCTGTTGGTAGCCGGCACTTTTATGAAGCTGTTTGGCTTCTTCAATATCGCCGAACCCTGGACCCTTGATAACTGGCGCGCCACCTTCAGCGATCCTGTGCTGTTCCGTTCGCTCTGGAACACCTTGGCCATCGGTTTGGGCTCGGGATTCATCGGCATACTATTTTATTCGCTGATCGCCTATGTCATCGTGAAAACCCGCTATCGCGGCCGCTGGCTGCTCGATTTCCTGTCGTGGTTGCCGTGGTCGATTCCCGGCATTCTCCTGGGAGTTGCCCTGCTCTGGACTTTTCTACAAACCAAGATCTTTCTGCCGATTTACGGCACCATCTATCTTTTGATGGTCGCGATGGTGATCAAAAGCATGCCCTTCGGGACCCAGATGATCAAGAGTGTGTTGTTGCAGCTCGGTAACGATCTGGAAGAAGCTTCAAAGGTTTGCGGCGGAACTTGGGTGGATACCTTCCGCCGGGTAATTTTTCCATTGACCATGCCGGCGCTCATTACCGTCGGTCTAGTGGGTTTCATCTCAGCGGCCAGGGATATCAGCACCGTGATACTGCTCGGCTCGGGAAAATCGCGAACGTTGTCTTTGCTAATGCTCGATTTCGCCGCCGGAGCGGAGTTCGAAAAAGCCACGGTGGTCGCGGTTATTGTGGTGGGCTTGGTCGTGGTCGCTGCGCTCATCGCTCGCGGGTTGGGCGGGCACGTGGGTGTAAGAGAATAGGTCATTTCGGTTCCTAAGCTTAAGGTGCCATTGGATGAAGCATCGGCAAAAAGGTACGCGCGCAAGTCGGCGTTCTTTGAGGTTTGCGAGCAAGACGGGCTCGGTGTGATTATCGCCGAGATTCCGTTGAAAACCGTCGAGCGGGTAGAGAATTGCTGAGAATTTAAAAATGTTTTGAACGACTTGAACTCTGAGGAATGGACGTATGACCGTCAAGAGATACAACGCCGGCATCCAGCGCGCCAAAGGCCTGTTAGAATTGAGCGCTGCTCTATTCGACAGCTCGCTCGCTTCGGAATCGTGGAAAGCCGCGGAGGGTGTCCTGCAAACCGACTCGCGCATCGGCAATGCTTTGAAGCTCTCGCTGGTTAAGAAGTCCGACGACCGTCATGGCATTTCGCTCTCTTTTGCCACCGGTAGTTTTCGCGAGATCGCGGCGGTGGCCGAAGGTAAATATTCCCTTGCCTGGGTTAACCCATCAGTATTGCTAACCATGGCGTACCGTGGCAAGGGTCCATTTCGTAGGCGTCTTCCCCTGCGCACCGTCGCGGTTTTCCCCTCCTACGATGTCATGGGCTTCGCTGTCCATGAATCCACCGGGATCACTTCCCTCGCGCAGATCAAAAAAGACCGTTTTCCGCTCAAACTTTCGACCCGGATTGTGACCCCAAACGCGCTCAGGGAAAATTCGACGATGTTTACGGTGGCGGCCGTCATGAAAGCTGCCGGTTTTACCTTTGCGGATTTTCGAAAGTGGGGCGGCAAGATTCATCTGGCATCCAGGCCCAGCGATCCGGTCCGAAGGGAAAGCATCGAGAAAGGTGCGGTTAACGCGATCTTTGATGAAGGGATCAAGAGTTGGGCTCGGACCGCTCTGGAAAACGGGTTTCATTTCCTACCGGTGGAGGGAGCCGTTCTCAAAACTATGGTTGCCATGGGCTATCGTCCCACCCTTATGCCCAAGTCCCGGTTCCATGGGATGACCGAAGATGCCGCAACCATCGATTTTAGCGGCTGGCCGATGATCGTCCGCGCGGACATGCCGGATGAAACAGCGTATGCGATTTGCGAAGCCATTGAGCGCCGCAAAGAGGCTATCCCTACTGACAACTATAAACCCCTTGAGATGGCGCAACTATGCGCCAACGACGAGGAAGCGCCGTACGACGTACCCCTGCACAAAGGCGCAGAGCGTTTTTATCGCGAGCGAGGCTATCTGAAATAGGGCATCTCAATTTGCGGATGTCGACAGACGGTGTGAACCGTACCTGCGAGATTTGTGAGCGGACGAAACAGGTCCTGGCGTGGAAAGAAGTTCGGCGGGCTCGGCCGCCTTCCGTGATTTCGATGAGAGCGAGCTGCCGTACAGCGCAGCCGCCAATTCCGACAAGCCTATGGCGGCATCCTGCTCAGCGGAGATTTCATAGGCAACCGATCTCTCGATAATATTTTTCCGCGCCTTTGTGCAGCGGAATCACGCATCTGGTGCAGAGGTGCTGAGGCGTGATCGGAATCTCAAAGCTTTGCAAATGCTTCGGCTGGTCCTTGTAGGGCGCGGCGATGGCATCCCTCTGATCGGTGGACACCTTGGCCAATAGATAGGCTAACTCTTCGGGGAGATCTTCGCGGCAAGTCAGGAGCCAGCCGCCATAATCAAGGGTAAGCAGATCCTCTTGGATGCCTTTGAGGCGGCCCTTGGGTATGATCGCTTCGCTGAAGCCGTAAGTTTCCTTCATGTAATCGACGACGCTTCGGCTGAGGCTCAGGCAACGCAGGGCTCGCGTTTCCGCCAGCTGTTCCCACATCGGATGATGCACACCCTCCTGAAAAATCGCGTTCGCTTGACCGCTACGCACCAGCGGAACTCCCACCACGGCCGGGCCGGGAAACAACACTTTTCCGCCCCATGATTCGATGTCCTGGTAACTAAAGCCGTACTGCATCATGACTTGCTCCACCGTCCAGGTGAGCGTATCGGGACCCGTAGGCCCGCTTCTGCCGGACACCAGGGTGAGCGGTGGCTTTCGCCTGGCCAGGTCTTCGAAGGAGCTGACACCGAGCTCTTCCGCAACCAGCCAAAAGATATAATCGGGTTCAGGAAAGCGCGCGATGGCCCTGAGCTCGCCGACGCGCTCTTGGTACGGCCCCTTTCCCTCCATCGCCATTTTCGCCGTGACTGGCGGATTAATAATCCCGGCATCGACTTCGCCTCTGCCGATCATTTTGGGATTCTCGAAGGAGCCGAGGCCGAACTTGGGCGAGTAGATTCCTACCGACGAGACGAGACCGGTTTTCTTTTTATCGCGAAACCCCTCCACTAACTGCGCCGTCAAACGCCACCAGGGATGATAGGGAAAATTCGAGACGATCTTCAAGACATAACCGTACTCGTCCTTTTCAAGCATTAGACTCTCCTGCCACGGTGGCGTCGGCTGTTGGTGAATTGGCCGAGCCTATAACAAAAGCGAAAATATGAAAAGGGAATTTGGCTGAGATCGTCATCACGATAAAACGGAGCAAACAGCGATGAAAAGAAAATGTGCTAGGCACTTAACACTAGGAATCTTTCCGCGTATAAGTGCGTGGAGAAATGATCGTGAGGTCGAGGAGGAAGTACATGAACCGACGGATGCTAAGCGGCTTTGGATTGTTGCTGATCGCCGCGCTGGGTTGCGGCAGAACCGAGCAGAACACCCAAGATGCTGTTGAACGGGGAAAATACTTGGTTGCCTTCGGTGGCTGCCATGATTGTCATACGCCGAAGGTGCCGGGACCCACTGGCGCCCCCGAGCTTGACGCCAAACGTTTGCTTGCCGGCCACCCGGAAAACGCACCGCATCCCACCTGGACACCCGAAGACGTCAAGCAAAGAAATGTCGTGGCCGCCGCCAACGACATGGCAACTGCCTGGGCAGGCCCATGGGGGGTAAGCTTCGCGACAAATTTAACGCCTGACAAGGAAACCGGCATAGCGGAATGGAGTGAGGCGATGTTTATCCAAATGGCAAGAAACGGCAAGCATCAGGGACAACCCAACGGTCGCGAGATTTTGCCACCGATGCCGTGGTTCAACATGAAGGACTTGACCGAGGCTGACTTGAAGGCAATCTGGGCGTACCTGCGAAGCTTGCCGCCGGTCAAAAATCAGGTACCCTTCCCGATGCCTCCCCCGGGGCAGCCGGCGGAAGGTCAAAAATAGCGATTGCCGCTAATGGGAGCCGGCGGATCGGGCGTAACTGCGGCAGCTTGAGCGATCTTCACGCCAGTTCTTTTTTCCACTTGTCTTCGATCTTCTTCTTCAGTTCGGGACTCAACGCATTGACCGGCGGGAAACGGTCGCGCCAGGCGTAGGGCCGGCAGGCGTTGAGAATCGCCCGGCTGTTGACGAAGTTTCCGGCATCGCGCTGGTCCGGGTGCATGGCGGGATCGAGGGGCGTGCTCCAGCAGCCATCGATGATGCTGATGGCGGTTTTGGGATCGCAGCGGGTGGAAACCGCCCAGATGACTTCTTTCATGTCCGATGGGTCGATGTCATCGTCGACCACGATGACGAACCGCCCATGGTAGTTCCCCGCGCGGGAGCCGAGGGCAGCGATTGCGGCTTGCTGCGCGTAGCCGTGGTACCGCTGCTTGAGCGAAACGATAATGAACGGCGCGCCGCCGGCGGCGGCGGATCCGCCGACATAACACCAGACCCCTTTGATGTCCGGAACGTCGGCCTTCTCCAGATAGTTCCATATGGCGGCGGCGCCGATGGGAACGCCAAAGGTAATGAACGGTGGTTTCATTGGCGGCGCGCCGCCGAGAATCGGATCATTTCGATAATAAAGTCGCTTCACGCGAATGACCGGTTCCTTGGCCGCGCCGTGAGCGTAGTATCCGGGCCATTCACCGAACGGTCCCTCCACATGAACCTGTTCACCGGGCGGAGGCACATCACCTTCAATCGCGATCTCTGCGCTAGCCGGGATGGGCAGTCCTGTTTCAATACCGCGGATGACATCCACCGGCGCCCCGCGGAGGCCGCCGCAATAGTCCAATTCGGACATGCCATAGGGAAGCGATTGCCCCGCCACGAGAAAGAGCAGAGGATCTTGGCCGAAGGTGACCACCACCGGGCAGCTCTTGCCCTTCTCCCAATATTTTTCCCGCATGATGCGCGCGTGGTGGCCCGGCGAAACATAAAGGCCCAGGGTATTTCGATCATGAATCTGCACCCGATAGATGCCGACATTGACCCAGCCGCCTTCTTCCGGCTCCCCGGTAATGACGCAGTCGGCGGTGCCGATATAACGCCCGCCGTCGAGCTCGTGCCATCGCGGCGTCGGAAAGATCGTCATGTCGATGTCGGCGCCGGTTTTCATATTTTCTAGGATCGGTCCGGTCGAAACCAGCCGCGGCGCAATCGGCTTTACGCCTTTCAAAAGTTCTTTCCACCGCGCCACTAGATCGATGGGCGTGGCATCTGCCGGCATCCCAACCGTGAGTCCCGAGCGCGTAGGATTACTAATCAGATTCGAAGCGACGCGATAATTGGACGGATAGCCGGGAATCTGGTCGAACAACACCAGGGGGGAGGGCTCCCTGAAGGCGAACATTTCCGTGAGCGCGCCGATCTCCAGATCCCAGTGCGCGCCATGGATCTCTTTGACCTGTCCTAATTCCCGCGCTGCATCGATGAATTCACGTAGATCGTTAAAAGCCATAGTTATACTCTTGAATGTTTGCTATCACCCACCGAACGTTACCAGAGTCGCGTGACGGGGTGATCGTTAATTTTTTGTCACCACGAAACGCACGAAGATCGGCTAACGGAGAGGCCTCGGATCTCAAAAAATTTTCTTCCTTCGTGCGTGTACTACTATACTTCAACGTTTTCGCGACTTGCGCAAATTTTCCAGGCGGTCGATTATCACGAATGCGCCATTCGACGAAAGACTTTCTCACCACGAAGGTCGCGAAGGACACGAAGACCGGATAATGGAGAGGACATCGAATCCGAAAGAAAAATGTTTTCTTCCTTCGTGCTCTTCGTGTGCTTCGTGGTGATATCCATTTTTCTTTTTTAGTTGCGGCTTTGCCGCGCTAGGTTCTTCGTGGTGCCCTTACTCCTCTTCTTTCAAAAATGACCCAGCGCTTTTGAATGCTTATAAATCCCATCATGAAACATCGCGACGTAATCGGCGTTGGTCAGACAACAATACTCGGGACTCCAACCCGGACGGTACCACGTCAAGCCGTCCCGCAACAGGGTTTCGAAGACCATTCTGGCCACCTGTCCGTGGGCCATCAGGCCCTCTTCGTGCTCCTGGAGATCCGCTTCTTCATGAACTTGAAAATAGTGTAGATCTGAATCCTTAAAGCTATATTTATCAAGTAACGCTTGACGCCAGCGTCGCGACCAATGACCGAACATTTCTTCGTTCAGGGATCGCGCCCACCACTCGATCATGCTGCCTTCATAGACCAAACCGCGGCCGAATTCGGTGAGCGCGCGGCACTCGGGCAAAACTTCGCAGTTGATCATTTCGTCCAAGCTGACACCGAAGGTCTCGCCCTGTTTGATCAAGACTTGAATATGGCCGGGAAT
>DAIRFP010000212.1:0-8780 GCA_036794995.1 Thermodesulfobacteriota bacterium | reverse complement strand
GATGGAAAGAGAGGGTGGGAAGAGGAGGTAAGGGAAATTTACCGGCGGGGGCTCAACACAGTGTCGGCCCACATCGCCGACCACCAAGCCCGTGGAGAGTCGCTGGTCGGGCGAGAGCAGCAATTCACTTTGCGCTGCAACTGTTAAGCCCGTCCCAACGTCGCCTGGATTCCCGCTAAACGGATGCCGGAATTACGAAGTTCGGTAAGGCGGTAATCCTACGTAGCAAGGCTTGGGAGAACTTGGGACCCGGTAAACTGGAACCATCGGTTCGGCAAACATGAGGCCGGCGCAAACGCGGGCGCCACAAGAAACAAACACTTCTCGTCAAATGCTTCCGAAGGTGAAACAATCTAAGTCGCCATGCGTATTATCGTCCACGTGGATATGGATGCTTTCTACGCTGCGGTGGAGGAGCGTTACAAGCCTGAATTGCGGGGGCTGCCTGTCGCCGTGGGCGCGGACCCAAAAGAGGGCCATGGCAGAGGCGTGGTGACGACGGCCAACTACATGGCGCGCAAGTACGGCATCCACTCGGCTTTGCCGATTTCGCGAGCCTGGCGGCTCGCTGAAGCAGCGCGCCGGAGAGGCGAACCTGCAACGGTGTTCATCCAGCCGAATTTTCCTCTTTATCGGGAAGTCTCGGCGCGCATCATGCAGATCTTCGAGGGCGCGGCGGATGCTTTCGAGGAGGCGAGCATCGACGAAGCCTATCTCGACGTTTCCTCCCGCGGCGATCTAGTGTCGGCCGTCGAGCACATGAGCCAGCTCAAATGCGAGATTCGCGAACGGGAAGGGTTGAGCTGCTCCGTCGGCATCGGCCCGAACAAGCTCATCGCCAAGATCGCCTCCGGCCACCAAAAGCCGGACGGTTTTATCGTGGTACCACTGGAGTCCGTCGAGGATTTCCTCGATCCCCTTCCGGTTCGGGTGATTCCCGGCATCGGTCCCAAGAGCGAGAGCTACCTCCACGAGCGGGACATCCGGATAATTAAAGACCTGCGTGAAGTCCCCGAGGCTACGCTAACGGATTGGTTTGGCAAGTGGGGACAGCGCTTGTATGAAAAGGCGCGTGGTGTGGATGCTTCGCCGGTTTCCAACGAGTGGACCCGGAAGTCCCTGGGAGAACAGGAAACCTTCGAACAGGATAGCCACAGCGCCGCGATCGTGACGGAGCGGCTCTATGCCATGGCAGAACGGATCATCGCCAAGCTGCGGGAAAAACAGTTCTCAGGTTTCCGAACGGTAACAATTACCGTGCGCTTTTCCGACTTTCAAACCAGCAATCGCTCCCACAGTATCAGAAACGGCATCAAGCTTGACGCCGACGGAGAGGCGCTCCGGCTCTTGAAGCAAGAAGCTGCGATTCTTCTCCTCCCCTTCTTCGATGCGCGGGAAAACCCACGGGAAAAGGCGATCCGCCTGATCGGCCTCCGCGTGGAGAAGCTTTTCTGATCTCCGGTTAAACCTTTTCCAGAGCGGCGGCGAGGTCGGCGATAAGATCCTCGCCATCTTCGATGCCCACCGCGTAACGGATCAGATTGTCCTTGATGCCCACTTGCAGGCGCTCCTCGGTGGTAAGCTCGTAGAAACTCATTAGCGCGCACTGTTCGATCAAGCTCTCCACGCCGCCAAGAGAAGGGGCGATATGAGGAATGCGGCAGCCATCCACAACTCGAGAGGCGGCAGCGAGATCACCGGCAACTTCGAAAGAGACAACACCGCCGAATCCGCGCATCTGGCGGCGGGCCACCTGGTGCTGAGGGTGCGTCGGCAGGCCGGCGTAATGCACCGCCTTGACCTTCGGGTGTGCCGCCAGAAATTCCGCCACTGCTTGGGCGTTGGCATTCTGCCGGGCGATCCGGAGTGCGAAGGTTTTAAGACCGCGGATGAGCAGGTAGGCGCCAAACGGGTCCGGCACCGCGCCGGTTACGGCCTGCAGGCCCCGAATCCCATCCACAAGCTCCACAGATCCGAGCACCGCGCCGGAGAGGAGATCGTTGTGCCCGCCGAGATACTTGGTGGCGGAGTGCAGCACCAGATCGATGCCGAACTCCAGCGGTCGTTGATTGAAGGGCGTCGCAAAGGTGGCATCGATGACGGTTTTAACGCGGTGCCGCCGTCCGATCTCGGCGAAACGCTCGAGGTCGACGATGAAGTTGTAAGGGTTGGTGGGCGACTCGCTGATCAGCACCCGCGTGGTAGGGCGGATCGCTTCTTCAATCGCCTCATAATCGCCCGCGGGC
Source organism: Thermodesulfobacteriota bacterium (assembly GCA_036794995.1). Lineage (GTDB taxonomy): Bacteria > Desulfobacterota > Binatia > UBA9968 > UBA9968 > DAIRFP01. Next base: position 6,534 of record DAIRFP010000212.1, on the reverse strand, counting down.
GCTACCGAAACTTCGATGCCGTAGCGATGCAGTATCTGGGTAAGAAACTGCCGGGTCCGCCGGTACGAGTCATCGGTGACCACGACGTGAGAGCCGTGAGACAGCATGGCGAACAAAGTCGTGGTGATGGCGGCCATGCCGCTGGCGAAAAGCAAACAATCACCGGCGCCTTCCAGCGCCGCCAGCTTCTGCTCGGCGATGCGCTGGGTCGGGTTGCCGTAGCGTCCATACTCCTGGCGCTCGATGCGTCCCTCGAAGTAGTCGCACAGCTCTTGGGTGTCGGCGAAGGTGTAGGTCGCCGTCTGTACAATGGGAGTGGCGAGGGCATTGCCGTGCTTGGGGCGGGGTTCGCCGGCGTGCACGGCCAGGGTGCTGATACCGTGAGTCGCCGGATTAGCGGGCGAGCCGCTCTCCGGTTTCGTCGGCGGAACGGTGGCGGCACCACTATCCTTGGTCCGGCGGGCATCCATTGCTAATTACTGGTCCAAAAGCCGCGTGCGCTCGACGTAGTGCGAGATCGTGTCGGCGATTTGCTTTGGATCGGCGCCCAGCTCCACGGGGCGGTTCTGTTGCCTCGACTGGATTCCCGGGAGCGTGCCGGCATGGTAGGCGATCTTCTGATCGGCGAACTTGAGGCCGTTGGCCGTCGAGATAACCACGACCCGCTCGTGGGACCGAATCACCTTGCGCTTCGCCAGTTTGCGCAGCGCCGCCAGCGCCACGCCTGTGTGCGGGCAATTGAACATGCCGGTACGGTCAGCGCGAGCTGTTTCTTCGGTGAGCTCCAGCTCGGAGGCCTGTTCGACCACGCCGTCGAAACGCTGCAGGATCGCTATAGCCTTACGGATGCTGACGGGATTGCCGATTTGAATCGCGCTGGCCAAGGTCTGTCGCGCCGTGATCTGTTTAAACTGCTCGAAGTTCTCTAAATAGGAAAGATAGAACGGATTGGCGTTCTCCGCCTGGGCCACGCAAATGCGCGGCAGCTTCGAAATCAAACCGAGATCGCGCATCATCAGAAAGCCTTTGCCGATGGCGCTCACATTGCCGAGATTGCCACCCGGCAGCACCACCCAGTCCGGGACTTCCCAGTCAAACTGCTGGACGATTTCGATGGCAATGGTCTTTTGCCCCTCGATGCGCAGGCTGTTCATCGAATTCGCCAGGTAGATGCGCTTGTGCCGGGTCACTTCCTGAACCGCGGCCATGCAGCCATCAAAGTCGGTGTCCAGAGAAAGCACCAGGGCGCCGTTGGCGAGGGGTTGGACGAGCTGGGCCGGCGATACTTTGTCGCGTGGCAGGAACACCACCGTCGGAATGCCCGCAGCCGCGCCATAGGCCGCCAGCGCCGCCGAGGTATCGCCGGTAGAGGCGCAGGCGACGGCGTCGATGGGTTCGCCGTTGGCGATCATTTGATTGACCACCGACACCAGCACCGTCATGCCGAGGTCCTTGAACGATCCGGTGTGCGAGTTGCCGCATTGCTTTACCCACAGGTCCTCGACGTGAAGCTGCTTGCCGTAGCGATTGGCCCAAAATAGATTGGTATTGCCCTCGAAGGTGGAGACGATGTTTTCATTGTCGATGAACGGAACGACCCATTCCTTCTTCGCCCACACGCCTGAGCCGTAGGGGTAGGCGTTGATTCGCAACCGGTCGTCGAAGAGCTTGATCCACGCTGCGGCGGCCCTGGTTTTGAGCGCTTCGGTATCGTGATGGACCTCGAGCAGGTCACCGCAGGAGGGGCAGCGATAAATAATCTCCAGCAGGCTGAACTGGCCGGAGCAGCCGTTGATGCACTGAAACCATGCGTTGTAGTCCATGGCTAGAAACTTTCGCTTCGAGCGTCGCAAGCAGCGGTCAGCGGGAAAAAACGGTTAGCTATCCCTCGATTCAGCTAAAGACTAACCGATACCATTGAATGGTGTCACACACAATCTAAAAATCATACGCATCATCGTGCCAGAGAACGCAGTTGCATGACGCTTGAATCGTAAGAACGGCGGGTTGACCGAAAAATTGCGACGGACAGTTCGCCCTGGTTTACGTCGACCTTTTAGACGCCTCTTTAAAAGGCGGGTTTTGCACCCGCGGATTTAGCTCTCCGCAGGAGTGACAAATCCAATAGTCCGAGTACTGTTTTGCGGCGGAGCATTCTTCACAAGCACTACAATGGCGATGGCGGCAGCAAGCACAATCAAGACTGCCGCTCGCTTCCGCTGCCTCAGTCCATGCCTGCTTGGCTGAACCGGCTTCGATGGTTGAAAAGCGCTTGTTGTCCACCTTGTGCTATTCCTCAATCACCCGTTGAGAGACCTGGACCAATCCCGGCAAATCATTGGTTGCTCTTTCTCTCTTGCAACGATCGTTCGCTTGCTGGATCCAATATTCGGATTCTTTGTGTGTCGCCGGGTCATCATAGCCCAGAAAATATTGCGATCGATCTATGCCGTCGTCCCCATTTTCACCCCGGTTGATCAAATCCTCGACGACGGCCAAGTGATCCTCTTGTTTCTCGACGCCGCGCACCTCGGTTCCTGCGACGCCACCCTCGCCAAGCGCCTCGACTAGCGCCCAGCAGATAACCGGTCGATTGAAGATCTGGATTGGCTTATTGCCTGATGCCTGGCAATGAACGGCTTTCCAACCTACCTGTGCGGGGATAATTTGAAGAATCTTCCATGCTTTAGATGGGTGCATAAATTCTCTTCCGGACTTCAAGAAGGGCGGTTTTTGCCCTCGCTATTCTACAATACATTGATTTCTCGAAGAGTCCACAGGCCACCTCCGCGCCTCCGCAATGAAATCGAGGGATCAGCCTCGAAGAGCTGGGAGAACTTCTTTGCCCAACAAATCGATCTGGTGATACCAATCGGCGAAACGAAAGCGGAGATCGAAAACGATCAGGTCGGCCCCGGCCGCCTGGTAGGCCCGCGTCGCTCGCACAATTTCCTCCGGAGGGCCGGCTAGGACCAGCCCCTGGATGTCCTCCAGCGTCGAGAAGTTCCCGCTGGCAGGTTTTACCCAGCTTGAATTCCTATTCGCCTCCTCCAACAAAGCCTTGAGGTTTACATCGCAGAGCGCCGTTGGCTTATCCTTGGCGATGCTCGTCAAAGGCATGACTGCAGCCGCGACCATCGAACGTGCAGCTTTTTGGGTTAGCTCTCTGAGATACTGGATACGCCTGCTAAAAGTCGCGAGGGTAATGCGTGCCGGCATCCAACCTTCGCCGAACTCCGTGGCGCGCCGGCAGGCAGCCGGTGTCGAGCCGCCGGTCCAGATCGGAATGGGATTCACCGGAGCCGGTTTCAGTTCGACGTCCCTGAAGTCGTAGTAAGCGTCTTGATAAGAGATCTTTTCTCCTGCCCAGAGTTTGCGGCAGAGCCCCGCATTGGTCTTTGCCAGGTGCACCCGCTCTGCCAATCCGCTGGGCAGTCCCGCCGCGGTGAATTCATGGGGCATCCCGCCCACACTCATTCCCATGATCACCCTGCCGTTGGAAATAGTGCTTAGCGCCGCAAAGGACTGGGCCAAATGGATGGGATGGCGATGGCAAATCGCCATGGCCGTGCCCACGGTCAGTTTCTTAGTTACGGCTGCTACGGCGGACAGCACCAGTAACCCCTCGATATGGGTGTTATCCGTTCCCTCCATATCGTGGGGCGCGAAGACTAGATGATCTCGCACCCAAACGGAATCAAAGCCGTAGGCCTCGGCCTTGATGGACCCTAAGAGGCACTTTTCCACGGAAGCGTGTTCGCCGAAATGCGGCAACACCAATCCGAACTGCAAATTCATCCTCCTTCGCTTTTTTTTCTTCCAGGTTTGTGCGCTCGAGGGACTAAGACCCAGACGCAGTCAATCTATGCCAGGCCCAGCTTTCGCTCTGCGGCTGCCGCATCGAAGGGCACATACTTGTTTTCCCCGGGTCCACGGATCGCCGGGGTTTCGCCGTCGCCAAAGAGTCCGACGGCTCCTTCGGCGCTGCGCCCCCCGATCAGCCCGGGCGCGTGGGCCTCGGCAACTGTGGCGCTCCGCTCCGAGCGATTCCAAGCCCAATGCGTCCTATTGGCCGGTATTCTCTGGAAATCTCCTTGCTTGCAGTGAAAGCCCTGATCCTCGACGAAAAACCAGATCTCCCCTTCCAATACATAGTTGATCTGTTCCGAGGCATGGGCGTGAGGTTTGGTGTGATATCCCGGCGCTCTTTCCGCAATCATCAGGCTGCACTCGTTGCCGTAACCTTTTTTGACCACCATCGACCCTTCGCCGGTCTCCCCTCGTTGAACTCTTTGTCGTCTGGGAATCTCCTGATCTTTCACGTGCAGCGCCATTTCATCCCTCCTCTGTTCTATAAGTCATTCCAATCGTTTCGGGCCTTAGAAATCTTAGAATCGCGAAACCACCCACAGGCAACCCGCGATCGCCACTAGGTCCTCGATCAAGGCGACGTAAAGGTCCCGCGTACCCAATGCTTTCACCAGTCCTGTGCGGACCTGATAACCTGCGAAACAGCCCACAACGCCGCCGGCGGCACCGAGCACTACGCCGAGAACGGCTCCTTGCCCCCCACCCGCAGCGACGCAGGCGCCGGTTACTGCACCTGTGACAATACGCGCGATCAAGCCTGGGGGCGCCGTGCGGCTCGGTGTTTTTGGCAGCTTGTCCGCCACCAGCTCTACGACTGCGAGCAGTGTAAAAATAGCAACGGAGGGAAGTGAGCCAATTAGCGCGAGGGGGCCTTGGAGTTTCAGCCAGCCCAGGTGCACAGCCCACGCAGTCGCCGCGGGAGCCGTGAGCGAGCGCAATCCCGCAAAGAATCCAATCAAAAACGCAAATAGAAGCGTCATTATGCAGTCCTCCCCACGTCCGTCGATTTATAGTTCACCTACATCGCTACCCCTGCGCCGTCCTTGACAAGTTTTCTCCCCTGCCAGTTCTGTTTGCAAGCAAAAATTTGCAGGAATTCAGCGATTAAGCAATACGGTTACAGAATTGTTTCAGGTTTCTTTTATCTACTTCGGTGTGCTCGCGACAGGTTGCGATGCCCAACAATTTTTAACATTTTACGCGAAACTGCTTCTCTGCCTTTCCTGATGGGTCTTGCCACTGCTCACGCTGAATGAGAGTCTTAGTAAGAAAGGTTAGTCTCTCCCCTTTCTCTCGAGCAATATACTGAGAAGGACCTCAATTCATTCTGGTAAAGGCGCAGGCGATGTTGAAGTTCGACTCTTTGGCACAGAGAGTTCCCCCCGCGATTTGGCAATACGCGCTGGCTGTGGTGAGCGTCGCAGTTGCGCTGGGCATCACGGATTGGCTAGAGCCCTACACCACACTCCGAACGCCGCTCTTCTACATAGTAATAATCGGCAGCGCATGGTTCGGCGGAATGGGGCCGGGGTTGCTTGCCGTAGTGCTCTCGACACTGTCGGTAGGTTACTACTTTGCGCCTGGCGGCCAACCGCCAGCTTTAAGCATCGACAGCCGGCCATTCCTCCTCCTGTTCTCATTGTCAGGCCTCATCGCCTGTTGGATAAGTGTTCAACGGAGACGGGCGGAAGAGGCGCTCACGCAAGCGCGCGATGAGTTGGAAGCAAGAGTTGAGGAACGGACCGCCGATCTCCGGCGGGCCAGTGAAAGTTTGAAGGCCGAGATCGCGGAACGCAAACGGGGGGAAGACGTTTTGCGGGAAAGAGCCAATCTCCTTGATCTGACCCACGATACGGTCTTCGTTCGCGACGCCAACAACATCATTACTTTCTGGAATCGCGGTGCCGAGAGACTGTACGGGTGGACAAAAGCGGACGCAATCGGGCGAATCTCTCACGAGCTTATGGAAACCACCTTCCCTGTGCCGTTGGAAAAGATCATGGCCGAGCTAAACAGCACGGGCCGCTGGGGGGGTGAATTGATCCACACTCGCCGGGACGGCACACCGGTCGTAGTCGCGAGCCGGTGGGCGCTGCAAATGGACGATCACGGAAAGCCAATTGCGGTCCTGGAGACTAACAATGACATCAGCGAGCGCAAGCGGGCCGAGGAAGCGCTCCACAAGGCTCAGACCGAGCTGGCGCACGTCACGCGGGTCGCGACCCTTGGCGAGATGACGGCTTCGATTGCCCACGAAGTTAATCAGCCGCTCGGCGCGGTGGTCAATAATGCCAGCGCCTGTTTGCGCTGGCTCACGGGCCAAACCCCTAATCTGGAGGAGGCCCGGAAGTCTGCCGCGCTGATCATCGCAGACGGTCACCGAGCCAGCGAGATCATCGGCCGCATTCGTGCCCTGGCGAAGAAAGCTCCGCCGCGTAAGGACTGGCTCGACATCAACGAAACTATCCTTGAAGTCATCGCCTTGGCGCGCAGCGAAGCGCAAAACAGCCGTGTGTCACTGCAAACGCAACTATCGCAGAACGTGCCGCTCGTGCTGGGAGACCGGGTCCAATTACAGCAAGTGATTCTCAACTTGATCATCAATGCCCTCGAAGCGATGAGCGGAGCGGGCGATGGCCCGCGGGAGCTGGAGGTCGGCACCGG
>DAIRFP010000020.1:2317-37345 GCA_036794995.1 Thermodesulfobacteriota bacterium | reverse complement strand
TCCCGAATGCTTCTATCGGGAATCCAGGCGAGACCGGAACTGGACCCCCGATTAAGACATTCGGGGGTGACGCCCTTGGGATAAATTCTCATCGCCGGCTTGCGTTATTCCCGGTAGATTTCCGACTCGGGTGGAATTTCCATCAGTTCGATGATGTTGCCGTCGGGGTCGGAAATAAACGCGATCCGCTGTTTGGCCCGTCCGATGAAGCGCGGGCGGTCCGGATATACGTTCATCGCGGCGAGCTGCTCCAGCGCCGCATCCAAGTCGTCCACCAACAAACAGAAGTGCATGTAGCCGATGGCGTCGGAGCATGGTGGCATTTTGCTCTTGCCGTCGGTGAAGAGCTCGACAAACTGTCCTTTGGCGAATTCCAGAAACAGCAACTCGGGTCTCTCCCCTTGTTGTTTCGCGTGGTAAACGTTGCGTGCCCCGAAGGCATCCGCGTACCAGCGAATGCTCCGCTCTAGATCGGAGACCCGGAAAGCGACATGTCCGAAACGAACCGCAACCATAGATTCATTCTCCTTTGTTTGCGCCGATGGCTAACTGGAGCTTAGCATTATTATCCAAAAACAAACCAGCCCGCTCTCATCCTTGACAGAATTTTAGCGCCGCGCGTAGTGTCTCGGGGATGTTTTGAAATATTGGCGTATTAGATTCTGGGTTTAGTTTAAATGCTTCCGGGCAGGTTTCGGGCATGAGGCTCTCGAAGCATGAAACACATGTTTTTCAGCAATCTGGTAACAGTGGTAAACGATGAGCATCGACATTCAAGTTGATCCCCAGCGACTGCGGCAAATCTTGCAGGCGATTGTCGGCGAGAGAAGTCCCATGAACGGCCAGCGCCATTGGGCGGCCGTCGAGGACTTTGTCGAAAAGGACCTTGCAAGCTATGGCCTCAATGTTGAGAGCGATTACTTTAGTTACCGAGGAAGAAGCTTTCGCAACATCGTCGGCCGTCTGGGCGAGCAACGCGGCGGGCCGCTGATTGTTTTGGGCGCTCATTTCGATTCGGTTCCGGGGACGCCGGGCGCTGACGACAACGCCAGCGGTGTGGCAGTTCTGCTCGAAGCGGCGCGGTTCCTATCCCGGGCGAGGTTGACCTCCCAGTTGCTATTTTGCGGCTTCAATCTCGAAGAGCTCGACATGATCGGAAGCACGCATATGGCGAAGCAGCTCAAGTCAGCGGGAGCTAAAATCGACGCCATGATATCGTTGGAAATGGTGGGCTACACCGACTCACGGCCGGGCAGTCAAAAGTATCCCTTCGGGCTCAAAGCCTTTTATCCTGACCGCGGCGACTTTATCAGCGTGATCGGAAATTGGCGATCGGGTAGGTTGCTCAGGAGGTTCGCCCGGCAGATGCGACAAGTCCAAGGGCTCCCGGTCGAAACACTTTCGGTTCCCGGCAATGGGGGGTTCATCCCGGCCGTGCGGCTGAGCGATCATTCACCCTTCTGGGACGCGGGCTATCCAGCCCTAATGGTTACCGACACATCGTTCTTCCGTAATCCGCATTATCACGCTTCCACGGATACTTTAGAGACCTTGGACTTCGACTTTATGGCGAAGGTTTGCGAGGGCGTGGTTCGTGCGGTCCTCGCGCTCTGAACCGAATGAGATGGCGCGGGCTGAATGAGTGGCGGGCCCCTGACCGCTCGCTGTGCGAACGGTCAGGGCGTCGGGGAGGCGAAAGAACTAACGCTTGCGCAGGTCGTTTTTAAGCTCTAGCCTTGCCGCTTCCAGTCGTGCCTGGTCTTGCTGCAGCTCTTGCCGGCTGCGCGAGATTTCTTTTAGATCACCGCGGATCTCCCGGCGGTCCTGAAGGATTTCTTGCTTACTGGCGCCGTTGCGAATATCGCGCCGCAGCTCCGCGCGATCGCGCTTCAGCTCTTGATAATCCGCACGCAGGTCCCGGCGACTTCCCTGGACTTCCTTCCGCGCCGAGCGAACGTCTTTGAAGTCCTGCTTAATCTCCGGTTTATTGCGGTGGCCACGGTTGTCACGGCGAACGTCACGCCGGTAATAATGCTTGGCACCTCGCTTGTGATGATCCTTTCCGCGATAACCATCCCGTCTCCCGTGATGGGCCTTCCATTTGTCGTGATGATCGCTCTTCTGGAAATGATGATGACCCTTTTCATCCTTGGCGTCCGCCGTGGCGGGCAGACCCGGAACGATTAGCACACCCGAAATTATTGCGCTCAGCATGATGGTTCGTAAATTTTTCATGTCAACCTCCGTTTTGGTTAAAGTTTTGGTTCAACAAAGTTCTAACGCCGGTAATCGTCGTCTTGGCCTTGGATGTAATCGCCAATCAGCGCGCCTGCACCTAGGCCCACTGCGCCGCCGATCGCAGCGCCGGCTCCCGGGTGACCTTTGGTATTGCCGATCAGCCCGCCGATTGCCGCGCCGCTGAAGGCGCCGATGCCTGCGCCTTTTTCTCGTGCGGTCAGGGATCCGCCCGCGCAGCCGGCAGCCGTCATCGCGGTTAAACTCGCGGCGACGATCCAAGCCGAGAGGTTGGCTTTCTTGTGATTTTTGGTACTCATGTTTTCTCCTTTCTTGAAGCACGGGTAGAGCAACCGCGATGCCACGGTCCTGCAGGTTGCTAAGTGACTGATTTCTGCGAAGTGGCGCGAAGCCGGCGCAAAATCCTGCAGTAAAAATTACCGGCCACGAGTGAAAATGTGAGTCGGGCATGGAGTGGGCCTGCGCAGGACCTTGCCAACTCATTGCATTTCAGGTTGTACAGGGTAGTTTTCTCGGCCAAATTGAGACAAAAATGATAAGGTGTGGTTGACGACAGAGAGACGCGGCGCGCTCGCAAGTGCCGCAATCGAAGCGATCAACACTCAACGAATCAGGACGAACAGCGCATGGAACCAAGAATGAAATTAGGGGATTACCTGGTCGCCTATCTTAAGAAGATCGGCGTCTCCCATCTTTTCGGCATACCGGGAGACCTGGTCATTAACCTGTTCCTGAAGTTTGGCCGACGTAAAGGACTCAAGATCATCACGCTTTCCCACGAGCCAGGGGTGGGCTTTGCCGCCGACGGCTATGCGCGCAGTACCGGCCGCATCGGCGCGATCTGCGTGACCTACGGCGCCGGTGGACACAACATGGTGAACCCGGTGGCGGGCTCCTTCGCCGAAAGAGTTCCGATCCTCGTGATCAGCGGTGGACCCGGAGAAGAGGAGCGCAAACTCGGCGTGCTGATTCACCACCAGGCAAAGGAGATCGAGTCCCAGTTTCATATCTATCGGGAGGTAACCTGCGCCGCCAAAATCATCGATGATCCGCTGCACGCGGCAAACGATATCGATGAGGTGATTCGCGCAATCTGGTTGAACCAGCAGCCGGGTTACCTCGAAATCCATCGAGACATGGTCGAGCGAGTGATCCCCGTGCCCAAAGAGATCGTCGACTGGAACGGCGAATTGCCCTATCCACAGTCGGACCGGCATAAGCTCAATGAAGCGGTGCGGGACACTGCCGAACGTCTTAACCGCGCACATAACCCGCTGGTGTTGGTGGGCATCGAAGCCCATCGCTTCAAATTGCGAAGGGAAATCGTCAGGCTCGTGGAGAGGATGGGCATCCCCTGTTGCACCTCGGTCCTGGCGAAGGGCGCCTTCCCGATGAACCATCCGCTGCACATGGGCGTCTATGCCGGCGCCATCAGCCCGTCGCGGATTCGCAAGCGAGTCGAGGATGCAGATCTGATCATCAGCTTGGGAATGTTGTTGACTGATATTGAGCTGGGTGGCAGCCAGCCGCCTGAGGCGCTGCGCCACCGCTCCATCTGGGCGGTGGAAAATCGAGTCAACGTGAGCTTTCATACGTATACGGATGTAACCCTGCGTGATTTTGTCCGAGGCTTGATCCGCGCGGAGCTGAAGCCCCATCGGGAAAGGGTCGTCTACAGCGACAATCTGGCAAACCCGCCGGCGGATCCGGATCACCGCGTGCGGGTGGCTGATGTGCTGCGTGAGATCAATTATTTTCTTGCCCGGCGCAAGCAATTTTTGGTGGTTGCGGAGTCTGGCGATTCCTTGTTCGGCGGGATCGATATCAAGGTTGGCGGCGAAGGTCTTTACATGGCGCAAGGTTTTTACGCGTCCATGGGGTTTGCCGTTCCGGGAGCGTTGGGCGCCCAGATTGGCACAGGCCTGAGGCCTTTGGTTCTCTCGGGTGACGGCGGCTTCCAGATGACGGGCGTCGAGATCGCCCATGCGCCGCGCCACAAGCTGAATCCCATCGTGGTGCTGTTGAATAACGGCGGATGGGGGATATTCCGGCCCATCGCAAAGCGCCAGGACCTCTTAACGCTTCCGAACTGGCGCTACGCTGAGCTGGCCCGGTTGTGGGGTGGCCGCGGCTTTCAGGTGCAGACAGTAAGGCAGTTGCGACGCGCCCTAGACGAGGCCGCGAAGTCTTCGGCTTTTGCGATCATCGAAGTGGTGATCGGTTCGAGAGATCTGTCTCCGGTTACCATAAAATACATTCGCGCCTCCGCCAAGAAAGCGCAGATCAGAAAGCGGGCGTGATCCGGTTAAAGTTTAGCGTTCTGAGTTCAACGTTAAGGTCCGAAAACGAGGGAAACATTGAAGCCGGATGTTGTGTCGGGATTTCCAACCGCTGAAGTCGCGTAGTCTTCGGCCCATTTTGCAAGTCAACGGTCCAGGCTAAAGCACTACGCGTCACATGATATTTCCTCAACCCGGCCCGCATCTAAACGGTAAATGCGATCCTGACGATGGGACCGAGCCACCGTCTCGCTGGGAGTGAATCCGCCGTAGGCCCCCTGCAGAGTCCGGCCGATTATTGCATGAGTTACCGCAATCGTAATCGCAGCGTGCCGTTCGCCCGCGAGCCATTGCTTGGCGCGCTCGGCAACCAGGGCGTAGCTCTCGCCGCCGGGCACTACATAGTCCCACTTGTTCTCTTCACGTGCCTGCCAGGCCCCCGGATAGCGCAGGTCGATCTCTGCCTGTGTGAGTCCCTGCCAGTAGCCCAGGTGATGCTCGATCAGTAACGGCGTCACCAAAATCTTATTGGGATCGAATCCCAATACGTCGCCGATTATCAGGGCCGTCTGCCGTGCCCGCCCCAGAGGACTGGTTTCGAGGCAGACAGATTGGATGTCGGGGATCGCCCGCTGCAGTGTCCTGCCGGCAGCCCGCGCCTGGTCGACGCCCGTTTCGGTCAGCGGAGAATCGTCGTGCCCCTGTTGCCGTCCGACGCGGTTCCAGGTCGTTTCACCATGTCGCACCAGATAGATCACAGGTAGTTCCCGGCTGTAGTCTACACGCCGCGGCGATCAGAGGCTTGATTACACATCGTCAGCGAACGGTGCTGTATGTTCTCATGCCCCGTCAGCTTGCTGCAGGGTAGTTCATTCCATTTCGCCAAGTGCCAAAAAAACAAAATTCAATTGGATTCATTTCGAATTTAGGAATTCGACTTTTGGGTTTATGTTCTTGTCTGATCATGTTCCCGCCAGAGCCTTCAAGACGGGCTCCAGAGCCTTCCAGACATTGGCGGCGACTATTTCGTGGCCCCTGGCTGTCGGGTGGATGCCGTCGGCCAGGTTGAGGTCGCGGACACCGCCCACTCCCTCCAGCACGAAAGGGATGAGGACGGCTTTGTTCTTTTTTGCCAAATCGACGAAAACCGCTTCGAAGCTACGGCCATAAGCGCCGCCCATATTCGGCGGCACCTTCATTCCCGCGACGATTACTTTAGCTTCCGGATACTTAGTCTTGGTTCGATCAATAATCGCTTGAAGATTTTTCGCGGTGGTTTCCACCGGCAAGCCGCGTAATCCGTCGTTCGCGCCGAGCTCGAGAACCAACACGTCGACCCTATTCTTCAGCAGCCAATCGAGCCGGCTCAAACCGCCGGCGCTGGTATCGCCGCTCTGGCCGGCGTTGACAACTCTGAAATTCCAGCGCCGCGCATCGATTTTTTCCTGAATCAGCGCGGGGAAGGCCTGCTCCGGATCGAGACCGTAGCCAGCGGTAACGCTGTCGCCAAGAAACAATAGGATCCGGGGCGCCGGAGCAGCGGCGGAGAGGCCGATCACAAGCATGAGATAAAGGCCCAAGATTCCGATCCTCTTTCTAGCGCAGGTGAGTTGTGTCGTGTTCATAAAAATTTTACAGTTAAAACCATTGACTGTGTCAATTGTAACATTACCTGCCCGATTCGATTTTCCATCAAGTGAAAAATGAGGGACAAGATCATCTTAAAGGTAGAGCATTTGCGCAAGTTTTTTAAGAGCGGGGAGCAAATTCTGCCGGTTCTTAGCGACGTCTCCTTTCAGATCGAGGAGGGAAGCGCCTGCGCAATCATCGGCCCTTCGGGGAGCGGCAAGACCACCCTCATCGCCATCTGCGCCGGCCTGGAGCGGCCCAGTGAGGGATCGGTGGTCTTCGATGGAGTCGCCATGCAGGGCGCCAGCGAAGAAGAGCTCGCCCGCATCCGCAACCAGTTGATCGGCTTTATTTTTCAAAGTTTTCAGTTGCTGCCTTCGCTGACGGCACTGGAAAACGTCATGGTGCCGGCCGAGATTAGCGGCGAAAATCATGCACGCAGCCGGGCCGCGGAGCTCTTGCAGCGGGTCGGTCTCGAAAGTCGCCTGCATCATTATCCTATCCAGCTTTCCGGTGGAGAGCAGCAGCGCGTCGCCATCGCGCGGGCATTCATGAATCGCCCCAAGATTCTGTTCGCCGACGAGCCCACGGGCAATCTCGACGCAGAGACTGCCAAGGAGATCGTAAGGTTGATTTTCGAGCTCAACGCCACGACCGGGACAACTCTCATGCTGGTGACCCACGATCCGGATCTTTCCAGCCAAGCCGGTCGCGTCCTTAGCTTGAAGGCAGGGAGGTTGGTTGCAGACCATCGAATCTAGCGCACCTAGCGCGGCAAAGCGGCAGCCAAAACTCGGAATGTCTCCCGCAAAGACGCAAAGGAAAAACGTTCCCAACTTGGCGTTCTTGGCGCCTTGGCGTGAGTAAGTCTCCGGTTCAATATTCGGATTTCGAATTTGGTTCGCTGTCGTCGTGCCATAGGCCGTCGGTTCACAGCGAGAGTTGAGTGACGATGGGATCAATCTTCAAAATGTGGATTTGGAAAATGGCGCTGCGGGACAGCCGGCGCGGCTTGAAGCCGCTGCTGTTGTCTATGTCCTGCGTTATCCTCGGAGTTGCCTCCGTCGTTGTCGCTTTCTCGTTCCGCGATAACCTGCAATCCAGCATTCGGACGCAGTCGAAAAGTTTGCTGGGTGCCGACCTGGCCATCGACGGCCGGGAACCCTTCTCTCAGGAAGCAGAGTCCTTAATTGCTTCCCTCGGCGGCGATCAAGCGCGGCAGATCGGGTTTTCCTCCATGGCCTACTTTCCCGCCCGTGGCGCATCCCGCCTGGTTCAGGTCAGAGCCATCAGCGGAGCCTTTCCTTACTATGGCGCCCTCGAAACGGAGCCGGCATCGGCAGTGAGCGAATTCCAGCAGGGGGCCAATGCACTGGTGGATGAAAATGTGATGCTGCAGTTCAACGCGCGGGTGGGGGATCGCCTGAGGATCGGCGATCACGAATTCCGCATCGCCGGAAAGCTGCGCAAGATTCCCGGAGAGACTTTGGCTTTTTCCTTGATCAGCCCCCGGATCTATATTCCCATTGCCTATTTAGACCGGACCCAACTGATCCAACGAGGCAGTCTGGTTCGTTACCGGGTTTATTTTAAATTGCCTGGTCAATCCGACGTCGACGAAATCGTCAAACGCATCAATCCAGAGCTGCAACGCTTGCAGTTGCAGGCCGACACGGTGAGCCGGCGCACCGCCGCCATCTCGGCGGCCATGACCAATCTTTCCCGCTATCTTCAACTGGCGGTCTTCATTGCCGTACTGCTTGCCGGTGTTGGCGTGGCCAGCGGCGTTCACGTTTATGCCAAAGAAAAAACCCCTGCGGTGGCGGTGCTGCGCTGCGTCGGCGCCAACCCCACTGAAACCATGCTGGTTTATCTCATCCAAGTTCTGATGCTGGCGCTCGCCGGCGCCCTGGTGGGCACGCCGCTGGGCGCCGCGTTGCAGTTTTTGCTTCCCCTGGCGCTCAAAGATTTTCTTCCCGTGAACGCCGTCATGACGGTTTCGCCCATTGGGATCGGCGCCGGTCTGGCCGTCGGTTTAGGCACGGCGTTGCTCTTTTCGCTCATTCCTTTGCTACCCCTTAGAAAAATTTCGCCGCTGATGGCATTGCGCTCGTCCTACGAGCCACCTCGGCGGGGCCGGGATCCGCTGCTCTGGTTGATCTGCTTCGGCATCTTGGTGGCGGTGGTCGGCTTTGCCGTCGTCACCACGTCGAGCTGGATGTTCGGCCTCTGGTTCACCACGGGGGTGACGGTTGCGTACGGACTTCTGGCGGCCGTGGCTCGAGGCATGTCGGCGTTAATGAGCAAGCTCGTCCCCGGGCTTTTGCCTTTCCCCTGGCGCCAAGGTTTAGCGAACCTCCACCGCCCCAACAACCAGACCACAGCCGTGATGCTCGCCATCGGTTTGGGCACGTTCTTAATCCTCACCCTTTACAATGTTCGTAGCATGTTGATGAGCCAGGTTTTGCAACGAAGCGGCAAAGGTGAAGCGAATCTCGTGCTCTTCGACGTGCAGAAAGAGCAGCGGCGAGGCATCGGAGAGCTGGTTCGATCTTTCAATCTCAGCCTCTATGATGAAGTGCCCGTGGTAACCATGCGACTGGCTGCGGTGAAGGACAAGCGGGTGGAAGAGATCCGCGCCGATCCCGGGTCGAGGATTCCGGCCTGGGCGCTGCGCAGGGAATACCGGTCGACCTATCGAAACCGGCTTGCCGGCACCGAAGAGATCGTCGCGGGGACCTGGCAGGGAAGGGTCGACGGCGACGCGCAACCGATACCGGTTTCCGTCGAGAAGGGCATTGCGGAAACCCTGCGGGTCGGCCTCGGCGATGAATTGGGATTCGAGCTCCAGGGGGTGCCCCTGCGGACTCGCGTTGCCAGCTTGCGGGAAGTCGACTGGCAGCGCGTGCAGCCCAACTTCTTCGTGGTATTTCCCGAAGGGGTTCTAGAGCATGCGCCGCAGTTCTATGCCGTGGTCGCGCGCGCGGAGTCGAGCCGCGACTCGGCGAATCTGCAGAACGCCGTGGTGGAGCGTTTCCCCAACGTCTCCGCCATCGATTTAACGCTGGTCCTCAATACTCTCGACGCCATACTCAGCCGAGTTTCCGACGCCATTCGCTTCGTGGCTCTGTTTACTATTCTGACCGGTTGCGCCGTCCTCGCCAGCGCTGTCCTCAGCAGCCGTTCCCAGCGTCTCAAGGAAAGCATCCTGCTCAGGACCCTCGGCGCGCCGCGTTGCCAAATCGTCACCAGCGTGATCGCGGAGTATGTATTCCTGGGTTTGATTGCCGCCGTCACCGGAGCGTTACTCGCTATTGCAGCGAGTTGGGGGCTGAGCTTGTACTTTTTCAAGACCACGGGCGCGATTTCGTTTGGTGCCGTGGTTTCGGTGCCGGTGCTGGTCACCGGCATCACGGTCCTCGCAGGCGCCTTGGGCTGTTGGGGAATCTTTCGCCGCTCCGCGCTGGAAACGCTCCGGGCGGAAGCTTAGCTGAGAGGATTGAGAATTTCGGCTGAACGTCGAGTAGAGAAGCAAAAACATTGCTTGCGCAAAGACGCAAAGCATGTCCTGAGCGACGTCGAAGGGGACGCCAAGTTCGGCCAAACAAAAAATACTTTCCTCGCGCCGTTAGTCTGTGCTCATTGCCAATTTCCTCGCCCAAAGGAGATATAATGCCGGAACAAAAACCCTACAGGCTGCCTGCCAATGTCATTCCCGAACGTTACGAGATCAAATTAACACCGGACCTCGCTGCGGCGACATTTGCTGGCGAACAAAAAGTATTTGTCCAAGTTCTCGATCCGGTTCGGCAGATTGTCGTTAACGCTGCCGAGCTTCAATTCCAGGCGATTGCCATCAGAGGACCCGGCGGCGAGGTGGTATTGGGAAGCACGGTTTTGGACGGCGAGAACGAGCGGGCCGCCTTCAACTTCGCAGAAACCCTGAATCCCGGGCCATGGGAACTTGAGATCAAGTTCTCCGGCATCTTGAATGACAAGCTGCACGGTTTTTATCGCAGCACCTACAAAGGCCCCGACGGACAGGAGAGAACGCTGGCCTCGACGCAGTTCGAGTCCACCGACGCGCGGCGGGCTTTCCCTTGTTGGGACGAGCCGGCCTTCAAGGCGGTTTTTCAAGTGACCCTGGTGGTGGATGAAAAGTCAACCGCGATCTCGAATGCCCGGACGGTCCGTGAGACGCCTTTGGCGGGTACAGGAAAAAAAGCGGTGGTCTTCGCGGATACCATCAAGATGTCCACCTATCTCGTTGCCTTTATCGTCGGTGAGTTCGAGGGAACGGAGCCGGTGATGGCGGGTGGCGCGCCGCTCCGCGTCTGCGCAGTGCCGGGGAAACGTCATCTTGCCAAGTTTGCCCAGGACATCGGCGGGTTTTCGCTGTCGTTCTTCAGCGGCTACTACGACATCGCCTATCCCGGGGATAAACTGGATTTGATCGCGATTCCAGACTTCGCTTCCGGCGCGATGGAAAATCTCGGCGCGATCACTTTTCGCGAAACCGCGCTGCTAGTGGATGAACAGAAAGCGACACGCGCGGAGTTGGAGCGGGTCGCCGATGTGGTGTCCCATGAGAACGCCCACATGTGGTTCGGCGATTTGGTCACCATGAAATGGTGGAACGGTCTCTGGCTCAATGAGGCCTTTGCCACGTTCATGGAGATGGTGGCGGTGGACGCCTGGAAGCCCGAGTGGCGGCGGTGGGACAGTTTTACGGTCTCCCGCGCAGCTGCCATGCAGATCGATGGTCTCAAAAGCACTCGACCCATCGAGTTCCCTGTGGAAAGACCGGAGGAAGCCGCCGGTATGTTCGATGTGCTGACTTACGAAAAAGGCGCATCGGTTCTGCGCATGCTCGAGCAGTATCTGGGCGCGGAGGCGTTTCGCGACGGCATCCGGTTGTATCTCCGGCGCCACGCCTATGCTAACGCCGAAACCACGGACCTGTGGGATGCCCTGGAAGAGTCAACACGGCAGCCGGCCCGCGCTCTCATGGACTCGTGGATCTTTCAGCCGGGCCATCCGCTCGTCAGTGTTGAGCAAGACGGGGGCAGTCTGGTCCTGTCGCAGCGCATGTTTCGTTATCTCCAGGACGGTGATATCCCGGAGCGAAGATTTCATGTGCCGATTTTTCTGCGGATTGCGGCGAAGGGCAAGGTGAGGAATCAGACGTTGCTGTTAATCGACGGGCAAACTCGTGTCGACTTGCCCGATGAAGTTGATTGGCTGGTGGTCAACGCCGGCGGTCATGGCTTTTACCGGGTCCGCTACAGCGGGAAGCTCATGGCGGCGCTCAAGAGCGGCCTCCAAAGCAATTTGCTGCCGGTGGAACGCTTCAATCTAGTCAACGACTCCTGGGCGACGACCTTGGCCAGCCTGACGTCGTTGACGGACTACCTGGGCCTGATCGATCTGCTCCGTGACGAGACCGATATCAATGTCTGGACCACGGTGATCATGTCTTGTCACCATCTGCACCGAATTTTCGATGACGCTCAGGAACGGTTGTTTCAAGAGCGAATCCGCGCCATTTTTAACCCAGCCCTCGCGCGTCTCACCTGGTTACCTAAAGACGGTGAGAGCGAGCTCGAGCGGCAACTACGGGGCGAGTTGATCGGCGCGCTCGGCACCTTGGCGGACGACAAGGCATGCCAGGAGCGGGCGCGGGAGCTCTATGCCCGATACGAAAAAGACCCCAACGCCGTCGAGCGCAATTTGGTTCCGGCTTTGGTCGCCATTGTCGCCCATACGGGTAGCGGCGCGGACTATGAGAAGTTTTACGCGAAATTCAAGAACGCGCAAACTCCCCAGGAAGAGACGCGTTATCTTTTTGCGCTCGGTGCGTTTTGCCAGCCCGACCTGATCGACCGAACGCTGAATATGACCGTCGACGGCGAAGTACGGACACAAAATGCGCCGTACCTCATGCGCGGTATTCTCCTGAATAAAGCGGGAAGAGAAAGGGCATGGTCTTTCATGAAGGCGCATTGGCAAGAAATGCTCCGGCGTTATCCGGATAACTCCATTCCGCGCATGTGCGAAGGCATCATCGGTCTGGCTTCGCCCGAGCTTGAAATCGACGTCAAAGAATTTTTTGCGAAGCATCCGGTGAAGCAGGGTGCGAAGCAAATGGAGCAACATCTGGAAAGACTGCGCATCGCCGTCGCTTGCAAGGAGCGGTGGAAGGAATTACTGCGCCAATAGGGCAAAGCTCACGCGTCCAACGGCCAGGAGTCCTCGCGCAGGCGGGCACGATATCGGCGGGAATTTTAACGTGCCTGGCCGACTTTCATGATCCCGTGTGCTCAGCTTAGCAACGCAAGCGACAGGTTATGGCTCTGACAGAAGATGCAGCGGCGAAGATTATTCTGATTCGTTCCGTCGAGGAGTGCGATCGGAGTTTCTTTTCGGACTCCTTGCTGATGGACGGGGTTGCCGCCGCAAGAAACGTCTCCCCGGGGTTGAGTTGGGTCAGGGCCCGGGCACAGTTTCTGTTTGATCATCTATCGTCCGCTTACCAATCGGTTCTCTATCTGGCGAAGCTGCCGACGCCGTTGACGTTGCCAGTCTGCTTGATCGCTTTGGTCGTGGGCTTTGCCACAAACTTGTTAGGACCGGCGGAGAAAATTCATGTCGTCCGCAACCCGGTGCTATTGCTGGTGGCGTGGAATCTATTTGTCTATCTTGCGCTTTTTCTGATGTTCCTGTTCAAGCCGCGAAAAAACGCCCCGGTTTTCTCGGCATTCTCTCGACTTGGCGATGCCGAACGGCCGACTCGGGACGCCCGGCCTGATTTAGCCCAAGGTAAGATCAATATCCCTTGGTTGGCGCAGTTTCTTATGCCCGGCATCTGGCATTTTTTTCACCGCATCGCCCTGGGCGCGCGGGAAAAAAAGACCCTCGCCAGTGTCGTCAGCCGCTTCAGCATCAATTGGTACGCCGTGGCCGCGCCGCTGGTGGTTGCGCGATGGGAAGTCATGCTTCATCTGGGGGCATTGTGTCTGGCCATCGGCGCGGTGGCGGGCATGTATTTTCAGGGACTCTTCCAGGGCTACGAGGTCATCTGGAGCAGCACATTTATCACAGACCACCCCTCCGTCGTTAACTTTATCCGCTCGCTGTTCGGTCCGAGTCTTTGGGTATCGGAACTGCTCGGTTTTGGACTGGCGGCCGGGATCGACACCGCGGGGCTGCTTTCCCAGCAAGGCGATAAAGCCGCGGCGTGGATTCATCTATTCGCGATCACGGTGTTGATTACGATCGTCATCCCGCGGGCGGCGCTGGCCGCCTGGCAATGGCGAAACATCAACCGGCGACGAAACGACATCGGCCTTGCATTGGACCGCTACTACGGCGAGATTATTGAGGCTCCGGTCCGTGCGCTCATAGAGAATGAAGTTGCCAATGGGGCGAAGCGCTTCTCCGAGGACGTCGCGGTCTTCGTCGGCCGGCAGCTCTATAGCGAGCAGATCGTTCCACGATTACAACGATTCAGGGAAGAGGGCGGAAAAATTGCTGACCTCAAGTTTGAGATCGAGTCTCTTGCGGAAGCATTTGCGCCGCAGATCGAGTCATACGTATCACAAACCCGCCTGCCCGAATTTCAGCGAACCTTGTCGCAGCGCGTCGGCGAGATCCTAAGAAGCCTGGGTACGGACTTTATGGTTTTCAAAGAACCGCAAGCGGTGCTTGGCGGGATGAAAATAGCCAGCGGCAGCAATCCGGATATGGGTATCTCGCAGCAATTTGCCAGCGCCATCGGTCTGTCGGTGGGAACTTCCATCGCCCTTGCCATCGCCGCGGTCAGCGGCGGGCTCGGCAAGCATCTGGGAATCGCCATCGTGGCGACGTTATTGCAAACCACCGGCCCCGTGGGATTCGTGATCGGTCTTTTGGTTGGCGCCGTAGTGGCCGCCGGCGTGTGGTGGTTGGGCAAGGAAAAAATCGCGGGCGCGATTGAAACGCTCCAACTGCCCGGGGCCGTCATCCGGACCGCGCTCTGGGAGTCGCGCTTTCAGCGCTTGGCTGAGGACGGTCGAAAGCAATGCGAAGATTCCGTGCGCGCCGAGGTCGACGAACGGCTCAAAGCATTGCAGCCGAGAATCACTGACGAGATCTTGGCGCGGGTGCGCAGTTTGTGGCAGGTTGATGCCGGGGTAGTTCAAGGTTCAAAGTTCAAGGTTCAAAGTTGAATACCCAAGGCTTTTGGGATTGGTTCATAATCCTCAAACCTCAAACCTTGAACCTTGAACTCGGAACTTTGAACCGCATTTTGAGCCGAAGTTGAAGAAGCGAGTCAAAAACAAATCGAGGAAGAAGGGTCGGGATCGCACGCGTCTTAAGGAACCGGAGCCGCGGGTGCAGGAACTAGAGCCGCAACCGGAAGTGGGCACGGGCCAAAACACCGAATGGTTTTACCTTGGCGGAGCAGTCGTTGTTATCCTAGTGGCTGTGGTCGCGTGGTTTATTTTTGCCGAATCAGGTGAAGATACTACCCCGGTTGGGTCCGCACCGCGGGCGAAGTGGCTCGAGCAGGCGACTGAGCCGGGAGCCAACCGACCCGAACTAGCGCCAGACCCATCCATCACTCAAAGCCCGATTGTAAAAAGCCCGGAAAGCTCAGCCCGAGCTGCTCCAGACCCGAGAGTTTTTCGCGACCGCCTGAAGGGTGGGGGAGACGGACCTGAGCTGGTTACCGTTGCCTCCGGGGCGTTTCGGATGGGCGACCTCGAAGGCCGCGACAAAGCCGCGCAGCCGGTTCGCACGGTTAGAATTGAGAAGCCTTTCGCTATTGGCCGCTACGAAGTGACATTCGACGAGTATGATCGTTTTGCCCAAGCCACCCGACGACAGCTTCCGAACGATGGGGGCGGGGGCCGTGGCCGGCAACCCGTCATCAACTTCTCCTGGGAAGACGCCGTCGAATATGCCAAGTGGTTGTCGACGCAAGCCGGCAAGCGCTACCGTTTACCTACCGAAGCAGAGTGGGAATATGCCGCCCGCGGGGGTCAAGAAACCAGTTATTGGTGGGGGAACCAATTGAGATCCGGTATGGCGAACTGCGTTGGCTGCGGCAGCCAATGGGACAACAAATTGACTGCGCCGGTGGGTTCTTTCCAGGCTAATCCTTTTGGACTCTACGATACCGCCGGTAACGTCTGGGAGTGGGTAGAGGACTGCGATCATGACAATTACAACGGCGCTCCCACCGACGGATCGGCTTGGAAGAAGGAAGGCGGGGACAACTGCGATATGCGCGTTTTCCGGGGCGGTGCATGGAATTACGCAGCGAGGGGCTTGCGTTCATCGTTCCGGGGTAGAGGTGACCCAGCCAACAAAAGTGCCAGCATCGGTTTTCGTATTCTGCGGGAGGGCGACTAAAGAAAAAGGCGTTCAATTCGTTCAAAACGTTCCAGCCGTTCAAATCGTTGAAAGCCTGACGCCGTTCAAAGTTCCGAGTTCAAAATTCAACGTCCAAAGCCAGCTTCGACATCCAACGGTTCGCCGTGCTCCGATTTCGTCATTCCCGTGGATCCGCCGAAGGACGGATCAGCCTAAGGCTGAAACGGGGATCCAGGTTCGGGGTTGGGGTTCTCAATTATCGATCCGACATCCACCGTCATTATTTTATCCGAATTTCTTATCCTGGTTCCCCATCGACGATTGGAACGTCTGGAACGGCAGAACGATTGGAACAAGCATCCGTTTAGCCGGATAACTGCGTTATAAACAATTGGCGTTTTGACAGCAAAACTTTTCCGCCGAAAGGCTTGACAATCTAGTAAGTGAATACTAACTTACGAGCTGTGAAACACGCTTTGCGGTTGTCTTCGGAGGAGCGGCGGCATGCCATTGTGGATGCTGTCCGGGGAGTTTTTGCGGACAAGGGTTTCGACGGCACGACGACGCGGGAATTGGCCAAGGCGGCCGGTGTTTCGGAGGCTTTACTTTACAAGCACTTTCCCAGCAAGGAGTTGTTGTATGCCGCGATGCTGGATGCCTGTGCCAAAGGGCCGACGTTTGCAGAATTTAAACGAATCTTAACATTGGATGCGTCTACATCGACATTGGTTTTCATGATCCATTTTGTCGTCTCCCGTTTCGTCCAGGGATGGGCGGGTGACCCTAACCAGAAAGTCATGGATCGTTTAAGCGTACGTAGCCTCCTGGGGGACGGAGCTTTCGTGAGGTTGACGCATAAGAAGTTCGCGCCGGCCTGGTTGGCCAAATTCGATGCCTGCTTGAAGGCCGCAGCCAAGGCCGGGGAGTTACAGGAGATCCCGTTACGGCATGATCTCAGGGCCTGGTTGGTGCATCACATCGCTTTTGCTTTAATGCTTCATCTGCATCCGGAGCTTCCGGCGGTAGATTATAAAGTTTCGAAGCAATCTCTGGTCGAGCAAACGGTCTGGTTTGCGCTGTTGGGCGTTGGAGTGAAGGCAGAGGCGATCGCGCGTTACTATAACCCCAAGGCGCTGTCCCTGCTGACCCAATAGTTTTTTGGATTGTCACGTCGGTTAGTGAAGACACACTAACCTTTAAATTAGGAGATAGGTGAGATGAAATTAGCCAAGAAGGGTGAGCCACAGACTGCGGTGCCGACAGGCCATGGGGGGGATGACAGGATCGCCTCGCTTTTTCAACCCGACGTGCTGTTGGGCGAGCAATATCTGGAGAATTGTCGCAGGAAGCTAGCGCTGGAGCCCGAGAAGGCGCTCATACTCGCCGTGTTGGACGATGGCGTTCGCTGCTTTCAGGACAATATTTTTTCGGAAAACAAGAAAAAGCGGATGTTGTTCGACGAGGCTGCCGAATGGCTTTTTAGCGACGAATCGAGCGGGGTCTTTTCCTTTGTTTCGATTTGCGCCGTGCTCGGTCTTGATCCGGGTTACCTCCGGAGAGGGCTCAGGGAATGGGAAGAGCGGGCGGTTGGTGAGAAGCAAAAGAAGCAACGGGGCTGTGTACCCGGGCCGCAGCGTCTCGTCGCCTAACGATGAAATTCCGCGCCGTGAAAAAGACGGAGGGATGGATTTCTGTTTCCACAACGGTGCTGTTTGTTGCGGGCGTCCTGGTTGTGTTCGCCGCCGGTTGCGACAAACCGGCGCCGGCCTCGTTTGAGCGCCCACCGGCGCCCGTAGTAGTCGCGACAGCGGTGGCGGAGGATGTGCCTAACTATATAGATGCCATCGGTAAGTTCGTTGCTCGCGAGATGGTTTCTATTCAACCTCAGGTATCGGGGCGGATTACCCAGATCCATTTCACCGACGGCGCCGACGTGAAGGTCGGCCAGGTTCTCTTCACCATCGATCCGCGACCCTTCCAGGCTCAGCTCAACGTTGCCGAAGCCAATCTGGCCCAGGCAAAGGCGGCACTGGAGTTGGCCAAGATCAATTTCGACCGCGTCGCCAGCGTGACCGATCAGCGAGCTGTTTCGCGGCAAGACTACGACGCCAAGAAAAATGCCGTGGAAGTGGCGGACGCCCAGGTCAAACAGAACGAGGCTGCAGTGGCGAGTGCCCGGTTGAACCTGGACTATTGCACGATCCGTTCGCCGATCAACGGCCGGACGGGACAGCGTCTCGTAGATCTCGGTAACGTGGTGACGGCAAACAGCGGTTCGCTCCTGGTAATCCAGCGGTTGGATCCGATTTATGCCGATTTCACCATTACGGAGAAAGACCTCACGGCCGTGCAGCGCAATATGACGCGAGGAACTCTGAAAGTCGAAACCCGTTTGCCCGATGAGCCTGATAGATCTCGCAGCGGCACTCTCACCTTCCTCGATAATGCGGTGCAGGACGGAACCGGCACGGTGAAACTGCGCGCCACCATCGCCAACGCCGATCGTTATTTCTGGCCGGGGCGGTTCGCCAATGTCCGTTTGATTTTGAGCATGCAGGAAAAAGCGGTGCTGGTGCCAGCCGATGCGCCGCAAGTATCCGTCAAAGGACCCTTTGTCTATGTTGTAAAAGCAGACGCCACTGCCGAATTGCGGCCCGTTACCCTCGGCCAGCGCCAGGGGGAGCGGGTCGTTGTCAACCAGGGGGTCAAGCAGGGCGAACGCGTGGTGGTTCAAGGCCAACTCGGGGTATCCCCTGGAGGCAAAGTTAGCATCGCAACCTCCGGCAACCCGGATAACTCACCCGCAACCAAAGCGGAAAGCAAGTCGTGAACTTTTCGGAACGGTTCATCCGCCAGCCCGTTATGACGACGGTCTTGACGGTGTCGGTGATTCTCTTCGGCGTCCTCAGTTATTTGCGGTTGCCGGTCAACGACTTGCCGGCGGTGGATTACCCGGTCATCCAGGTGCAGGCGAGCTATCCGGGGGCGAGCCCCGATACGGTGGCGAACAACATCGCGACCCCGCTGGAGCGCCAGTTCATGCAGATCAACGGACTGGAGCTGGTGATCTCCAAAAGCACTCAGGGTCACACCAGTCTCACCCTCCAGTTCGCTCTCGACAAGAGCATCGACGCGGCCGCCACCGACGTGCAGACGGCGATATCACAAGCGACGGGTAGCCTGCCCGCGGATTTACCGTCGCCGCCGACCTTTTCCAAGACCAATCCTAACGACCAGCCGATCATGTATATCGCCATGACCAGCGATTCGGTGCTGCCGGGACAACTATACGATTACGCCAGCACCCAGGTCGGGCAGCGAATCAGCATCGTGCCGGGGGTGAGCCGGGTGAGCGTCTTCGGCGCCAAATCGGCGGTGCGCATCAAGGCGGACCCTTCAGCTATGTGGTCTCGGGGCATTTCCGTGGATGATCTGGCCAACGCCATTAAAAACGGCACCAGCAGTGTCGGCGCGGGACAGTTCGACGGTTCCGCCGGCACTTTGCTGCTCCGTCCCCAGGGCCAACTGGAAAACGCCGAGCAGTATAGCAATCTGATCGTCAGCACCAAGAACGGCTCTCCCATCTACGTGAGGGACGTGGCCGAGGTCAAGGACTCCATCGAGGACGAACGGATCATGATGCGCTTCTGGGTGCGGGGCTATCCGGAGCCCACGGCTACCGTGGTTGTCGCGGTCAACCGCCAGGCCGGGGCCAACGCGGTGCAAGTAGCCAGGAACGTGCGGAATCTCTTGCCGCTGATCAGCGCCGAGTTGCCGGGCTCTATCCGGGTGACGCCGATCTACGACCGTTCCCAGACCATCGTTCATTCCGTTCTGGACGTGCAAATCACCCTCGCCATTGCCTTCGTGTTGGTGGTGATCGTGATCTTCCTGTTTCTCGGCCGGGCCACTGATACGTTGATTCCGGCGGTGGCGTTGCCGTTGTCTCTGCTGTTGACCTTTGTGGTGATGGACCTGGCCGGTTACAGCATCGATAACCTTTCGCTGATGGCGCTGACCCTGGCCATCGGGTTTCTGGTGGACGACGCCATCGTGTTTTTGGAAAATACCGTGCGCCGGATGGAGCGCGGGGAGCAGGCGCTGGAGGCGACGATTAACAGCGCCAAGGAGATCAGCTTTACGATTCTCTCCATGACGATCTCTTTGGCCGCGGTCTTCCTCCCGCTGGTTTTCATGTCCGGTTTGGTGGGCCGTATTTTTCGTGAATTTGCCATCACCATCGTGGTGGCGATTATCGCGTCCGGATTGGTGTCGCTGACCCTGACGCCGCTGATGTGTGCGCGGCTGCTGAAAGAGCGGGGCCATGGTTCGAAGAAAACCTGGATGGAGCGCGTCGTCGGCGGTTTCGAACAGCGCGTTTTAGGGGTTTACTCGCGATGGCTTTGGTGGTTCCTGCGCTTTCGCTGGGTATCGGCGTTGATCTGGGTAGTTTGTATCGCCGGTACGGTGTGGCTCTTCATGGTGCTGCCGAAAGCCTTCCTGCCCCCGGGGGACAGCAGTTTCGTTTGGGGTGTGATGATCGGCCGCGAGGGTTCTTCGCCGCAGCAGATGCGCGTGCTGCAGAACCAGGCGGACGGCATGTTGCGCCAGGATCCGAGCGTCGGCGCGACCTTGACGATGACCGGAAATGCCGCGTTCCTTTCCTCCAACCAGGGCCTTTTGCTGGCCTTTCTAAAATCTCCTGAGGACCGGCCGCCGATCCAACAGGTGGCGGGGGAGTTGATGGGTAAGTTGGGAACCATTCCCGGAGTCATGCCGTTCCTGAGGCCATTTCCGGTGCTGGAAATCAGCACGGGGGCGACCAACCAGAACCAGGGGCAGTATGCCTTTTCGTTGTCCGGCGTGAACCCCAAACAAGTTTACACCGCCGCCACCAAGCTGATGGAGCGGTTGCATACCTTCCCGGGCTTTTTGACTCTTTCTTCGGATTTCTTTAACAACACGCCCAATCTGGACATCGAGATCCAGCGCGACCAGGCGCGGATGTACGGGGTCTCGGAAGCGCGCATCCTTGGGCTGCTCAGAAACGCTTATTCGCAAAACTACCTTTATTTGATCAAGCAGCCCGACGACCAGTATCAGGTGATCCTGGAAGTGGACGACAAAGCGCGGACCAAGTCCAGCGATCTGTCGTTGCTGTATATCAAATCCGACGACGGGAAAAATCTCGTGCCGCTCAGTGCCCTGGTTAACTGGAAGTCATCCGTCGGCCCGCAGGCGGTGAATCACCTGAATCAGTTCACCGCCGTCACGCTCTTTTTCAACCTCAAACCGGGTGTCGCCATCGGCGAAGCCACGGATTTTATCAACAAGGCGTCGGCCGAAGTGGTGCCGCCGACGGTGCGGGCAAGCCTGCAGGGCGAGGCGCTGACGTTCAGCAATACGGTCCGCGACTTGACCATCCTCATGGTGTTGGCCGTGTTCGTCATGTACGTGATCCTGGCGATTCTCTACGAAAGTTATTTGCATCCAATAACCGTTCTCTCGACCTTGCCGACCGCCCTCGTGGGCGGGCTGCTGACGCTTTATCTGTTCGGCCAGGAGGCGTCGCTATATGCCTTTGTCGGCATGTTTATGCTGATGGGCATCGTCAAAAAGAACGGCATCATGATTGTGGATTTCGCTTTGCAGCGGGTCGCTGCCGGCGAGGCGGCCGACAAAGCGATCCACGATGCCAGCATGGACCGCTTTCGCCCTATCCTGATGACCACTCTAGCCGCGGTCTTTGGCGCCCTCCCCATCGCGCTTGGTTTCGGCGCCGACGGCGCTTCGCGTCAGCCCCTCGGTCTCGTTATCGTCGGTGGTCTCATTCTTTCTCAATTCATTACACTGTTCGTCACCCCGGTGATTTATCTCTACCTCGAGCAGTTCCAGGAAAGCGTGCTGGACCGCACTTCGTTCTTCCGCTCGGAGCGCGCCGTCGCCGTCGGTGGCGTCGCCGGAGAGAAACACACTTCCTAACCCGAAGCGGGAGTTGCCAGAACCTTTCTTGTAGCGCCAGTTGGAAACTGATAATACGATTATAGTTTCCTAAGTATATGACGATTCAAGCCGCCAAAAGAACCAAGGCCGCCCCGTCTCGGCCGCCCGCCGAGAATGCCGCCGCGCAACGGATGATCACCGCGGCCCGCTGTCATTTTTTTGCCCACGGATTCCGTAGCGTCACCATGGATGATCTAGCCGAGGAGCTCGGTATGAGCAAAAAGACGCTCTACGGCTCTTTCCCCAGTAAGGATACTCTGCTGCGGGCGGTGCTGCTGGACAAATTCCAGAGCGTCGAGATGGATCTCGATGGCATCATGGCGGACTGCTCTAGCGATGTGCTCACGGCCCTGCAGCGGTTGCTCGCCTGCATGCAGCACCACACGGAAGAGATTCACCCGCCCTTCGTGCGCGACATCCGCCGGGAGGCGCCGGATATTTTCCAGTTGGTGGAGCAGCGCCGTCGGCAAGTGATCGAGCGCACCTTCGGCAGGCTTTTTGAGGAAGGCCGCCGAGGGGGAATTATCCGTAAAGACATATCCGCGAGGTTGATGATCGAGACTCTGCTCGGCGCGGTGGAAGCGATCATGAATCCGCCCAAAATGGCGGAACTGGGACTGACACCGGCCACCGGCTATGCCGCGATCATCACGGTTATTCTCGAAGGAGTGCTTACGGAGAAGGGCAGGTTGGGTAAGACAAGGAGACGAGCAGACAAGGAGACTGGGAGAAAAGGAGACAGGGAGAAAAAAATCCGTGAGACAGCCCGGCCGTCGTCGCGAGGTGATGCATGAGGCGGGGGATTTGGATCGGCGCGGTGCTCATCGTGATCGGGCTCGTAGCCGGCTTGGCTTGGTGGCTCAACCAACGCCAGAGCAACCCGCGGGAGCTTACGCTCTATGGGAACGTCGACCTGCGGCAGGTGCAGCTTTCCTTTAACAATAGCGAGCGCATTGCCGAGGTGCTGGTGCAAGAGGGCGCGCGCGTGCGACAGGGCCAACTTGTCGCCCGGCTGGATACGCGGCGTTTGGAACCGCAGGTGGCGCAGGCCGAAGCTCAAACGGCCGCCCAACGGCAAGTCGTGCAACGACTCCGCAACGGCAGCCGTCCCGAAGAAATCGCCCAGGCGCGCGCCAACGTCGATTCGGCCAAGGCCGATGCCGTGAACGCGGGGCAACAGTACGAGCGTATCAAGAGCGCGGCGGAAATGTCTGTGGGCAGGGCGGTGCGACAGCAGGACGTCGATAGCGCCAAGGCAGCTTTGCAAATGGCCGAGGCAAAGCTGGTGGTTAATCAGCGGGCCTTGGAGCTGGCCGTGATCGGCCCGCGCAAGGAAGACATCGCCGAGGCCGAGGCGCGGCTGCGGGCCAATGAGGCGCAGCTGGCTTTGCTGCGGCAACATTTGGTGGATGCGCAGCTACTGGCGCCGATGGATTCCGTGGTTCGCACGCGCCTGTTGGAGCCCGGCGAAATGGCTTCACCGCAAAAGCCGGTATTCTCGCTGGCGATCACTGACCCGAAATGGGTGCGCGCTTATGTTTCCGAGACGGATCTCGGCAAGCTTCAGGAAGGCATGGCCGCGAGGGTTGCCGTGGACAGCTTTCCAGAACGTCGCTTCGAAGGTTGGATCGGTTTTATCTCCCCCGTCGCCGAGTTCACGCCCAAGACGGTGCAGACGGAAGAGCTCCGGACGAGTTTGGTTTATGAAGTCCGGGTATTCGTCAAAGACCCGTCGGATGAGTTGCGTCTCGGCATGCCGGCGACGGTCTATCTAAGTACAGACAAGGAGATAGAAAACAGACAAGGAGACAAGGAGAAGGGGAGACAGGAGACAAGATAGACAAGGAGATAGGGAGACAGGGAACAAAGACGAAGAGACTTGGAGATGAAGATACAACAACATACCGAACTGGAAGTTTACAAAAAGGCGTTTGATGCCGCCATGCTGATCTTTCAGGAATCGAAAGGGTTCCCGAAAGAAGAAACCTATTCGCTCACTGATCAAGTCCGGCGGTCTTCTCGGTCGGTCTGTGCGAATCTCGCTGAAGCGTGGCGGAAGCGGCGCTATAAAGCGGCGTTCGTCGCCAAACTTTCCGACGCGGAGAGTGAAGCTGCCGAGACACAGGTGTGGCTTGAATTCGCAACTGAATGCTCATACCTGCAGCATGATCGCGCTAGTCATTTGTATCATGCCTACGACGAGATCTTGCGGATGCTCGTGGCAATGATCAACAAACCTCAATCTTGGGTAATCTCGCGATGAGATCCTTGTCTTTTCGTCTCCAAGTCTCCTTGTTTCCCCGTCTTGTAGTGTCGGTGTCTCCTTATCTCCTGGTCTCCAAGTCTCCTTGTCTATTGCGAGAGCCCCGATGAATCATAGCGAGCATACCGAGGTCCTAAGCGGCCGGGACATCCAGAAGACCTTCTGTCGCGAAAGCGGCGAGCTCGTGCACGCCCTCGACGGGATTTCCCTCGAGGTGGAGTCCGGTACGCTTGCGGCTCTAGTGGGGCCGGATGGCGCGGGCAAAACTACCATCATCCGCTTAGCGGCGGGATTGATGACCTTTGATAGGGGTGAGCTCAAGATTCTGGGAGTCGACGTGGCTGCCGATCCCCAGCAAGTGCAAGACCGCATCGGCTACATGCCGCAGAAGTTCGGGCTGTACGAAGATTTGAGCGTGCAAGAGAATCTCGATCTGTACGCGGATTTGCACGGCGTTACTGTCGAGGAGCGGCGCCAGCGTTACCCGCGGCTAATGGAGATGACAGCGTTGGGTCCCTTCGTGGAACGTTTGGCCGGACGGTTATCGGGGGGCATGAAGCAGAAGCTCGGGCTTGCCTGTACGTTGGTCCGTGCGCCGGAACTCTTACTGCTGGATGAGCCCACCGTGGGTGTAGATCCACTGTCGCGGCGGGAACTATGGGAAATCATTTTACAGCTGGTCAAGGATCAGCGACTTACCGTGCTGCTCAGTACCTCCTATCTCGACGAGGCCGAGCGCTGCGACCGCGTGATTGTGATGCACCAGGGAAAAGTGCTGGCCCGGGGTCGTCCCGATGATGTGAGCGGATTGGCCGCCGGCCGCGCTTTTATCGCCGAACCGCCTGCCGGCCGGAAAGCCCGGGAATTTCAGGCGCGGCTGCTGGATCACCGCGCCGTGCTCGACGCAGTGCCGGAAGGCGGCCGCGTGCGCTTGATTTTGAACGAAAGGATAGAGGATGAAGGCGAAAAGATAAATCGGTCCGGCGATCACGAAGCGACTTCCATTCATCCTTTATCCCTTATTCCTCATCCTCTACCGGTGCCGCCGCGATTCGAAGACGGCTTCATGATTTTGTTGCGGCAAAGGACAGATATGGAGACCGGGAGACCAGGAGAGCCGGCGAAAATAGACAAGGAGACAAGGAGACAAGGAGAGCAGGAGTCTCGGCCGCGTGTCTCCTTGTCTCCAAGTGAGCCCGTCGTCGAGGTGCGTGATCTAGTGCGCCAGTTTGGCAGTTTCGCCGCCGTCGATCACATCAGCTTCACGGTTCAGCGCGGCGAGATCTTCGGCCTGCTCGGTCCTAACGGTGCGGGCAAGACGACCACCTTTCGCATGCTCTGCGGGTTGCTACCCGCCAGCAGCGGTACGTTGCGAGTCGCGGGCGCGGACCTAGGTCGCGCGGGCGCCGCGGCACGGCAACGCATTGGCTACGTCGCCCAGAAGTTCTCGCTCTATGGGCAGCTCTCGGTGAGTGAGAATCTGGAATTCTTCGCCAGCGCTTACAATTTGCGCGGTGCGCAAAGGCGAAGCCGCATCGAGTGGGCCTTGCAACAGTTCGACCTCGCCCCCCTGGCTGGATTGGCGAGCGGGAATCTGCCGGGGGGGTTTAAACAGCGGCTAGCGATGGCGGCGGCCTTGTTGCACGAGCCGGAGATTTTGTTCCTGGATGAGCCCACCAGCGGCGCCGATCCGCTGGCGCGACGGGACTTTTGGAGGCGGATCACCGCGCTCTCGGAGCGGGGGGTGACGGTGGTGGTGACCACTCACTTTATGGAAGAGGCGGAGTATTGCGACCGAATCGCGATCATGGACGCCGGCCGAATTCT
This sequence comes from Thermodesulfobacteriota bacterium, assembly GCA_036794995.1. Classification (GTDB taxonomy): domain Bacteria; phylum Desulfobacterota; class Binatia; order UBA9968; family UBA9968; genus DAIRFP01. Next base: position 11,731 of record DAIRFP010000020.1, on the reverse strand, counting down.
GGCCCAGGGGACACCCGCTGAGATCCGCGGTCGCTCGCAAAATGCCAAAGAACCGACCATGGAAGACGCGTTTATCGCCATCGTCGAGGAGGCGCGCGAAGCTGAAGCGGACCGCCGGACGGCGTCCCCAGGTGCGGCATGAACGTGAATTACGAAGCCAGCCACGCTTCCTTTGCCGCGAGTTTACGGCGCATTGGCGCCCTTGTCCGGAAAGAATCCCGTCAGATGATTCGGGATCCGAGCAGCATCGCCATCGGCATCGTGTTGCCGCTGTTATTGATCCTGCTGTTCGGCTACGGGTTGTCGCTGGACGTGAGTAACGTCCCGGTGGCCGTGGTGCTGGAAGACCCCTCGCCGGAAGCAACCGATTTGGCGGGCAGCTTTCAGCTATCGAAGTACTTTGACGCGCAGCTACTCACGTCAATGCGTCGCGCCGAACAGCTCATGCTGACCCGCATGGTGGACGGCATCATCCGCATCCGTCCCGATTTTTCCCGCAACTTGAGTCTCGGCAAAGCCGAAGTGCAGATCCTTGTGCACGGGGTGGATGCCAACCATGCTCGCATCATTCAGACCTATGCTCAGGGAGCCATCGGTCAATGGGCGGCACGCCGGGACGCTCAAGGGGAAGCGGTCTTGCGCGGACCGGTGGCGGTGCAGAGCCGGCTTTGGTTCAACGAGGCCAACGAGAGCCGTTATTTTTTGGTTCCCGGTCTGATCGTTTTGATCATGACCCTGATCGGCGCTTTGCTCACAGCATTGGTCATGGCCCGTGAATGGGAACGCGGCACCTTGGAGGCGCTGTTCGTCACCCCGGTCCGAACCGACGAGATCCTGCTCGGCAAAACCATCCCGTATTTTGTCCTCGGCGTAATCGGTCTGGCGCTCTGTCTGCTGGCCGCGAAATTTCTTTTTGCTGTGCCCTTTCGCGGTTCCCTGGTCGTGCTCACAGCGGCATCGATGCTTTACCTGCTGGTGGCTCTCGGTATCGGACTGTTGATTTCATCGGCGGTGAAAAGTCAGTTCGTGGCGAGCCAGATCACCTTGCTCGTATCGTTTCTGCCGGCCGTGATGCTTTCGGGATTTTTGTTCGATTTGCACAGCATGCCGGCTGCGGTTCGGGTGATTACCTACGTGCTTCCCGCCCGGTACTTCGTCGCGCTGCTGCAGACGATTTTTTTGGCCGGCGACATCTGGGCCGTGATTGTGCCGAATATGGCTGTGCTGGCGGGCATGGCGGCGGTACTGGTGTTTTTGACCCGCAGAGTCACGCAGAAGCAATTGGGTTGAGACATAGATGCTTGATGCAATGTTCCGAATATTGGCGTTGACGCGCAAGGAGTTGCTGGCGATCCTGAAAGATCCGCGCAGCCGCTTCAGCCTGGTGATACCGCCGATACTTCAATGCCTGATCTACGGCTATGTGGCGACTTATGATTTGAGCGACATTCCTTATGCCGTATTGGATCAAGATCGGAGCGCCGCGTCCAGTGAATTGTTGGCGCGCCTCGACGGCTCCGGTGTATTCCGCCGGGTGGTGAACTTAGACCGGGCCGCGGACGTTAAGACCAGGATCAATAATCGTGATGTTTTGCTCGTGGTTCAGATTGATCAGGACTTCGAACGACGCCTCCTTTCGGGCCGCCAGACCAATGTGCAAGTGATCGCCGATGGCCGAAACTCCAATACCGCCGGCACGGCGATGGGCTACGTGAACGCCATTGTGGAATCTTTCAACGCCGACTGGCGGAAAGCGCATGGCCAGGGCGCCGCGCCGATCCAGCTCACCGCCCGGGCTTGGTACAACCCGAATCTGGAGACACGCTGGCACATGATCCCTGCTTTGATCGGCACCCTTACCCTGCTCCAGACGATGCTGCTCACCGGTCTGTCGGTGGCGCGGGAACGTGAACAAGGGACTTTCGACCAATTACTCGTGACGCCCTTCCGTCCGGCGGAAATCATGGCCGGTAAGGCGCTGCCTCCGGTGCTTGTGGGGATTGTTCAGGCGACCTTGGTTTTGCTGGTGGCGCAGCTCTGGTTCCGCATTCCTTTTGCGGGGTCGTTCTTCACTCTCTACGCCGGACTCAGCGTGTTTCTGCTCGCCGCCGTAGGCATCGGCCTTTTGATATCGTCGGTGTCGGCGACCATGCAGCAGGCGATGCTGTTTTCTTTCATGCTGCTTATGCCCTTTGCGCTCTTGTCGGGGTTGACGACGCCCATCAGCAGCATGCCGGTGTTTCTCCAGTATTTCACCTTGATCAATCCGTTGCGCTATGCCATCGAGATGGCCCATCGGGTGTACCTGGAAGGAGTGGGGCTTCGCTTGCTGTTTCCCGAGTTGTGGCCTTTGGCCGTCATTGCCGCGGTTACGCTATCGGCGGCCTCCTGGATGTTTCGTCATCGGCTCACATAAGAAAACAAAGAGATTGCATGAATAAAATCCGAAATCCGAATATCGAAATCCGAAACAAGCTCAAAGAAATGAACCCAAAACCCACGAAATCCCAAAACACTAATTCGAAACACCGGACTTGGAAATTTCCGATTTTTGAGCATTTGGATTTGTTTCGAATTTCGGATTTCGCGTTTCGAATTTATTCACGAGGGAAGGAATTGAAAAATGACTGACAGAAAATCAACTGGCAAGTTTCGAGTTGCCATTGAAGTCTTGATTTTTCTGGCTGCGGGCTGCGCGGTGGGACCCAACTACGAGAAGCCCGCTCTGCCGGTTCCCGCCGGCTGGCAGGAGGCGCAACAGAAGGGCATCGATACGCGCTCCGTCGAGCTGGCCCGATGGTGGACCGCGTTTAACGATCCGCTGCTCAGCTCGTTGGTCGAGCGCGCGGTGCGCTCGAACCTCGATCTGCGTTTGGCGGAAGCGCGCATACGCGAAGCCCGCGCATCCCGCGCGGTGACCGCTTCCGGGGCTTGGCCCACGGTGGATTTGTCCGGATCCTACACGCGCAATCGCGCCAGCGAGAACGCCATAGGATCCCCCGGCCAGGGCGCCGTCGTGGCGCCTTCGGGGGGTGGCTCCAATCTGGATCAGAATCTTTACCGCAATGGATTTGACGCTAACTGGGAAATCGATGTGTTTGGCGGCGTGCGCCGGAGCGTCGAAGCCGCGGACGCGACCGTCGAAGCCGTCGTGGAAAACCGGCGCGACGTGCTCGTCACCTTGCTCGGCGAGGTGGCGAGAAATTACATCGATCTCCGCGGCTTTCAACGCCGGCTCGGTGTGGCCCGCGCGAATCTGAAGACCCAACAAGATACCTTGGAGCTGACCCGGGTGCGCTTTCAAGCGGGGCTCGCCAGCGATCTGGATGTGGCGCAGCAGGAGGCTCAGGTCAATTCCACTGCCGCGCAGATTCCTACGTTGGAAAGCCTCGTGAAGCAGGCTGCCTATGGGCTCGATGTTCTTTTGGGAGCGCAGCCTGGCGTGCTTTGGGGCGAGCTATCCAAGGAAATGGAAATTCCTAACTTGCCGCCGGAAGTGCTCGTCGGATTGCCTTCCGATCTGCTCAGGCGGCGTCCGGATATTCGTCGCGCCGAGCGGCAACTGGCTGCGTCAACGGCGCTGGTGGGCGCCGCCACGGCGGACCTGTTTCCGAAATTTTTTCTGACCGGGGTTGCCGGCCTGCAGAGCGTTAGTGCCGACGATTGGTTTTCGGGCGGCAGCCGGTTTTGGTCAAGCGGGCCGAGGATCACATGGCCGGTATTCGACGCCGGCAGGATTCGCGCGAACATCGAGATCCGCAATGCCCAGCAGGAGCAGGCTTTGACGCTGTACGAAAAGTCGCTCCTGATCGCCTTTCAGGACGTGGAAACCGCTCTGGTGAATTACGCGAATGAGCAAGCTCGTTATCGCTCCCTCACCGACGCAGTTACCGCCAATCGACGGGCGGTGGCCATGGCCAACGAGCTTTACATCCGAGGACTCAACGACTTTCTCAACGTCCTCGATACCCAGCGGTCGCTCTACGTCACGGAAAGCGCCCTGGCCGAGAGCCAGGCGACGATGGTGACCAATCTGGTTGCTCTGTATAAAGCTCTGGGTGGCGGTTGGGAAGCGCCCTAACGGCCCATGGCAGTTCAAGGTTCCAGGTTCAAAGTTCAAGGTGGGAAGTTCAGTTCCAATGGTTCCAGTAGTTTCCACCGGTCCGGCAATTCCAATCGTTCCAGGCCTTCGGACAAGGCACCGTGCCAGCTAAGGTTCGTGCAAATTACGTCTAGCGCATGGTAGAATCGTCGCCGATGAAGAACGGGGCCATCAAGGTTCGCAAGAGCCGCCTGCAAAATCAGGGGAATGATGATGACTTGCGTGAGACCACCCCCGCCGAACGGTTGGCCATGCTGTGGCCGATGACCCTGAGCGCATGGAGCTTCAGAGGGGATTTTCGTGCTGAATCCCGATTACAGAGACATATTGTCCATATTCAACGAAGAAAAAGTTGAGTATCTCGTTATCCGAGCCTAAGGCCGGCCCCAGGATCTCGCCGACATCGACCGTCTCGAGAGAGAAGCTGGCTATCCGCAGTTCAACGTTCAAGGATCAAAGTTCATCAACCTGAATCAGAGCCCATCCGTCATTCCCGCGCGAACGGGAATCGAGGCGCATTCTGAGGTGACAAATTCGGGTCAAAGCGTAGTGATTTGTGATACCTCGTAGCTTGCTGTCGGTGGTTTCATGCTTCGGAACGGTTGTTTTGATTTAATGACAAGTTAGGTATACTTCAAGTAGGAATTTCCCACACGAGGCAATGATCATGGCGATTGTAAAGGTCACGGAAAAAGGACAGATAACTCTGCCCGTCGATCTTCGTCGAAGGCTTGGGATTACCAAAGACGACTATCTGGTGGTGGAGAGCGAGGGAGAGTATGTGAGGCTGCACAAAGTCTCGCACGCCAAGGCTCTAAGCGCCGAAGATCCCATTTGGAATATGATCGGCCAAGGTGCGAGCGGTAAACGTAACATTGCTGCCCGTCACGATTATTATCTCGCGAAAGGCGAGCGCAAGAGATGGCGCAAGTCTTAGTAGACAGCAGCGCCATTTATGCTCTTGTTGATCGTGATGATGCCTTTCATCGAAAGGCGGTGGCCCTCCTTCGTTCAATGTCGGGCCGTGGTCTAACGCCGCTTCTGACCAATTTCATCGTTGCCGAATCTCACGCTTTGATTTTGTCTCGAATGAATGCCGCGATGGCCCGGCACTGGCTCTTGGGTCAAAGCTGGCAGGTGGAGGCGGTGCAAGCAGGGGACGAAGATGTTGCAAGAGATATCATTCGCAAATATACAGACAAATCTTTTTCCTACACTGACGCCACGAGTTTCGCGGTCATGGCGCGCACGAGGATCAACGTCGCTTTCGGTTGCGACCCCCATTTCCCGCAATACGGATTCAAGCTCTTGACGTAGCCCGGCACGCGGCTTCAAATCGTTCCGAGACGTTCAGCGGTTCCAGAGGTGCACAGATTCCGAGTTCCGATTTCAAACGCCAGTCGGGTCCGAATGCGGAAGCGACGCTTCGAGATTGAGTACAACGGGCAAAATTCGATTGACACTAGACGGCCGGTTCTTCTAGCATGCCGCCCATATCTTTTTGACCGGAGGGCGTCTTATGCGAGGGAAGCGAGGATGGAGGCTGGCTGTTTTACTTGGCTGTTGCTTGATCGTCAACGCCGGCCCAGCGTTCGGACAGGGAAGCCCTTCGAGCGAATGGGTTGAGGGTGCAAAGAAGGAAGGGGCTCTGGTCTGGTACACGACGGTTAACCTGGAGCAGGCTCAAGTTTTTCTCAGGCAGTTCGAAAAAAAATATCCGTTCATAAAAACGGATGTCTATCGCGCGGTCAGCAATGCGATTCTCAACAAGGTGATCACGGATAAAAACGCGGGGAGAGTTTTGGCGGACGTGGTTTCCATGGGGGGATTTCAATCTTACTTTCTCAAACAAAAGGGCCTGACCGCCGCCTACCGCTCTGTGGAGGCGCAAGTTATCCCGACGCAGTTCAAAGATCCCGATGGACATTGGGTGGCGCTTTATCAAAATACCAGCGTGATCGCCTATAACACCAAAATGCTCAACGAAAAATCCGTTCCCCGGGAGTATGCCCACATGTTGGACCCGCAATGGAAGGGCCGATTGGGGATGGACGATTCCGATGAGGAATGGTTCGCCAATCAGTGCAAGATCATGGGTGACGAGAAGTGCGTCGCTTTGGTGGAAAGGCTCCTGCGCCAAAATCCGAAGATGGTCCGCGGGCAGAACTTGCTGGTGCAGTTGATGGCGGCGGGTGAGTTTCCGGTGGCGGTGATTGCCTATCCCAGCGAAGTGGAAAGGTTGAAAGAAAACGGCGGCCCGGTGGACTGGGTGGCCCCGAATCCGGTGCTGAGCAAGATCTACCCCATGGCCATGACCGCCAACGCGCCCCATCCGAATGCGGCCAAGCTCTTCATTGACTTTGCTTTCTCGAAAGAAGGACAAACCATGATCAGAAACTTCAGGCGAATTCCGGTGCGGCCGGACGTGGAGCCCGATCCGCCCCGATTGGTCAAGGGCTTGAATATTCGCGCGGCGGATCTTTCGTTGGCCGAAAAGTTTGAAGAGTACGCGCGGTTATGGCGCAAATTGATCAAGGGATAAGCGCTTGCGCGCCGGTTCAAGGTTCCACGTTCAAAGTTCAAGACGGAGGAAGCCCGGCTACCTATAGGAAGAGACTACGCCGGCACTGATCGATCTTTGCGCGCCTTGCCTCTAAGCCTTTTTGAGCAGCCTGCAATCAGAGTTTTTGTTCATAAGAGCCGGAGATTTTGACTGCAGGGGTGTTTTGCTTGTGGCAGAGGCGATGCGGATCTTTGGGTTTAGTATAGCCACCTGCTCTTGCATTCCTTAATCTTCAGATTACTCTTGCAGTAATGACTTCGAGCCTTAGCGGCTACCGAATCGACCTGCTTTTGATGCTGCGAGAGATAGCACGTACAGGGAGGTGAGTTCATGGACTTGAATCGTCGGGACTTCATAAAAGCGGGAATGGCGGCGGGTGCGACGTTGATGTTGCCCTATCAGAGTTTGTTTGCCCAAGGGGCGACGGCGCTGATCCAAAAGAAGATTCCGTCAAGCGGCGAGATGATTCCGATCATCGGCCTCGGCACGGCACGGCGCTACGAAGAAGTTAAAACCGACGCCGAGAAGGTGCCGCTGCGCGAAACCATCGCTAAGTTCAAGGAAGTGGGACTCAAAGTCATCGATTCTTCTTCGTCCTACGGCAACGCGGAAGCGGTGGTCGGTGAAATTGTCGAAGGCCTCAAAATTCGCGATTCATTGTTCCTCGCAACTAAAGTCAGCTTGCGCAAGGGTGTCGGCCGCGACCCAGGCCTCGCACTAATCGAGCAGTCGTTCAAAAGATACCGCACCAACAAGATCGATCTGATCGCCGTGCATAATTTGCTCGACACACAGACGCAGTTGGCGACCTTGCGCGAGATGAAGCAGGCTGGGCGCATTCGCTACGTCGGGATTACGACTTCCTTCGACAACCAGTACGGCGACTTCGAGCAGACCATGAAGAAGGAAACCCTCGACTTCATCCAAGTCGATTACGCTCTCGATAACCGCGACGCGGGCGAACGGATCATTCCGCTGGCGGGAGATCGTGGCATGGCGGTAATGATCAATTTGCCCTTTGGCCGGGGGCGGTTGTTCAAAGCCGTAGAAGGCAAAAAATTGCCGGACTGGGCGGCGGAATTCGACTGCGCGTCGTGGCCGCAGTTTTTCCTTAAATACATCGTTTCTCATCCCGCCGTTACTTGCGCCGTGCCCGGGATGGCCAGGCCCGAATACGTCGTCGACAATCTCGGCGCGGCGCGCGGGCGCCTGCCCGATGCCACCATGCGCAAACGCATGGAACAATTAATCGATAACGTCTGAGAGTGAGATGGTTCCAATCGTTCAAGCCGTTCAAAACGTTCAAGCCGTCTAGGAGTACAATCCGCTCGAAGGCCGGTTCAAGGTTCAAAGTTTAAGGTTCAACGTCGAAGACTAACTGACATCATCGGACGCTTTTCGAACGACGCACCGTCTCAACAACTTAAAGCAATTTATGACCGAATCGGAAGTCGCAGAGCCGGTTAAACCCGGGTGGGTTTACCGGCTGCTGAAGCCTATCATCGACGTGCGTCCTGCGGAAATGGCGGCGCTGGGCTGGTCCTGGCTCTATATTTTCTCCGTCCTTTTTTCCTACTACATTCTCCGTCCCATTCGCGACGAAATGGGCGTTGCGGGCGGAGTCGAAAACCTCCAGTGGCTGTTCACCGGCACACTGGCCGGCATGATCCTGGTCAATCCGCCGTTTGCGGCGCTGGTCGCCAGACTGCCGCGGGTGAAGTTCATCGCCGTTACCTACCGCTTCTTCATCGTCAACCTGTTGATTTTTGTCGTGCTGCTCAAACTGGCGTCTCCAGACCAGTATATCTGGGTGGGCCGGGTCTTTTTTATCTGGGCATCGGTATTCAATCTATTCGTTGTCTCTGTGTTCTGGGCTCTGATGGTGGATGTTTTTGACTCCGAGCAGGGTAAGCGGCTCTTTGGATTCATTGCCGCCGGGGCCACTCTTGGCGGTATCGTGGGGTCGAGCATTACAGCATCCTTGGCGCCGCAGGTTTCACAGACTTATCTTTTGTTGGGATCGGCGGTGCTGCTGGAAGCAGCGGTGTTCGCGGTCAGGCGGCTGTCGCGTTTATCCGACACCCTCCACCGGCGACCCGCGGCACAGGGCGGAGAAGTGCCGATCGGCGGCTCGATGGTTGCCGGTCTCACCCATGCCTTCAAGTCGCCGTATTTAATCAACGTCAGTGTCTACATTTTGCTCTTTGCGATAACCTCGACTTTTCTCTATTTCCAGCAAGCGGAGATTGCGCGTGAGAGCTTCGCCGATCGCGGCGCGCGTACCGCCTTCTTTGCCCGCGTTGATCTTTGGGTGAATATTCTTACCCTGGGCGCCCAGTTGTTTTTGACCGGCCGCGTGCTTCGGACCATCGGTGTGGGGCTCACCTTGGCAACCTTGCCGGCCCTGAGCATTTTTGGCTTTGGCACCCTGGCGATGACTCCGACGATTGCAGTTCTGGTCGGTTATCAGGTGCTGCGCCGGGCGGGAAATTTTGCCTTCGCGCGTCCGACGCGAGAACTGCTGTTCACCGTGGTGCCCCGGGAAGATAAATACAAGGCGAAGAGCTTCATCGACACGGTGGTCTACCGAGCTGGGGATCAAATTGGCGCGTGGTCCTATGCGGCGCTGGGCTTTGTGGGATTGGCCATGGCCGGAATCTCCATCGTCGCCGTGCCGATTTCTATAGCGTGGCTGCTGAATGGACTGTGGCTTGGCCGGAAGCAGGAGCAACTTGCCGCGGCGGAAACC
>DAIRFP010000020.1:0-2217 GCA_036794995.1 Thermodesulfobacteriota bacterium | reverse complement strand
GGAGGAGGCCGCCCTTCTCTTTGAACTTTCCGTAGATAATCCGGGCGCTATTGTTGACTTCGCCTCCGGCCGACCTTAGCGTTTATATATGGGAACAAATCCATGGTTCGGCCCGCTCTGCTTGGTTTTGATCCTGACAGGCTGTGCGGCTTATACCGCGGCCGGACAGGTCCAATCCGGGCGCCAGGCTTTGTTGATCAACAAACCCGAGGACGCCCTGGGCTATTTTTGGGAAGTCGCCAAGAGCAATCCGGATTATATATTCCAGTCTGAATCGTATCGCGAAGGAATTTGGACCTACGTTGGACGTTCCCAATACAGCCTCGGGCGTTACCCGGAGGCGCGCCAATCGCTTGAGAAAGCTCTCTCGATTTATCAGGATGATTATCTGGCCAAAATCTACCTTGGGTTGACCTTGCTGCGCAGCGGCGATAATCCCGGAGGATTGAAAGAGCTCGACAGCGGCATGAAAGGCCTCTATGACTGGCTCGAATATATGAATCGCACCATGCCCTATACCGCGTTTTGGGATCCGCGCCGGGAGATTCGCACTGAGCTGGACAAGGATATCGAAATGCTTTCCGGCAAGGAGATCGATCGGCCGCAGCTTATCGCTAGCGCCGAATGGATCGGCCAAAGGATGGAAGATGAGATCGATCAAGTCCGGCGTGATGAGCAACGATTTAGAAACCGCGAGTTCGAGCGCGGGCCGCGGGGTTGGTCCCTGGGCATCGGCATGGGCTTTTGAGCGGAGGCCTTTATGAGCTGGAATCCCACAAACGATCCCGATTGCATTAACGACCGCACGGACGCGCCCATCGAGACCGTGATCGTGCCGCGGCGCCGCGATGTCGGTGGGTTCGACGTGATGCGAGCATTGCCGGCAACGGAGCGCAGAGCGGTGGGTCCCTTTGTCTTCTTCGACCAGTTTGGGCCGCTTCAGTTGATGCACGGCCGGTCCCTCGAAGTGCGTCCCCATCCGCACATCGGTCTGGCGACGGTAAGCTACCTGCTCGCCGGCAAGATCATGCATCGCGACAGCCTCGGCACGGTGCAGCCGATCCAGCCCGGCGAGGTAAATTGGATGACCGCGGGACGCGGCATCGTTCACTCGGAGCGCACCTCGGATGCCGGCAATCCGCCCGGCGCGGAGTTGTTCGGTATTCAGACCTGGGTCGCTTTGCCGAAAAGCCACGAGGAAACTCCCCCCGCCTTCGCTCATCATGCGAGCGCCGAGCTGCCGGAGATGGAAGGGGAAGGCGTTTGGAGCCGGATTATTTTGGGCAACGTTTTCGGCCGCCGATCCCCGGTCACTACCTATGGGGATCCCGTATACGTTGATTGCCGACTCGATCCTGGCAAGCAAGTTTCGCTACCGGCGGAAATCGAAGAGCGCGCTATCGCAGTCGTCTCCGGCGAGCTGAAACTGAACCAGCAGCACTTCGCTCCAGGGACGCTGGTGGTCTTCACCCCCAAGGCTGAAGTCGTTTTCCATGCGGATGCCCCGACCCAGTTCATTCTCATCGGCGGGCCCAAACTGGACGGCCCGCGAACCGTCTGGTGGAACTTTGTCGCCTCTTCGCCGGATCGGATCGAAGCGGCAAAAGCGGACTGGCGCGAAGGACGCTTTGCGCAGGTGCCCGGTGACGATGAGTTCATTCCGCTGCCGGAGTAAGCCAAGCGCCCGTCAAATTCCCTGAAGGCCAAACTGTATAAAGAAAAAGGAGGTCACCGTCGTGGAAAAAATTCTGGCTAGCTACGCGCCGCAAATCTACGCAATCATGCGCATCGTTGTCGCTCTGTTGTTTCTTTGCCACGGATTACAAAAAGTTTTTGGCCTCTTCGGCGGCGTCAACGGCGCGGCGGTGCCGCTCTTTTCGCTGTTTGGATTAGCAGGGATCATCGAGATTATCGGCGGCGCGCTTATCGCGCTGGGATTGTTCACGGGCACTGTAGCGTTTATTCTTAGCGGCGAAATGGCCGCCGCTTATTTCATGGGCCATTTGCCCACCAGCTCCTGGCCCATCGAAAACCAAGGCGAGCTGGCGGTGCTCTACTGCTTCATCTTTCTTTACATGGCGACTCAGGGTGCCGGCATTTGGAGCCTGGACGGGACGCGGCGGCGACTCGCACGCTAGCTACGAAGTCACGCGTTCAAGGTTCAATGTTCAAGGTAGATCAAGCCGGTCCTTGAACTTTGAACCTACGTGGGTGCTG
>DAIRFP010000211.1:0-8854 GCA_036794995.1 Thermodesulfobacteriota bacterium | reverse complement strand
TGCCATGCTGTCCTAGAGAAGGCTCTAAGCCGCTAAAAAACTCGATTGTCTTTTTTTCATCCTAGACGGTGGCTAAACGGGCAAGGTGATGACCGGCCGCTCTCATCCCGAGCTTGCCGTGCACCCCAGAGACGCGCAGAGTTCGCATGGTTCGACAAGCTCACCACGAGCGGAATTCTTCATAGTCGCGCATCCTGAGCTTAGTCGAAGGACGCAACCTCAGCGCGGGTTGCCCACACGGAATCCTGAAGATTTATATAACCTCTTGTCTTCTGGGCGATGGACATCAATTCAACGGCATATCCTGTGACAGACCGCCCCACGGAGTCACCGAAGACCCAGCATCCGAGGATCTGGCAATAAACCATGCGCCGTCCCGGTAGATCGCTACGTCGGCTTTACCGTCTCCATCATAGTCACCGGGTACCGTAACGTCCTGCACCAATCCGCCCCAGCTTATGGTAGTGACTGCTCCATTTGACGAGCGGATGATGAACCAGTTTCCATCCCGATATAACGCCACGTCTGCCTTGCCGTCCCCGTCAAAGTCTGCTGGCACCGGCACATCTTGAGGCAGACCTCCCCATCCTATCCCGGTCGTTGCTCCGTCCGAAGAACGAATAACAAACCAGCCCCCATCTCGATAAACCGCTATGTCGGTTCTGCCGTCTCCGTCGTAGTCTGCAGGCACAGGTCTGTCCTGCGCTAGTCCACCCCATCCCGTCGCCGTGACCCCGTTATCAAAGCTCCTTAGAATCAACCAATTCCCCTCGCGGTAAACGGCGACATCTGTTCGACCATCTCCATCATAGTCGCCGGGCACGGGGATGTCCCCTGCCAGTCCGCCCCAACCGATCGTTGTAACACCACCATCCGAGGAGCGAAGGATGAACCAGTGCCCATTCCGATATACCGCGATGTCTGTCTTACCGTCCCCGTCATAGTCCGCTGGCACGGGGATGTCCTGCGCCAATCCGCCCCAACCCGTCGCGGTCATGCCGCCGTCCGAAGAGCGTAAAATGAGCCAGTTCCCGTCGCGGTACACTCCGATGTCGTGCCGTCCGTCGCCATCGAAGTCGAGGTCAAAGTTGAAAGTAAATCCCGGTCCGCTGGCAGACTCAAGGGCGCCAATGTCGCAGCGCGAGCCTATCGTGCGACGAAAGCCTCGCTGGTCCTTTACCAGCAGCCCCCCATGATTATCTTTGCAGCCGCTGGGATTCCCGCCGTCGATCGCCGGGCTACCTGCAAGCAGCTCGTGGGTCTGTATCGAACCGCCATTGTTTTGGAGGGGACCCAATTGAGGAGTGGCGAACACGACTCCACCGCCGGTCACCGTACAGTTGGCAGAAATGTCTCGCATCAGGTTATTGCCCTCGGACGTGATGATCCCTGCACATTCGGTTTCAAGATTCCCAGCGAGAATCGTGTTCTGGAAATTAAAAATTCCGCCCACATCATTGAAGACCCCGCCCCCGACCCCAGTAAGGTTGAGATCGGCGTCGGCCCGGTTGTTCGTAATCGTGGCGCTAAACAAACCTGCGATGCCACCGTTGTTGATGCCACCGCCGTCCATACCGGCATTATTCCCGCTCACGGTGCTGTTGATGAGACTTAGTTTGCCGTCGTTGACGATGCCACCGCCATGAAGGGCACTGTTCCCGCTCACCGTGCTGTTCACCAACGTCATTTCGCCGAAGTTGTCGATGCCCCCGCCAAAAGTATTGGAGGTGTTCCCGCTTACGAAGCTGCTGGTAAGGATCAAAGTGCCGGGGTTAAAGATGCCGCCACCGCCGAAGGAAACTCCGGAGTTGACGCTGTTCCCGCTCACGACGCTATCCGTAAGCGTCAATACGCCGAAGTTTGAGATGCCACCTCCGCCCGAGTTTCGTGCTCCGTTGCGAATCGTGACTCCGCTGATGTTCACGGTAAGTCCCGAGTTAATAGTTAATACTCCGCTGTTAGGCCGCACGCCTTTGTTCCCGTCGATGATGGTGGTCGATGCGCCAAAGCCCGTGATGGTCAGGCTGCTACCGCCGATAGTCAGTTCGTCGACTAGGGCTAAGGTATAGGTGTTTGGCGATGGCAGCGATGGCAAATAGATGTGGTCGGCTCCGGTCAATGCGTTGGCCTCCATGATGGCAGCGCGCAACGTGCAAATCCCGTTTCCGGCAGCCGTCTCACAAATGCCGTTGCCCGGACTTCCATCCATGACATCGGATGGGCTGTTTACGAAAAAAACCGCTGCTTGGGCAGCAAAAGACGGTAGCAATAGAAAGTATGCGAAAACCCCAAGACGCTTTAGCTTTCGCAGAATTCGTTTCTTAAATCTCATTAGTGTCTCCTTCGTCTCTTCTGTCGTTGCCCAGAACATCAGCGTTGAGCAAGAAAAAGACCACACCCTCGGGGATCAAGATTTGGCGTGCCTTGGTATCAGGGAGAGCGCCTGTAAACGGAGGGTATAACTACTGTTAGGGCGCAAAAGCCCACTCCGGCGGACTGAAGGTCAGCGGAGTCTCGTGTGCTAGTGAAATACTTTAACCGATGTGAACGCTTTGTGGATGGTGCTCTGTATTCCGCCGCCCACGGGAGTTATTCACGTCTTAGCTCAAGCGTTGACAACGGATAGATAGGTTTTACCTGCTTGACACCTCGGTTCGACTTCCCCTATTTTCAGCGGCGGCTAAATAGGAGGAATCGACATGGCGGAAGCAATCAGAGAACTGATTCGGGAGTACCAGGACGGAAAAATCGGCCGCCGCGCGTTCATGCGCAAGGTCGTCGCTCTCACCGGGAGCCTGGTCGCAGCCAAAAGCTTTATCGATGGCTTTGCTTCCACCGGCGCCCATGCGGCCCAGATCGATCCCAGTGATCCCACACTGCTTTGGCACGATGTTGAATATCAAGGAAAAGCCACGCCTGTTTTCGGATATCTGGCGCGTCCTGCCGCCATAAGAAAATTTCCAGCGATCATTGTCATTCATGAAAACCAGGGCCTGAACGACTACGCCCGAGACGTTGCTAGGCGACTCGCCAAGCAAGGTTACGTCGCCCTCGCTGTCGATTACCTGTCACGCCATGGCGGCACGAAGAAAGTGAATCCCAAAGGCGAAGGTTTGAGTAATATTTGGGATCTCGCGCCGTGGTACGGTGTTGCGGAAGATACGGACTCGGGTTTTGCTTTTTTACGAACTCTTCCCGACGTGCAGAGAGACCGCTTGGGGTTGATCGGTTTTTGCTGGGGCGGAGAAATGACATTCGCATCGGCGACACAAGTTCGCGGACTCAAAGCGGCGGTGGTGTTTTACGGCCGTAGTCCGAATCCTCTCGATCTGGTGAAAACCATTCAGGCGCCGGTGCTGGCGCACTATGGCGAAAAAGATCCCGGCGTCAACCAAGATATTCCCGGCACCGAAGAAGCGATGAAAAAGCATCGGAAATCTTATTTCTATAAAATTTATCTCGGAGCCGAGCACGGCTTCCACAGCGACACCAATCCGGAGCGCCACCACCCCGACGCGGCCAAGGAAGCCTGGAACAAAACCCTGGAATTTTTCAACACGAACTTGCAGGGCAAAGCGGGCGCGTGATTTTTGCCCGTTACAGTCACGAAGAAAGTGGGTTCCGCTTTAAATCGCCAAGATTGTTTTGCTCATGTTCCGCATTTCGTTACAGACGGACGCGCGGCTTCAGTGTAGTTGGATGGTAGTTTGCCGATTAGTGGCCATCGAAATGTTAAGGATATCAGGATCGGCCGGTAAATCCGTATCTTAGCTTGGAACGTTGGCCAAGACACGATAACTGGGTGAGGCCCGAAGACTTTTTGATGCTCATTCGTATTAACAATAGTACGGACTAACAGAATCGCGAACCGAGGCGCGGTGGACAAAATAAGAGTCGAATCTAGGGTATTTGCAGCACCTGCTAAACCGGCCCATGAAAAAGATCCGGTTACTGAAATGTCTAATAACGCTAGAATTATTGCTCCGAATCGGTATGGTTGTATGACTAACCAGTTAAAACAAATAGGCAACTATGAAGACGCAATGGTATGGCGGCAGGTTGGACTGAGAAGGACGATCAGGAGCTGCTCGCCCTCATTCAGGAAGGCAGCCACCAGGCTTTCGCCGAGTTGGTTCAGCGCCACACCCGGCGTTTCTACCGCCTTGCTTTCCATTACGTACAAAATAGGGACACCGCCGAAGACCTCATCCAGGATGCTTTTCTTCGGCTATGGGAAAATCCGGCTAACTGGCAGCCTGAGCGAAATAGCAAGTTTACCACCTGGTTTTATCGGATCGTGGTGAATCTTTGCCTCGATTGGCAGAAGAAGAAACGGCCGGTGGCGTTGGACGAAGAAATGCCCCTGATGGATGAACGAGAAACCGCCGATGAAGCCATCATGCGAATCCAGGAGCAGCGGCTGCTGGAAAAAGAGATTGCGGCTCTGCCCGAGCGGCAACGCACGGCGCTGAATTTGTGCTTCGATGAAGAATTGAGCAACCAGGAAGCGGCGGAGGCGATGGGGGTGAACCTGAAGGCGCTACAGTCACTGATCATGCGCGCCAAGACAACGCTCAAGCAACGCATGAAGGTGTACTTATGAGGACACTCGTATGAGCGACAAACAAGACGATAAACTCGATGCGATGCTGCGCTCGCGACGGTTAGAAGGCGCCAGTCCTGACCTGGCGCAACGGATTATTCTCAGGGCACAGAGCTTGCCGCAGAACCGAAGGATATCGCCGTGGCAGTGGATTCGGCAGTTGTTCGCCGAATTTCATCTGCCCAAACCCGCCTATGTGGTCGCAAGCGCACTGGTTTTAGGAATCATCGTCGGTGCCAGCACGCCGGATACGACGGTTCCGAGGGATGAGGAGCCGGCGAGTGTGCAGAGTTTTCTCTATGCTGATGAGATTCCACTATGAACAGGACGATAAAACTGACGTTTGTCGCCTCGCTTATTCTGAATGTCCTGCTAGTTGGGGTATTGCTGGGCCGGCTGCCCCGGGAGGTCACTTTTGGGCGCCAACAGCGGATGGAGCGGGCACTCAAAGATGTGCCCGAGCCCGCGCAAACGCGTTTTCGTGAAAAATTTCAGCAGATGCGCGCAGGCAGCGAGCCACTAAGGAAACAAATAGTCGTGGCACGAGAGGAGGCGATCCGTGTTTTAGGCGCCGATCCGTTTGACGAAGCAGCCTATGATCGGCAGGTTAGCAAAATCGACGACCTACAGTTGCAGATGTTCAAGAAGATGGGACAGGTGGTCAAGGAAATCGCTAAAGAGCTTTCCCCGGAGGAGCGGCGCTTGTTTGCTCAAGTCCTCCGTCGCCCGCCGCCGCCTGGGTAGGCGCTTGGGGCTTGCCGCAAGGAATAGCCACTGACATTTTAAACGCCGGTAATACCGGCGTTTTTTTTTGCTTCCCGGGGGCGGAGACTTTCGCCATTTCAATCGTATTAAACGGTAAGAACCATCGGTGAAAGGGAAGCTAATATGAAATGGCATGTGGGTCTGCCGAAAATGCAACGAAGGAAGATAATCGGCCTTTTGACCGTAGCGGGCCTAATGACCGGGGGTTGGTATTGGTACGCGGCAGCACAAAAACCGGAGGTGGATTCCCTTCGTCCCATAGCTGTCGTCCAGGGCACTATTGAGGAAGTTGTCACCTCGCAGGGCAAACTTGAGGCGAAGCAATACGTGGACGTCGGTACCCAGGTGTCGGGCCAGGTCAAGACGATTCATGTCGATATTGGCGACACGGTCACTAAGGGCCAACTGCTCGCTGAAATCGACCCGCGGGTCTACCAGGCACAGGTGGAGGCCAATGAAGCGCGTATCAACAGTCTCAAGGCGCAACTCAATCAGCAGAAAGCGGAGCTGACACTAGCAGAACAAACCCTGAAGCGAAATCAGAATTTGATCGCCGTCAACGCGGTCAGCCAGCAGGTGTTGCAAGAAAGTGAATCGCAGGCGGCCGTAGCAAAAGCACAGGTCGAGTCGATTGCGGCGCAAATTCAAGAGACGGAATCCAACCTGCGCGGCAACCGCACTAACCTTGGCTTCACTAAGATCTACGCGCCCATGGCGGGTACGGTCACGACCATGCCTGCCCGCGAGGGCCAGACTCTCAACGCCAACCAGACGACGCCGACTGTTCTTCAAGTGGCCAATCTCGATGCCATGACCGTGCGCGCAAACGTGGCCGAAGCAGACGTCAATCGTCTCAAAGAGGGGATGGCCGTTTACTTCACTACACTGGGCAACAGTGACCGTCGCTGGCAGGGGAAGGTGCGCCAGATCCTGCCTTCACCGCAAATCGTCAACGACGTGGTGCTCTACGATGTCTTGATCGATGTGAAAAACGAAGGCCGCCAACTCATGACCGGGATGACCGCGCAGGTGTTCTTCATCTTCGGCAAGGCCGAAAAAGCCACGATCATTCCAACCGAGGCGCTTACTCGTCCGGTGCCGAAGGAAGATAGCGAATTGGGCAAGGCCTACCGCGTATCCGTCATGACGGAGAGTGGCCGAGAGCAGCGGGTCGTTCATGTCGGCCTGCAAACGCGTACCCAGGCAGAGGTAAAGCATGGGCTAAAGGCCGGAGACCGCATCTTGGTCAATCGTCCGACGGGTTCCGCCACGGCGCAGGCCAACACGCCGCGCGCTAACGCGCCACGCTTCAATCGGGGGCCGCAGTTATGAAGACAGCCATTTTGGAACTGAGCGCGGTTCATAAGCACTATGTCAACGGCGATACGACGGTGCGCGCACTGGATGGCGTCTCACTCAGTATTCATCGCGGCGAATTCGTCGCCATCATGGGGCAGTCCGGCTCCGGCAAATCCACTTTGATGAATATCCTCGGCTGCCTCGACCGGCCGACTTCCGGCAGTTACCGGGTCTTGGGCAAGGAAGCGGGGCATCTTTCTGCCGATGAGCTGGCCGCGCTGCGGCGCGAAACCTTCGGCTTTGTCTTTCAGCGTTATAACCTCTTGGCCACGGCCACGGCGGCAGAGAATGTCGAGATTCCGTCGGTCTATGCCGGCCTCCCCAAACAGCAAAGAGTGGAACGTGCCAGCGGGCTTCTGCAGCGTCTTGGGCTCGGGGACCGAGCCGATCACCGTCCCGCCGAGCTATCCGGCGGCCAGCAACAGCGAGTGGCGATCGCCCGCGCCTTGGTAAACAACCCGCCAGTGATTCTCGCCGACGAGCCCACCGGCGCACTCGATAGCGCAAGTGGCGAGGAAGTCTTGAGCTTGCTCAAAAATCTGCACGCCGAGGGCCGCACCATCATCCTCATCACGCATGCGGAAAACGTCGCGCAGCGCGCCAGCCGAATCGTGCGCATTCAAGATGGCCGCATCTTTGAGGATAGTGGCGTTTCCCGGAAGACCGCGACCGAGAATATCGGTGAAGAAAATCGAAACTATGCAACCGGTGTCACTTTTGCCGTCAGCCTGCAGGAGGCCCTCGTAACCGCTTGGCGCTCGCTGCGTGTCAATCTTTTCCGTACGGTTCTGACTTTGCTGGGCATCATCATCGGTGTTGCCGCCGTGGTGGCCATGCTGGCTGTGGGCGAAGGCAGCCGCCAGAAGGTGTTGGATAGGATCAGCGCCTTCGGCACCAATTTGATGCTGATACGACCCGGAGCCGCCGGCATCCGCAACACCGGCGATATCGTGACCTTGGTGCCTGAAGATGCCGCGGCGATCAAAGCGCTGCCCAATATTGCGGCTGCTTTGCCCGAGCGCAGCAGCCGGATGACGGTCCGCTACGGCAACATCGACTATCAAACGCCGGTGCAGGGAACCGGCGAAGACTTCCCATCCGCTCGCGACTGGCCGGTGGCGGAAGGACAATTTTTTCAAGTGGACGACATGAAGGCCTATGCCCCCGTCGTCGTGCTCGGCCGCACCGTAGCCAAGACGCTTTTCCCCAACGGCGGCAGCCCCGTGGGCAAGTACGTCCTGCTCAGAAACGTGCCCTTTCTGGTCATCGGCACAATGACGGAAAAGGGCGCGTCGCCCAACGGCAGCGATCAGGACGACGTTATTTTTGTGCCGATCAATACCGGCTTGGTTCGGCTCTTCGGCAAGAGTTACTTGAGCAGCATCACCGTAAAGGTAACCGACGCTGCAGATATCGAAGCAACCCAGGAGCAGGTCGAGACACTGCTCAGGGCGCGTCATCGGACGGAGGATTTCAGCGTTCGCAACATGGCCTCGATTCTCCAGACGGCCATGGAAACCCAGGATACGTTCACGTTGCTTTTGGGAACGGTAGCGGCGATTTCGCTCCTGGTGGGTGGCATCGGCGTCATGAACATCATGCTGGTGAGCGTAGTGGAGCGCACCCGGGAGATCGGCATCCGCATGGCCACCGGCGCGCGCATGCGCGACATTTTATTGCAGTTCAATATCGAGGCGGCGGTGGTGTGCGCGGCCGGCGGAATGGCGGGCATTCTCGTGGGGATCATTGCGGGGATTATTCTGCGCACCAGCGGTATGGCGGTGATCTTCTCGGTCACGCCGGCGGTGCTGGCTTTCGTGTGCGCCTCCGCCACCGGGTTGATCTTTGGTTATCTGCCGGCGCGCAAGGCCGCGCGGCTGGATCCGGTGGTTGCATTGGCTTCAGAGTGAGGGGCTATGCGTAAATATCTGCTAAACGGCTTTACCCTTGTCGCGTTGATGTCGTCGGCTTGCAGTTTGGCGCCCAATTACCAGCGGCCGCCCATGACCCTACCCGAGGGCTGGAGCAATGTTGCCCGAGTCGCTTTGAAATCGGAGCCCAGCACCTTGCCGTTTTGGCAGGAGCTCGGCAACGAAGAATTGAACCGGATCATGGCAACGGCGCTGG
>DAIRFP010000414.1:0-2387 GCA_036794995.1 Thermodesulfobacteriota bacterium | reverse complement strand
CAGTGGCACGTCTCTTGTCTTTCTCCGCCTCTTCTTCCATCTTCTTCAGTCTCGTGTAGTAGTCGGGAAACTCCTCGAGATGATCCGTAGCGATTTCAAGCGCCAACATCCTGTCGCTGGTATGTTCCAACTCCACCTTGATCCCCATCAGGAGCTGGTTCAGATCATAGTTGGTAAGCGGCTTGCCGTCCGCTTCGCCGCCCGGCAATTTTCCCTTGAAGTTCTTGATATCGATCCCGAACGCGTCTTTGATTGCTTTTCGGTAGCGCTCAAAGGTCTCCTGGGTTTGCATTGCTTGAGCCGCTACTGCGATGCCGCGGTTATAAGGGTTGTAAAAAGGACCGGCCGGCTGAACGACAAGCATTGCGCCAGCGATCAAAAAATAGATCAGCACCCGTGGTATTTTCATATAGCCCCCTAAGGTGAACTCGACCGGCCTTGCCCTAAGAGCTTGGCAGCCGATTCTATCGCGGCACCACCGTATGTCCTCCCGGATGTTTGCGCCCGGCGAATTCTTCGGTGGATCGCCTATGGCCAGTTCTGTCCAACCACACCAGGAACCCACCCATCACAACCACTAGGGCGATGATCACCGACCAGGCGTTTACCTGCAACAGCGCCGGGATCGTCAGCTTTCCGTAGTCGCCGAGCTTGAGAAAGTTATCCTGAATAAAAGGATAAACCTCGGAATAGAGCCCTGCGCCGATTAGAATTCCGACAACGCCGCGAAATAGGCCATCCAACCGGCCTTCGCCGAACGCCGCGGCACAGGTGCCGGGACAGAATCCCAAAAGAAGCATGCCCACACCGAAGATCAAGCCGCCCAAAACGTTGGCGCCGATTATCGTCGGCTTGATGTGCAAATTGACCAACCCTAAATTATGCAACGCATAGACACCGACCATACCCGATAATATTCCAGCCAGTAGCACCTTGAGAACCGTCAAGTCCGTGAGCCGAAAAAAGCCCACGATCTTTTCATACTTGGTGACTTGGGCCTTCTGTAGAATGAAGCCGAAAAGAATGCCCGTGACAAGTCCAAGCACAAGCCGGACGGATCCAGTGATTTCCAAAGGTCCCATGATCAAACCCTCCTAAAAACCAGCGCCGCCGTAACCACTCCTGAAAGCATCATCGCCGCCAAAAACAGCCAGCTGCTCACCGCTAGTTGCAGCCCTCCACTGAGGGCGTGACCGCTGGTGCAACCGTCGGCCAGACGCGCGCCGAAACCGACGAGAATCCCACCCAACGTTCCTACCGCCCATCGCTGCCCGCGGCTGGCGCCAAATCGGCTCACCCAGAGATCGGGAAGTTGCGCGCTGAAATGAACGATTCCTTGACTTAGCCGGGCCGCCAGATAGGCGCCGATGGGAATGCCGATCACCAACATAAACTGCCAATCCACAAGCGGTTTGACTTTCTGCCAATAAGCATTGGCCGCGACGTGCTCCGGCGCCACGAGTCCGAGGAGCATACCTGCAACCCGTGAGAACGTCGTGGACGTCGACAGGTAATAGTCAGCGGTATAGAAAGTAGCCATGCTAAGTAAACCCAAAAGCAGCCCCGCCTGCCACCAGGGCCATTCGTCCTTTCGTAACCAATTCATGATTTTGTCTCCTCGCTCACATTTCACGCGCGCCGATAACGAAGAAGTGTTCGCTGCTTCGCTATCGCACGCATGAGATCATTGGCGCCTCGAACTAGCGCCGGCGCCAACCGGCCCAAACCGGAAATCCGGCGTCGTCACGGAGCTTCAGCACCTCATCGCCCTTTTTCACTTCCATGGCGATGATAGCCGGCTTGCCTCCGAACGTGATCTTGGAACCTTTCACTTCGACCTTGTCTTTCGGCTCGATCTTCACGTCCTGGTTTTCGAGATACCAGCTAGGACCGAGCTGAACTGAGATCGTCTCTTTATCGGTTTTCACGTTCATGTGAATTCCCGCTCCCATTCCTTTAGTTGGAGTGAATCGCGAAACATCGGTGACTTCGCCGCTGATAGTTTCCATGGTTTTGGTGTCGTACATTTTTCCGTAGGAAGTCCCCGGTCCCCAACCACCGCCGCCGCGCCACATCATCCCCGGCCCTTTCTGGGCGAAAGATTCCGTCGCCGCAAACAACAATGCTATCGCTCCAATAGACAGCAGAACTTTTATGCCTTTCATTTCCTCTCACCTCCTTTCTGTGGCTCTCTACGACTTTTGGAGCAATGGCTATGCCACGAGGAGAATGCTCTAGTTTTCCACCTCTTGAATGAAAATATTTTCATCATCGCGAAGAAACCGCGGAGTCATTCGCAGAAGTAGGAAATTTAGATTGTTGCCAGTTTGAAATTATAGACAATTTCAAATTGCTCGAATTTGTTTATTCTCCTCTGCGCCCTTTGC
>DAIRFP010000210.1:0-8863 GCA_036794995.1 Thermodesulfobacteriota bacterium | reverse complement strand
ATGTTTTTGAACCCGCTGACCTCTGGCAGCGCTACATCGATCCCAAGTACGCCGATCGCGCTCCGGTGGGGCTGAACCGCAGCTTCAGGGACCTGGGCATCACCGTCGAAGGCAAAGTTCTGCCGATACCGAGAAATCCAGAGAACCCGGCCCTGGCAAAGTATCGTCACGAGTTTTTCGCTGAAAAGTACGGCGATGCGGGCAAGCGCAATTTCGACGGTATCTCTCAAGTTGAGGCCATGGATAAGGAAGGATTGGACGTCGCGGTTCTCTTCCCTACCCGCGGCCTCTGCGTCCTGGGTATCGATGGACTCGATCCGGATTTCGCCACGGCCATCGCCCGCGCTTACAACGACTGGCTCAATGAGTTCGCCCAGACCGCGCCCAACCGCATGTACGGCGTGGCCATGGTAGCTCCCCACGATGTCAGTTCCGCCGTTGAAGAAACTCGCCGCACCGTTAAGGAATATGGTTTTCGGGGAATCTTCATGCGCCCCAATCATGTGAACGGCAGGAAGTGGAGCGATCCCTACTACGATCCGCTATGGGAAGAATGTCAGAGGTTGAGCTTGCCGGTGGGCTTTCACGAAGCCGGCCGAGTTTACCTGCCGCAGCCTGCCATGTTTCAGTTCTGCTCGACCTTTTCGATGTTCAACACCTTCGGTTTTCCCTTCGCCAACATGCTCGCCTGCGGCGACATGATCTTCGGCGGCGTGATGGAACGCTTTCCGAAGCTCAAGGTGGCGTTTCTGGAAGGCAACTGCTCCTGGGTCCCCTGGCTGCTCTGGCGCATGGGCGAATACGCGGAGACCACGGGCAAAGCCGAATATCCATATCTGACGCTGACGCCGCTGGAGTATTTTCAACGGCAATGCTACGGCGCCGTGGAATGCGATGAAATCACAGCGCGGCACATCCCCGAATATGGTCTGGAAGACAACATGGTGTTCTCCACCGACTATCCGCACCTTGACGTCAAATACCCCCACGCTATTGATTCGTTTCTCAATCTCCCATTTTCCGACCAGACCAAACGGAAATATCTGTGGGACAACTGCGCGCGCATGTACAACTTCGAATAGTAAAAAAATGAACCGCAGAGAAGCTAAAAACATGTTTTTGCGTACTTTGCATCGCTATGTTTGAAAATGTTCGCGGCTTGCGCAAATTGTGTCGGCGGCCCGAGTGCATGAAAACAGGGAATTGCTCCCGCCAAGACGCCAAGAACGCCAAGTTCGGAAGTTTAATTTCTTTGCGGCCTTTGCGCCTTTGCGGGAGATATTCCGAGTTTTGGTTGCGGCTCTGCCACGCTACATTGTTTGCGGGAGAGCCCTATCCCCTAGCTTTTCTTGTCCGCGTGCTGGATCACCTCGTGCATTTCGAAGACGTTCGGACCGGCAAAGATTTCCGCCGGTGGCCGATGGCTATGAGCCTCCTTGAATTCCGCGCTGTCCGTCCAGGCGCGAAACGACCCCTCGTCTTCCCAATGAGTAAGCACTACGTAATAGTCGCTCTTGATCGGCCGGAGTATTTCCAGCCTGACAAAGCCCGGCATATTTTCCACTAGCCTGGCCCTGCCCTCGAAGCGCTTTTCGAAATCCCCCTCGTGACCTTTGGCAACCTGAATTCGATTCGACACGGCGATCATGATAGTCTCCTTCCCGGCTTATCTAACCAAGCGGGCCGATTCTATCTTAACCACCAATCGTCCGCTACGGCGGTAGGCGCGAGAAAGTAGAAACAGCTTCTTTCCCGCCGTGGTTTAATGATCTATATAAGACAGCCGATGTTTTCGAGGAGGTTCCTGTGAGTAATCCAATAGCCAAGCTGGCACTCCATCTTCTGCTGTTGCTGCTGGTAGCAACGGCACTGGCGGTGTCCAACGACGTCGCCGCCGCCGACCGGGTCCGCATCGGCTTGACCACCAAGGACTTCGGATATCTGCCGCTTTTCGTCGGTATCCGCGCCGGCTACTTCGCCGAGGAAGGTCTCGATCCGCAGTGGATAGTGGTGCGATCGAACGTCACGACATCAGCGCTCATCGCCGGAGAGCTCGACGTCGCGGCATCCGCCGGTTCTGCTATGCGGACGGCAGCTCGGGGCGCGGACCTCAAAGCGATCTTTTTCCCCTACCAAAGGTGCACTTTTGTTTTCATGGGCGCCCCGGGAATCAAGACGGTGCGGGATCTCAAGGGCAAGGTCATCGGCAACAACGCGCCGGGCAGTTCCACCGAGCTTGCCGCCAAAATGGTGCTCGAGCACCACGGGTTGAATCCGCAAAAAGACGTGACGTTCTTTTTGGCCGGCGGCGCCGAAACCGCCGTCCTCGCCATGCAGCAAGGTCTGGTTCACGCGCGGCCGCTCAATCCCGATGCGGCGTTTCTACTGAAGAAAAAGGGATTCAATGTACTAGCCGTTTTGGCCGATCTCGGTCCCTGGCCCTGGGCCGGGTATGCGACGTCGGGCGGCAAGCTCTCGCAGGAACGCGACAAAATCAAACGCTGGGTTCGCGCCATGGTGAAAAGCCTGCTACACATGACGAACCGGAGAGAAGATACCGTTCGGATTGCTCTACTGGAGTTCAATCATCCCCGCGACGTTGTCGAAGAGGCACTCAATGTATCGTTAAAAGCCATCGACCGGACTAACCCCGGCGGCGCCTCGCAGGAGTCTCTAAGAAAAAACATCGAGCAAACCATCGCCGAGCCACTGAACCTGAAAGAGCCCCCGCCGATCTCGCGGCTCGTCGATTTTTCATTGTTGAACGAAGCACAAGAAGAACTCGGAGTGAAAAGCAAATAGCCGTTCGATGGTAAGAACGAAGACCGCCCGATCGGGCTTTGGCCCGTGTTATCTTTGTGGTCGGGGCTTGGGCGGATGAATCGAGAACACGGGGCAAGCGGCATTGCGCACCACCTGCTCGGTGACGCTCCCCATCAGCACATGGGCCAAGCCGGTCCTACCGTGGGTGGACATGACAATGAGATCGCTCCCTTCTCTTTCCGCCTCGTCTAAAATATTCTCCGCGGGGGACCCCATAGCGACTTTTTGGCGGACCTCAACCAGCGGCAGAAGCTCGGCGAAGTTTTCGTTCAAAAATCCAGCGACGGATTTTTCATGTTTGTTCAACAGATCCTCGAGCGAGAAGGCTTTATAGTTGGCAAGCTCAGCGGCGTTGGCGACATGATACACGGTTACCTCGGCGCCCCAGCCCCTCGCCAGTTCCAGCGCGTAGTCTAACCCGACACGAGAGAGTTCGGAAAGATCGGTCGGTGCCAGGATTTTTTCAACCTTCTTCATAAAACCTCCCTGTGCTGCTATCCCTTCTACCTAATTCGCGTGGCACCTGCAAAGCGGAGTAAGAGAGGGACGACACAAGAGAGGTTTCAGCATCAGTTTTTCACCTTGCAACGCTCTACTGAGTTTCAACCTTCGAACTGGAACATCACACTCTTCTCGTGACCATAAATGATCCGGATCAGGAAGCCATCGGTAAAGCCGGCCAAGTAGAGAGTAGCCTCCCGTAACCCGGGATCCGGTAACTCAATCCGAGGGTGGATAGTACGAACCACAACATAGCGGGATTGCTGGCGACGATAGGTATTTCAAGCTCGTTCTCCATCTTCTCTAGGACGGGAATGGGATCAAGCAGCGCGCCTTGAAAGTAAATGGCATCCACACCGGATTGCTCCAGCAAGCTTTTCTTGGTCATCGCTTCGACGTCCCGGGCGCTGAGTTTCTGGGCGTCCGTGTGAGCACGCAATGTTTGCGGTGGATAAACCGCTTCAACTTCAAACCCGGCCAAAAAGCTTCGGTACATTTCCTTCAACTGGTCATCGACCGGCGTCATTAACAAAATTCGCTTTGCCGACAACACTTTTAATGCCGCCACAGATGATCCCAACGCAGTAGCGACGGGAATCCTCAGCGCGCCGGAGAGACGATCCCGCAATCCGGGATTAAGAGCCTCTCTGGGCCCGCCGCTGATGATTACACCATCCCATTGATGCTTCTCTACCAGCTCGGATGTCTGGCGAATCAAGGAGTCAACCTTGCCTCGGGCATCGTAAAGCGATGCACCGGCTCCCACGTCTTGGATGAAAGTGAAATCTATATCCTTCGGAATGAAAGCCTTGAAGCTGTCATGATGTGGGCTGGAGGGCGCGCTGGAGCCGATGAAACCGATTTTCGCCCGTGTCGTTGCCATTTGTCCTCCCTGGAAAAAGTCTAGCGGAGCAAAGTTGACTTTTTCACAGCCCGCATAGTCGTGTCAACGAGCTCACCGCGGTCGCCCTTGCTTTGTTGGCAGACTATGACAGTAGCAGGCACAGGGATTGGAGCATCGCCGTCAGGATAAACCTGAGTCGTTCATAAGTTTTTTTCCGTGCTCCGACCCGTTCAGCTATTCCTCCGCGGATTCGTCAGTAATTGCCATACGACTCTGCGGAACAGACTGGGAAGGTGTCTGGAAAATCCGCTCTCTAAAGTTTGATGGCTGTTGTATGCTTGATAGAAGTGTCGATGAAATTGAGAGAAATCCATCAGCATAACCAATGGTATGCTCTTTGCGTTGATATTCTAAAACACGCAGAGTGCCAAACTCAAAACAGAGTGCATAGGTTTTCAGACGACATTAAAAAAGGAGCGATTATGAATACCAATCGACTGGAAGGCCAGTGGCAGCAGCTCAAAGGAGAGATCAGGTCAAGATGGGGCAAACTCACTGATGACGACCTTGAGAGAATCTCAGGCAACAAAGACAAACTCATCGGTGTCGTGCAGGAAAAATATGGTTACGTTTGGGACGAAGCTCGGGATATGGTGGATCGTTACTTGGACGAATCTGGCGATCTTAGAACCAAGGCAACCGAAGCATTGAAGGCCGTCGCCTCGAGGGACAACCTTGAAAAACTGCGCAGCGAGGTGGTGGGATTCGTTCGACACTACCCGATTCCGTCGCTCCTGATCGGTCTCGGCGTCGGATACTTGCTCGCCAAGAGTACCCATAGATAAGGCCCGATGGTTGCGGACCCTCAAAGCATCCCGAAACCAAGTTTGATATCGCTGGTCCGCGGGATGATCGACGATGCCAAACAGCTGGCTATCCATCAGTTTGAGTTGCGTAAATATCAAACCCTCCAACAGGTCGCCAAGGCCAAGACGATGGCGATCTGGATCGGCATCGGCATCGCGTTCGCCGGCATCGGTGTTCTGCTATTAACCATCATGGCTGTTTATCTGCTGCATGAGTTTTTTGATCTAACTCTCTGGGGCAGCTACGGAATAGTGGGAATTGTCCTGCTGGTATTGGGGGCCGGCTGCTTATACGGGGCAAGAACCCGAGAATAGAGTCTTTGCCGGCGACCGGCGATAACGACCAGTGAAAAAATCGTATATGGATTTAGAAGAACAACGACTTAAACACCGCATTCAAGAACGCGAAACCGCATTACGGAAAAAAGTGGACACGCTGAAAGATCGCCTGGAGCGAATTAAGCGCCTGGGTGACGTGAATTTTTTGGTCGGTCATCATCCTGGTCTAACGCTGGCTGGATCCGTTGTGGTGGGGTTCCTGGTGCAGAGATTCACCGATGGAAGAAACCGGCCTTACCATTCCAACGGCGCCCACCGCACTGATTCCAGAAACGCGACAGCGCCCGGGTCAGAAAGCGCGCCTGCAACGAGGCGCTGGGAACCAGTCATCGCAGTATTCTCGGCCGTGGCCACTCGAGCGGCCATCGGACTTATCGGTGAGATAGGTAAAAAGTTCGTACCGTGGCGTCATCGAGCACGGCAGTCTGGGTACGATGCTCGGAACAACGATGGATGAGCCTCAAGACACTAATCCTAGCTGCCTTAATTTTCTCCTTAGCCATGACTCCGGCTGAATAACCGGAATTTCCCTGCATTGATAGTTTTTCACCCTTTGGCTGAGACCATTTTTCCTGACAAACTCCTTCGCTTCTTCCCTCGCTTCTTGTTCCAAGGCCTGTTGATCCACCGCATCAGGCGTGGTCCGCTTTAGCTTCGCGTGCAAATATTCTTCAGCCAGGGCAGCCTCACTGGTCATGTATATTGCCATCGCTATAGTGCCGCTACGCTCATCCAAAAACACTTTTCCGCCCGCTCGCTCGTCCATCGCCACCGCTTCCTTTAGGCTGCTCACGCATTGAGTCTTGGAGCTATAAGAACCTAAACGAACCCAGTTCCTTTCAGCGGATCTTGTTCCGGCACTATGCTGAGACGATTCCACCGACGTACTCTCCAGCAACGTCCATGCGATCGCGGTCTCCGCTTCGTCCCAGAGAGCATGTAGGACTAACGCCACGGCAGCTATACCAATGATTCCCGTCGTTGCTTTGACCGGACCTAGATCCCTCAAGCGCCCGGCCCAATATTCGATCCATGGAAAACTTGCACTGGAAGTCGATTTGTTTTTTGCGGTGGCGGACGTATGCTTGCCGGTATCCGCTCTTCGAGAAATCCTTGCACTACGCTTTCGGCGGCGCTCTGCCTCGGCCAGGGTCCTATAAGCTTCATGAATCTGGTGTAATTTTTCCTGCGCCAGTTTGAGTAAACTTTTCCACGTTGCCGTTGCTGGACGAGGCGACGTTGACGGCGCAGTCTTCTTCTTGGCTGATGCGACGGTACGCTTGGCCGGGCTCGCTGCTTGAACCCGCCTGGCGTCATATTGCTGGCGGCGCTCGGGATTGGACAGCGTCGCGTAAGCCTCGTTAATTTGTTGAAGTCTTCGATTGGCGCGTGTTTTCTCCGCGCCTGCGGGGAACAGATCCGGATGAAAAATTTTCACTAGTTCACGATGCGCCGCCTTTATTTCATCTGCGGTTGCCGAAGCGGATACGCCAAGAATTTTATAGAAGTCCGGTCCAGCCATTATTTAGTTTAAATTCCAGCGCAGGGTCCGAGAATGGGGTACGATAGTCGCGCTACGGGCTCTTGATGATGACACCGCAGTCCTCACAGCGATAGCGCGCGCCGCCTTCCGTTGTTGCCATCTGCTCGAAATCGTAGCGCTTGCTGCCGCTGGTATCGAAGCACTCCGGGCAAAAACCCTCTCCCAGCTCGTCGCCGTTGATTGTCAAATGGCAGTACCGGCAGCGGAGTGTAGTTTTCCGTTCAGGCAACAATTCAAGCGTACCGTGAGAGCAGGAAGTCATCGAGAGTTACCTGACGCACAAGGTAACAAACAAGGCGCCAGCGCGGCAACACCGCTCAAACCCACGGTTTTTGTTCACCAGACTGTTTATCTCCCATGTCGAAGCCGAGCTCGATGGCGTGGCTTCGCCCTAGAAAATGCCTAGGGCCAGTCCCGCGGCCACGGTGGCTCCCGCCTCCTCGCAGCGGCCGAGATCGTAGGCTCCCACTTCTTTGGGACAAAGGATCGCCTCGGGAGTCTGAGCGTGAGTACAAACAATCAGCGGCGCTGCGACCATTTTCAGTCTCCACCCCGTAGCGATGCGCTCGATCTGTCTGGCGGCGTTCTCGCCGTCGCTGCCGGCGCAAACCAGTGTAGCATAGGGACGGCCTGCGATCCGATTCAACGCCGCGTAATACGTGCGATCAAAGAAATCTTTCATCATGCCGGACATGGCACCGAGGTTTTCCGGGGTCGCGAACAGATAGCCATCGGCGGTAAGCAGGTCGGCCGGTCGGGCCTCCCCCGCGAGCAGCAAGCGGACCCGCACTTCGGGCTCTGAAGACGCGCCGCTGGCCGCGGCCTCGGCCATCTGACGCGTTCCCCCGGTCATCGAATGGAA
Organism: Thermodesulfobacteriota bacterium; assembly: GCA_036794995.1. Classification (GTDB taxonomy): domain Bacteria; phylum Desulfobacterota; class Binatia; order UBA9968; family UBA9968; genus DAIRFP01. The sequence continues at coordinate 1,085 of DAIRFP010000210.1, read as the reverse complement.
GACGATCAGAAGGGTTTTCATCGCTTTTACCCGAACCAAGAGGTAGCAAGTCAACACCGCACTTTAGCGCAAAAACGGGCATATGGCACACCCGCGAGTAAGCTCCAGAGAGCACGGCCAAATTCAACCTTGCCCGTTTTTTGTTTATCGCGGAGACTCACTCGACTGAGCTGCTTGAATCAGAGCAGGGAAGAGGCCTGCCTTCGCACCTTGCGGTTTTGATCTTTTCCGGCGGCCCGAGGAGCGCCCAGCGGCGGCTTTTTTTCAGGCGGCGGCGTGAAGGGAGGCTCCTTAGGATCATTAGGCGGATCTCTCTTTTCTGATCCAGGGGCTATCATGGAAAACTCGTTCTCCTATCAGCGCCCTCGCATCATTCAAACAATCCAATAGCCCGGCCGATCGTAATGTTTGTAAAGCCTTTCCTCGTAGTCCCGGTTCAAATGTTCGGGGTCGAACTCGGGGCCGCTCTTAATCGTTTCTCGTGAAAGATCGACATAGACTCGCGAATCCGTCCAACTCACTCGATCGATCCATTCCGGTGACAGCAAGACCTTTTTTCCCGGCCACCAGTTCTTTGTATCTATGACCATGTACCGTATTTCCCAGGTCTCGTCATCGATGATGAAATCTTCAACGTGCCCCAGATCACCGTCACTAGCTTCGATGTAATAACCCATGACCTCCTTCGCGCTGCGGAGACGGGTCTCGTCGTTCGGCTGCTCTCGAGCCGCCATTTCCATTCTCTTCTCCACCGCGAGACTTGTCGGGAATGTTCCTGCGCCCCATACGTCACCACCCACCCAATAGTAGGGCCAGCCGTAGTAATCGTAGTACGAGGTCTCATGCTGGCGGGAGATATGGCTGCTGTCGATGTCAGGGCTGTTCTTGACCTGCTCCTTGGTCAGCGACACGGGCAGCCGGTTAGCATCAGACTCCACGCGGCCCAGAGCGATCGGCGATATCAATACCCGGCGGCCTGGCAGCCATTTGGCGGTATCGGCAACGAGGTATCGCACCGTCCACAGTTTATCGTCGAACACAAAATCGTCCACACTACCGATGTCGCCGTCCTTCGCACCGATGGA
>DAIRFP010000209.1:0-8864 GCA_036794995.1 Thermodesulfobacteriota bacterium | reverse complement strand
GATTGCAAACCGTCAAACAGAAACCCAGGGGGAAAGCCAAGCGCTTCCCCCTGGGATTCTCGCAGAAAACGAGTAAAGTGTCCTCGACTTCCGGCGCCAACTGCAACCGGGGAACAAACAATCGATCTCTCTGGCACCTAGAAGTTATTACAGCGGTTCTATTCGTTCAATACTTTTCTCACCCTCTGAATGACTTCAGAAGGCTGGTCCATGATACGGTTTGCCAATGCCTGCAGCTCTTCGCCAGAAGATGGTTGCAATACAAGCTGTGATTTGTCTGCCTGAGCGATGAACGCTGGATCTTGCATGGTTTTAGCGTAGGCTTCCCTTAAGATTTTTACCCGGTCCGCTGGAGCTCCCGGAGTCGTAAGCATCGGACGGCCAAATTCAGCGCTCGCTGATATAAATTCGGCCGTGCGCCGGCCGATTTGAGGAGTTTTGTATTTATCCATGAGCTCAAAAATTGTCGGCGTATCCGGCAATTTCGGGTCCCTTTTTGGAGAATCTTGAACGATGTGGCGGTCGAAGCCTCTTTCGTGCCACGCCTTATACGTGGCTCCGCTAAAGTGGTTGATGATGTCATGGCCACGGCACATGACTTCTCCCCTTTCGACTGCCAAGTCTATTTCGCTGGCGCCCGGATATCCCAACACAAACTCGAACTTGGCTCCTATCGTATCCTCCAGCAGCTGCGAAAGAGTGTAACCCGCGCTGTTCGTCCCAGGCGCCCCGCATTTGGGCGGCTCTTTCGCGTTTATGATGTCCGTTATTGTTTTGTATGGCGCATCAGCGCGCATGTAGATGACGGTATAATACCTCTGCGGGTTTCCTATCCACGCGAACTTTCGGACATCAAATTTCACCTCCGGTCGCCCGACAAACTGATCGATATACAATCTGTTCGCCGGCATGGCCGTGGTCAAACCGTCGGGCTTCGCAACATTGTACACGTAATTGGCGGCGACGAGACTCCCGGCTCCCGGCATATTTTGAACGATAATCTGAGGGTTGCCGGGTATGTGTTTGCTCATATGAGACGCGATAAGCCGGGCCCACACGTCATAGGCGCCACCGGGGGAGACTCCCACTACAAATGTTATGGTTTTACCTCTGTAGAAGGGTTCTGGTTGAGCGTGAAGCGGAGCACTCAAGCCAAGCCACCATGCGGAAAACCAAACCCAAAAACACAAAACGCCTAAAGGCGACAATTTGTTCATGCAATCCCCCGCTACTCAAAGCTCAAAAAATCCGCCGAGGAAGACTTTCGCAATACCGAGAGTTTTCGGCGCCACCCAAAATAAGCCGAGCCGCCTTACATCAATCCCAATTCCAATTGATCTTCTTGGTAACCAATCCCGACCCAGTTAGTGAATGGGTACTCGCTCTGAAGTGATAGCACACGTGACTGCCGCCGAACCCCCCCGATACCAGGATGTGCAAATGGCTGGGATCGGCAATGGTATAAAGTTTGGCATCGTCGTCGTCGGGGCTGATCCGCTTCATCCAGTAATATACACTGGTAGGAGAAGCTTGGCTGGCCACTTTTTTGATATCTCTGACATGGATATAGCATTGCTCATAAACAGCGTCCCGAAACCCCTCTTTGGTCCAGCCCGCTTCCGCCAGGATTTTAGCTCCCTGGGGATTGAGCACGAAAACATGAGGGGCGGCCGCTACGCCGTCGCCCTTGATATCGTTTGCTATGGTCGAAATGTTGTTCTCGATCGGCGACGCCGCAAAGCCGCACGATACTACCTTACCGTTGGCGCCTAACATCGAGACAGCGCTGTCGTCCGGTTTGAGCCCGGCGTAATCGACGTGAAACTCGTTCCAAGGATTTCCTTCCTCCCGCGGACGCTCAGCAATCAATGAATGCCAGCGCGCCGGTCCACCGAACACGGTCTTCGAAAGCTCCCCCGGCTTGCCCTGGCCGATGTTCCAAAGAATTAAGCGGATCGCGCGACCGATTGTGGCGTTTGCCCTGTGGCCCGAACCGCCGAGGGCTCCCTCGGCGTGGTTAAATCCAAGCTTCTTGACCACAGGTCCGCTAATAATAGCCAGGGGCGGACCACCGAACGTGCTGCACTGGGCACTCAAAATGTGAAAGGTTGGGTCCAGCATCGCCTCCAGAGCGGTAAGCACTACCGGGACATACTCCGGCTTGCAGCCAGCCATGGCACAGTTGATTGCGACCTTCTCAATGGTCGCGACTCCTTCGCCCGGAGAGACGATCCCGAGTACCTCATCGGGTGAGCGCTGCACATAGTCTATAATCTCCGTCACTTTCTTGAGTGTCGGAGGGAAAACCGGCATGCCGTCGGTCCAGCCTTTCTCGTAGGCCAAATCTGCGAACGCATCGACGTCCTCGACCTGGTATTCCTCCGAAGTCAGTTTGTAATTTTGCAGAGTCACGATTCTCCTCCGTCATCAGCGGTCATTGAGTCGGCGTGGTGAACCCAACCGCGCAGACTTCGCTACCGCGTTAAATTGCCTCCCAACCAGTTAACGACTTCGTTGATATTGACCGCGGCCGCTACTTACCACGCGGACGCCACTCTTGTGTCGTCAGCAAATCAGGGATTCGCGAAACTTGATCCACTGCTTTGTTTCGGACCACCTCCGGCGAATCGGCGGAGGGTCGATCCACCGGATAAACCAGCACAAAAGTTTTTGAATCTTCTATTCCCAGCTGCCTCATTTGAGCTCTGGCAAGCTTTTCGAAAGGCTCGTGGACAAGGACAACCGACGGGATTCCTAGCTTTACCATATTCACCGTGTCACGCACGGCGGCAGATGTGCAGGACCCTCAAGCCCCGACACCTAGGAGTGCATAGTCGACCTTTGACGCGGCTTCCTCAATTACGGGCAGCGGTGCCGGAAGCCAGGTATTCCCTTTCGCTCTTCCGTCCGTCTTATCATTCTTGTGGACCCGGTGAACCTCTGTAGGCTTGAAGGCGGCGACCGCCTCTTCTTCCAAGACAGGCCAGAACTTGGTGGACAATTCATGCATGCCCCAAATAAACCCGATCCGTTTACCTTCAAGAGCTTCCACTCGTTGCATTGCTTTCCGACTACTTTTTTGAGGAATGCCCACAGGATCTAGTACAATGAAACCGTTCATCCGTCCCGCCTCCCTTATTTTTTATTCCGTCTGTTTAGCAACAGCATAATAGTACAAAATCGAGCCCAAACAACACAACAAACCCGAGTCAAATATCGCTTGCGAATCGGTACCGATTGCGCTCCTCTCAGGTTTCCGGGAGTCGAAGACTCTCGGATGCGGACATTCACTCGCGCCAAGACGCCAAGAACGCCAAGTTCGGAATGTTTTTTCCTTTGCGCCCTTTGCGGTTAATTCTCCGGTTCCGAATCTTCTTTGGTTGCGGCCCTGTCGCGCCATGGCCATACGCCGTCTTCGATATATCGGTGAGCCGCTATCGCAGCCACCGCGCCATCCCCAGATGAAGTAATCGCCAACCCGGCCGAATCCGCTCGTAAATCACCGGCCGCGAACACACCGGGACGCTCAGTCCGCATCCACGCATCGGTGGGTATGCGGCCGTCTTTATCCAAGCGCAGTAGACTTTTTACCAATTCGGTATTCGGCTCCAAACCCGCGTAGATGAAGATACCAGCGAGCTGAACTTGGGACTTTTCTCCAGTCACGCCATCGCGCACCAGGACTCCGGTAACCGCGTCGTCTCCCAGGATTTCATCCACCGCCGTGTTGTATCGCATATTAATTTTGGCATGCTCCAGCACTCTTCGCTGAAACATCTGTTGATCTGAACTTACCCCTTCGCTGTTAAATACTATGACTCGAGCAGCGTGTTGCACCAGGGTCAGGGCTTCCTGTAGCGCGTAGCTTGCCCCTCCCACAACTCCTACCACCTGGTCCGCAAAAAGAGGAGCGTCACAACTGGCGCAGTTAGAGACGCCTTGCCCACGCAATCGGCTCTCGCCGGGCACGCCGAGATCCTTTAGATGGGAGCCGGTTGCAATAATCACCGTCTTTGCGCGATACGTGCCTTCACTCGTGTTCAAGAGCCAATATAAGTCCCTCGCCTCCAGGCTTTCGGCGTCAGCCATTTGAAACTGCGCACCTTGATTGGCGGCTTGCTCTTGCAATAGCGGACCAAGCTCATAGCCCGCCACTCCGTTAGGAAAACCCGGAAAGTCTTCGATGCTCTCGACGTTGACCAGATGTCCGCCAGGAGCGAAGCGTTCTATAACCAGGGTAGAATGTCCGAATCGCGCGCCGAACAACGCAGCGGTTAGTCCGGCGACGCCTCCGCCGATGATAGCGATATCGTACTCGGAAGTGTTTTTCACGTCGCTCAATTATGTGCGGGCTCGTTCCGTTATAATCTGGCAAAGGTAGCATTAACAAATTATACTTCTGACGATAGGACGGACATCCTCCAGGTGTTCGATATTTTCCACCAACTCTACGATCTTGTCGGCCTTTTCCTTTGTCTGGACTAGTAGTGCCTGACTATAGAACTTTTCCTGCCGTTCTTCCCGCGTCATCGGATTGCCGGGAAAACCCTTGGGAGATCCTGACTCGCCCTTTAACGTGCGGCCGTCTTTCGTTTGGATTTCGCATTTTGCTTGACCGAAGATCGGACCGCGCTCTGGAATTTTTTCGTCGTGGTACACTTCCACCTTCTTAGCCATCTCCACGACTTCCGCCCATTTGCCAAATGGGGGGATATCCTGGTGATACGCTTTGATCCTATTTTCGCCCACCACGAAGGCTAAACCTACGCCGTATCTGGCGCTGAATTGGGCACCGAAAATATCCTTGACGTCTTCACCCCTGATTGTTCCCACCATCCACAAATTTCGGATGCTGCCCCACAGCTTGATGCTTTCAATATCTTCCGCCTTTAGATTATGTTTCGCCTTCATCGTGTAGATCACGTCCAGCATGCCGAACTGGCCGGCGCAACACGAGTACGGTTTCATAGCCGCTTTGGTCGTGTACCAATCCGTTCCCAGCTCCCTAGTGATAGCTTCCATGTCGTTCTCTTCTCCGGAATGACACAGCACGAAACCCTTCTTACCCTCTAAAGCCTCCCTTGGAGCAGTCATTCCTTCCTTCGCCAACAACGCCGAGCGAACTCCACTCGACGCCGCAAAACCGGCATGGCACCTCTTGATCGCGCCGCCTGTGGTCTGGCTATGCTGAAACGTTCCGGCCGCCTGACTCACGGTTATGGCGAGAGCGTTTTCTGCTTGCCACTCATCAAGGCGCAGAATTTTACTTGCGGCGCCGCTCCCGGCAAAGGGGCCTATGGTCCCGACCTCGTGAAAGCCACGTTTCAAGTGACCGGGCTTTGTCGCAGCGCCGATACGGTTGGAGACTTCGTAACCGGTAATCCACGCCTCAAGAAACTCCCTACCGTTGATAAGCTCCTTTTCCGCCAACGCCAATGCCGCTGCCGTGCAGGCGCTCACGGCGTGACCCGCTCCGGCGTTAATCATATCGTCAAATTCCCACCCGTGGCCGAATGACGCGTTTAAAAAGGCGGCATTAAAAGGACTCGTCTTATCTCCATAGTTGACCACTGTCGAATCCGGCGAGCCTCCCATGGCTCGGGTGAAACGAAGCGCAGCTTTGTTACTGTCCTGAATCGATCCGCCTAACATGCAGCCGAGAGTATCCAGAACGAGAATTTTCGAATAATCGATTACATCGCGCGGGATGTCTACCCATTTCAATCCGACCATCCATTTGGCTAAGTCTCTTGTCTCGTTCATGAGTTGGTCTCCTTAGTTGTTAAAATATCTTAGGCGTGACGACGTATCGCGGATAAAAATTTTCTATAGCCCATTTCCCGAATCGGTACAACGGGCGACACCTGCCCACTAATTACGAACAACCCACTTTAACAGTGCCGATCGGACACCAGCTGATGCGGTCAAATGGACATTTGTTGGGAAGTAAGCTAAACGTTCGGTAACCGCGGCCACTCGCGAATACGAGGAGGAGGGTAATGGCAAGTAGTACAGGATATCGTTTGTCTGTCGCATTGGTCGGGGACTTGAATCTCGGCACCCCGATCAACCCGCACAACGTGCTGGATCTGATTAGGATGGATTTCGGCGTTTTCGATGTAAAATTTTGTAATCTTGAAGGCTGTCTGTTCGATCCAAACGTATTGCTTGAGCATAAACCCGGCTGGCGCCATTGCGATCAAGCCCATGTTCAGGTGCTTGCCGAACTGAAACTCAATGCCGCGGCATGCGCCAACAATGTCCATTTTGGGGAAGCTGCTATCAAGCATTCGCTCTCCCTACTAGATAAACACAACATCGCTCATGCCGGAGCCGGAATAAACCGGAACGAGGCTCGGCGCCCGGCGATATTCGAATCGAAGGGCACGACATTCGGACTGCTTTCCTATACGTCCGTATACTGGCCTATTGGACAGGCGGCCGGTGAAAAAAGCGCGGGCGTTGCGACTGTGAAAGTTTATACCGCGTATGAGCCCCATCGACGACTTTTTGAGATGCCGGGCGCACCTGCTACAACCCTCACGCATCCTGACGAAAAGGAATGTGAGGAGATCAAGAACGACATCATTGACCTTCGGAAACAAGTGGATGTTTTAGTCGTGTATTTCCATTGGGGAGTGTCGGGCCATTACGAGGTTTGCCAATATCAGACGACCTTGGGAAGGTTAGCAATCAACGCGGGGGCGGATCTGGTCGTGGGTAGTCATCCGCACGTTGTTCAAGCTGTCGAGATCTACAAAACAAAACCGATCTTCTACAGTCTGGGTAATTTTCTTTTCGGCTCGGATTTCAAGCCGGCGCGAGGGTACCGAAACGGATTAGTTGCAATCGCGGAGGTGGAAAATCGTGAGGTGGTCAGAGTCTTAATTGTTCCAAGTGCAATCAACGAAAAAGAACAGCCTGCCTTGTTAGGACCCGATCAATCGGAATCAGCCGCACTGATGGATAATGTCAAGAGGTTGTCTTCCGCGTTTGGCACTCAGTTCAATCGTCATGGCGATCGATTTTTGGTAACGGTAACATAGTTTTGGTTTACCCTCCTTTAAGGTCCTGATTTTTGGTTGCCGGACCGTATCGACTATCGGTGGGTCCGGGTTTTTCGCGGCGTCACGATCAAAGTTTCCTCGTGAGCTAGCGTATCGGCGGCATAGCCTATGGCCGCTTGAATATCTTGACGCGAGAAACGAAGGTAGGCGTCGAGCAGATCATCCTCAGTCGCGCCTTCGCTGAGCTTCCTGAGGATGAGCTCGACAGGGACGCGGGTTCCGCGGATGACAGGTTTCCCTAACATCACCTTTGGATTGACTTCTATACGATCCGTAACTGTCATGACACATTCCCAAATGGCTTGACGTATTGTGGGACTCGCGGCGGCACCACGTCAAGCAGCTGGGACCAGAGAGAGCTCATAAACCGCCGACGGATTGTAGGCCATTGTCTGTATCTTGTTCAATGCCGCGGACGATACGAAGCAGCCGAGGTCTTTGAGGTTTCCTGATTCTTGGTTGCGGAATTTAAACGTTTTGAACTGAGCGCAGCGATTAAACGTTTGGAACGGCTGGAACGAACCCCTTTCTATGGAGGCTTTCCCTTATACAGGCGCAATACGCCAAGTTGACATACTATTGGCTATTCGATACGCTTCGCCCCAAAATTTTTGCGGAGGAATCGCTCATGCAGAATCTAACTTTGAAGTCACTCGTGGTTTGCAGTGTCCTGATGCTCGGCGCCGCGGCGAACGCGCAGCAAGTCGCGCCCACGCCGCCTCTGCCTCCAACGACACCCTACGGTCCACCCATGACGCTCGAGCAGGCGAAAAAAGTCGCTGACGCCGCGATGGCGGAAGCGAGCAAGCGCAACATGCAAATGGCAATCGCCATTGTCGAACCGTCCGGCGATCTCGTCTATTTCCAGAGAATGGACGGCACTCAATATGCTTCCATTCAAATCGCCCAAGACAAGGCGAAATCGGCGGCTCTGTTCCGTCGTTCGAGCAAGGACTTCCTCGACCGGGTCGCTAAAGGCGACATGTCCTCCTTCGCGCTGCGCGGAGCGGTGGCGTCGGCCGGCGGGATTCCGATCGTCGTCGACGGCAAGATCATCGGCGCGATCGGGACGTCGGGCGGGGCGGACGACGCGGTGTCACAGGCTGGGGCTAACGCCCTCAAGTAGCTTTGGCGATCACGTCGGCTCTGCTGGCCTTCGTTTTCTACGGTCGGGACGTGCGCGGCGGGTTTCCCATGAAGGAGCTCAGCGCCTAGACGGCATGGCAGGAAAGCATGATGCAGCGCCCGACGGTGCGGAAAGCCGTAGAGAGCGAGCAGAACGATTCGACATACCGCGGTTATCCGCATAGTTTCTCCGCAATAACGGGGATGCGGACAGTTCGCTTTCTCGGATGGCGGCCCTAGCGCTGGTCGTACTCGCTCAGACAATAGCCCTGATCGTCGCGAAAGATTTTCTGCCGCGGATTGCCACGGGACGTGGCAAACTAATTACTTGACCCCCATTGCTGGCGCTCAGAAATGAACGGAGCAATGCGGTGTTAAATTCCACTCATGGTGAGCTGGTCGAACCATTGGAATGTTTGGAACAGGCTGCGGTATTGATCAGCGGTTGAACGTTTTGAACGATTGGAACCCTGGAACGTTTGGAACCGGCGTCAGGCTGTAACGTTTTGAACGGAGCGCAGCGATTGAACGTTTGGAACGGCTGGAATGGGCTGCAGTATTCATCCCCCAGGCTTCCTCCTTACCTGCGTAGTGGAAGGGGATCCATTCCAGCGATGGCTTTAAAAACTTTAACGACCTCAGTATCCCGCGGAAGCTCCGCGACAAGCTTCT
>DAIRFP010000413.1:0-2407 GCA_036794995.1 Thermodesulfobacteriota bacterium | reverse complement strand
ATATCGTCGACATGAGCCTGTGTAAGAAATTTGACGAAAGCGGTTTCATGGACCGGCCCTAGTGTGGTGTCTCAGAAGGTCATTTAAAAACTCCAAACGATGGCAGCAGCTGAAGTCGCACTCAAATCCCCCTTAATCCCCCTTTTTCAAAGGGGGAATTTTCTCCGCAGGACTCGAATCCCTCTTTGGAAAAGAGGGAAGGGGAGATTTTTGGGTGGAATGGGGTGGAAATTATGTGGCAAATTTCTGAGGCAGGACGCTAGCAGGCGCACTAACGGACAGGGGTGGGAAGAATGCATTGTTGGAGTATCGGAGTAATGGGTTCTCAATAATACATCACTCCACTACTCCAGTCTGTCCTACGGTCTGTGATCTCACTTATTATCGAAGTCGTAAACCATTTGCGCCTTGATGGCGGCGTTGATATTTTCCGCCATCGGGTTGCGAATCTCTTCGCCGATGTGAGCCACCGCGCCCAAAGTTCGCCCGATCAACGCGAAAGCTTTGGTAATCTGCCACGGCAGCCCCAGGTCCAGCGCGATGGCGCCGATGGCGCCGGTGACATTAGCGGGCAGTGGACGGCCAACCTGCGCTTCCGCCGCTTTGCAGATCCTTTGCAGCAAATCGCAATAGCGTCCATAGACGCCGGTCTCCCGGGCGATCTCGAACAGACGCACCGCGCGCGGGTCGCCTTCCGGATGGGTCCGATGGCCGATCCCGGCTATCCGTTTTTTCTTCTTGCCGTGCTGTTCCACCACCGCTGCCGCAGCGGCGTCAAGATCAGCTGGCGAACTGCTCGCCGGCAACGCCTTGACGAGCATTTTTGCCGACCATTCAGAGGAGCCAAGATGGACGCTCCCGGCCCCAAGGATCGAAGAGGCCACCGCCGCCTGCAAAGCCTCCGGCGCCGTGGAGTAACAGAGCCGCGCTGAAACCACGCTGCTGACCATGCCGTGCTCGACCAGAATGGTCAGCAGGGCATCCGTCATGCGCCGTTCGCCGTCGTTGGGAAACCGCCCCACCAACATTAGATAGGTCATGTCGGCAAAGGTAATTTTCCCGACCAGGTCTTTCGTCAGATCGTGTCCCCGAATCAACACGCGATGGATCTCCGGCTTCCCCAACCCTGTCACAACCTTCTTCTCATTGGCCATAACTTCCTCCTCAATTGATGCTGTAATTTTGGATCTTGTCAGAGCTATCACGAACCGAAGGTAGTTTGTCAAGTACGAGGTTCGTTCAAGGTTCCATGTTCAATGTTCAAAGTCCAAGACTCAGAAGGGCCGTTCCTTTTTCTGGCGCACCGGTGTGATAAACGTTAAGTTATGCTGCTGCATCACGCTTCCACGACCCGCCGTCACTTGAAAATGGCGCGCGTTGCCGGTCACCGCGCGGACTTTCCGAATATCTCGTTAAAGAGCTTGTCGGCCGGTCTCCGATCGGAAAATCTATCGTCGTCCGCATCAAAATAATCAACTCCGTCCTTTCTAAGGTTTTCTTCCGGGACATCGTTCTTTGGAATGTCAATTCTGAGAGAGTTGGACCCGGTGCGCGACCGCCCCGGCCGGCCTTTCTGAACCCGCATTTGTCCCTCGCGGGACAAAAGCCAATTGATAAAAACTTTGGCGGCATTAGGGTGAGGCGCGTTCTGGATCAAGCTCAGGGTGCCGCCGGAGGAACTCAAAGTGCCACCCTCTTTCAAGCCGAGAATTTGGCCCACGGGTAGCCCTTGCTGCACGGCTCTATCCATTTCGTCAGCAACACAGGGAACGCACAGAGCGAATTTACCCGCCGCCAGCCAGTCTACGGGTTGGCGGTAGTCTCGTGCTAGCGAAACGTCCATCTCGCCATAAAGCCTTTTTATGAATTCAGCTCCGAGCTTCGGATGGTAGTAGAAAAACAGCACCGGATTGTCCATCCCGCGCATCCTCGGATCCGAAGCCACGATCTTGCCTTTCCACTTGGAGTGAGTGAGGTCCCAGTAGGAGCTAAATTCCTTGAGGTTAGCGAGACTCGTGTTGTAGTTGATCTCAACCCCGCCCCCGTTGCCGATGAAAGCGAAGATGTATTTCCCGTCCGGGTCAACGTATTTGTGTTTTCCCTGCCACCATCGGCTCTCGTCCACAACTTCAGGAAGGACCAGAAGCGGTTTTATGGGGTCCAGGATCTTGCCGACATAGAGCGTTGTATAGGCAGTTCCCTTTCCTCCGACGAAGAGGTCCACGAGATATTTTCCGGCCCTCTGCTCCGCGATGATGCGCGGTCCTAAATCGTTTCCGCGTCCGCGAAGCTGGTTGACCTTAATCTTCGGGTAAACTTTCTCAAACGCCTGAATGGTCTCCGGGGTGAGAGGTCCGGAGTCGAAGATGTAGGCGCTGATCAAACCTTCCTTCTCCGCCGCGTTCAC
>DAIRFP010000208.1:559-8977 GCA_036794995.1 Thermodesulfobacteriota bacterium | reverse complement strand
TGCTTTGATCGGTAGTACAGTTCCCTAATTGTTGTCAACGAGTAGTTATTTCCGTGTAACTATTTCCGTCATTCTGAGCCGCAGGCGAAGAATCCTTCGCGCACACAAGGCTACTAACTGGATCCTTCACTTGGTTCAGGATGACAGACTCCGATCTCACGCAACAACACAACTTAAACGACGCGGACTGTTGGAATGGAACGTTCACTTGGCCAATTTGGGTAGGAAATCTTCCAGGCGGATCTGCTGCATCACCTCATCCGGAACGCGCAACTCGGGCGGAAATCCATCCAGCGGCTTGGTTGCGTCGAGGCCCATTTTCGCGTTCACCCCACCGGGACCGGCCGAAGGGTCAAGCTCGCTGCCCTGGGCGCCGGCGATGACGACAAGACCCCGGTCGGCCTGGAAGCGGTTGGCAATCGCCCAAAGGACCCGCTCCTCGTCGAACACGTCGATATCGTCGTCGACGATGACCACATGCTTTAGCAGCATGTCGGCGGCAAAGGCCGCGCAGATGGCGTTTTTGGCCTGGCCGGGAGTTCGTTTGGCGATGGAGATGTAAGCATGAAACCGGCAATTACCGGAAACCGGCATGCAGACGTTTCTTACCGTCGGAACGCTCTGGCGAACGGCTTTCAACAGCGCGGCCTCCCGCGGCACGGCGCCCATCAGTTTGTGCTCCGTGTAGCCGGCGTGGATGTCCTGAAAAATGTAACCCTTGCGGTGGGTAACGGCGGTGACTGCGATCACCTGCCGATCGTCGGCACTGACCGCATGCCCGGTGAATTCGCCAAAGGGGCCTTCCAGGCCGCGCACGTGAGGAAGGATTTTTCCTTCGATGATCATTTCGGCATCGGCGGGCACGAGGATGGGCACAGTCCTGGCTTTCACCAGGCGCAGCGGTTCATTCATCATGCCGCCGATGACCGCATACTCGTCTTCATCCGCCGGCGTTAAAGCCTGCGCGCCCAGCGAGAAGAGCGGATGGACACCGATGACGATGGCGACGGGCAGGGGCTCGTTACGGCTCTCCAGCCGGTTGTGCAGGGTCCAAAGGTGTCGGCCGATGGCCATGAAAATTCTCAGCTCGCGCTTGCCTGCCATCATGAGCCGGTTGTAACTCGTGTTTCTGACCCCAGTGTCGGGATCGGCGGCAACGACAATGCCGGCGGTAATATAGGGAGCGGCATTCACGTCATAATGAGTGAGCAGAGGAATACCTCCCAGATCGACTGCGTCGCCTAGCTTGATGACCTCTTGAACCGGGCCATCTTTCACTTCCACCGGAGGAATCGGCCGCCCCTGCCGCTCGCTGAACCGGCTCGCGAGCTGGTCGGGCGCACATTCGAAGGCCAGTGCCATCAACCGCCGGCTGGCTTGAGCATTGATGACCACCGGAGCCGAGCTGTCTTTGACATTCTCAAAGTAGAGCAGGGGAAAGCGTTTTTGCTTCTCTAGATGGGTGAGCAGCGCGGAGATCTCGTAGCGCGGCGAGAGTGCTTTGGCGACGCGGACGACATCCTCCGATGATTTGGCCTCCAGCTCGGCGATAAATCCGCGTAGTTCTTTGGGCATCGGGAGCAGTTTTTTCTAGAGCCCGTAGGCGGTTCGCGGGTTGTCTTGGAGGATTTTCTGCTTTACCGCATCGCTGACTTCGTTATTGTTCCGGAACACTTCGATGGCATCTACCTCGCTGGACGCATCGGTATGGCCGTAGTCCGTGCCAATGACGATGTTGTCCTCGCCGGCGTACTTGAGCACGTAGGGAAAGTCGTCGTCGGTCTGGGCGGTGACATAGATGTTAAACTCCTTGCATGGGTTCTTCGGGAAACCTTTGGTGCCCGAACGGCGGACGGCTTCGTTGACGACCCACGGAACCCACTGGGAGGAGGCTTCGACGAAGGCCCATCTCAGCTTGGGAAAGCGCTGGGGAACTTCGCTCATCATCAACGACAAACAGGTGATGACGGTGGGTATTCTGAATTGCGCAAAGCCGCCCATCTTGTCGTAGCGCGGCTTGAACTGGTCCATGAGCTGGGGGCTCCCGTTGGCGATATGCACAGCGATGGTCATGCCCAAACGGCTCGCTTCTTGATAGATCGGATAGAAGTAGGGCTCGACGAGATGCTTGTCATTTTCAAAGGGGCGAAGACTCACCGCCACCGCGCCGTTTTCTCTGGCAAAGCGAACTTGTTGCAGGGCTTCGCTGATGCTCATGGCGGGCACGACACAGGACCAGCGCAATCGATTATTACCTTCCTTCCAGACGTCGGCCATCCAGCGGTTCCAGGAGCCGCAGAGGGCGATCTCCGCTTCGGCTTTGTCGGCGACCCGGGCGATCCACATGGTGTTGAAGAGAATCTGCACGTCGATTCCGAGCTTATCCATGTGCTGCAGCCGGAGCTGCACATCGCGAAGCTCTCGCGCGTCCGCCGCGGTTTGCAAGGTGCGCCCGGTTTGTTTCGATAGCGCCGCGAGCTCTTGCTCGCTCAAGGTCGGGTTACGAAAGCCGATGTTCTTGCCGTCGAGAAACCAGTATTGAGCGCTGGGGTTGTCGGCTGATTGAAAAAGCTGGGGACGATACTTCTTGTCGGAGCCGTCCAGATAATCCCAGGTGTGCGTGGTTTCGACCACGTGAGCGTCGGCGTCGATAATCATGTCCTGCCTCCTAGGCGATTCGTTCATACGGCGGCTTTACGGCTGCCGACGGAACTTCGATCAGTGCTAATCCTTTTTAGGGTAAGTGACGGGGCAGGGTCAATAGAGCAGGGATCATTTGCGGGATGAAGGCAGCGGCCGACCTTGCGTGCCGAGCGATTTTGGTCAGCTACTGGCGGTGATATCGCAGAAAGAAAGATTCTTCGCCTTCGGCTCAGAATGACACTCGAGGGGTCGTTATCCTGTACCTTTCGACGGCTCGATCCAACCCCTCGTCTGTTATGCTGAACGCATTGAAGCATCTCAAGGTGGCATGCGCGGGGATTCTCAGGACCTGAGCCGTTAACTTGAGGGTCCGGTTTGTGATAGGGTTAGTTCCGAAAAATCTTACCTAGGAGCGGACTATGAACGACCCTCAAAACGAACCGCACTGGCGCTACAGCGATCTGCGCACTTGGCTGCGCGAAGCCGACAAATTGGGTGAACTAAGGACTGTGCTCGGCGCATCCTGGCAGAATGAAATCGGCCTGGCCTCCGACGTCGTTGTTCCCGCGGACGAAGGACCGGCAGTGTTATTCGACGAGGTGCCCGGCTGTCCAAAAGGATTTCGGCTGTTGGTTAACGTCTTTGCCGGCAAGCGGCGCAATATGACCTTGGGGTTTCCGGATCACCTGACGAAGCAGGAGCTGAGTCACGCTTATTTTCAGCACTATCAACAAAAACCGCAGCACCTCCCGCCGCGAATCGTTGATGATGGTCTGGTGTTGGAGAACGTCCTGACCGGCGAGGAGGTCGATGTCACCCAATTTCCCGCGCCGGTGTGGCATGTTGATGATGGCGGCCGCTACATCGGCACCGGGTGTTTTTCCGTTACTATGGATCCGGACGAACGGTGGATCAATGTTGGTTGCTACCGCGCCATGATTCACGATCGTAAGACTGTCGGTTTGCTGATTGTCCCCGGCAAGCACGGTTTCATGCATCGCGAGAAGTATTTCAGCCGCGGCGCTCCCATGCCCATCGCGCTCGTGGTGGGCGGCGATCCGATGTTCTTCTTCATGGCCGGGACCGAACATCCCTACGGCCTGTGCGAGTTCGACATCGTCGGCGGCATGCGCCGCCAACCCGTGGACCTGGTGCGCGGCAAAGTCACCGGTTTGCCATTCCCGGCCACCGCAGAGATCGTGCTCGAAGGATTCATCAGCGCGGAAAATCGCAAGCGAGAGGGACCCTTCGGGGAGTGGACCGGTTACTATGCCGGGGGCGCCAGCCCGCAGCCGGTGCTCGATATTCACGCGATCTATCACCGCAACGATCCGATTATTCTCGGCGTTCCGCCGCTGGGCGGGGGGTCCGACGAGATGGCGCGTTATCGCGCGGTGATCCGCTCCGCCATGCTCAAGCAGGAACTGGCCAACGCCGGAGTGCCGGATGTCGCGCAGGTCTGGTGCCACGAAATCGGCGCCTCCCGGATGTTGCATGGCATTGCCATCAAGCAGCGCTATCCGGGCCACGCGAAACAGGTGGGAGTGCTTGCCGCCAGCTGCGGTTCCACGGTGTATGGCTGCAAATTTGTCATCGTCGTGGACGACGATATCGATGTGTCCAACTTCGAGCAGTTGATGTGGGCGATGGTGACCCGCTGCGACCCGGCGACGTCGATGGATATTCTGCGCCGGATGCGCACGTCGCCGGCGGATCCTCGGCTCACTCCGGAGCAGCGCACAATGAAGGACCTGACGAACTCCCGCGCGGTGATCGACGCCACCCGGCCCTACGACTGGATCGATAAGTTTCCCAAGGTCAACGCCCCGAGCCCGGAAATTGCGCGCCAGGCGCGGGAGAAATTCGGCTATCTTTTGAAATAGAGGCTACCGCCTGAGTTCGATGAGGTCGGAATTCGGGCGAAGCAACGCGAGCCAGTGGTAGCTGGCAAAGGAGTCACCGGAGCGGATGGGAGCGAGTTGCCGGAGCGTTGGAGTGTCTAAGGCGGGTGTTGAGAATGCGACTGAGTGGGTGGAGGATCGACAGGGAGAAAGGAGGGAAGGGACCGAGGAAAATTTGGGGCGGGAGGTTTAATTGACCCGAGAGCTTTTCTCTGGGGTAAACGGCAAAGATACCGCGGAGGCGGAGAAAAACGTTCGGCTGCTGCTAAAGAATAGTCTTTCCCTGCATGTCTTTGGGCGCTTCCACACCGAACTTTTCAAGCACGGTTGGCGCTACGTCCATAAGGTGAAGACCGGTCCGCTTTCCACGCGCGCGACTTTTGGGATCAACCATGATAAAAATCCCATGGTAGTCGTGGTTGGCGTCGTCTGGGCCGGTATCGTTTTCATAAGTGTAGATGGTGTTAAAACCAAGGCTGCCCACGGACCGCCAAAAGAGATCGCCAAAATAGATGATTAGATCCGGAGCAATATTCTGGCAGCTCCGATAGATCTCTTGGGGTTTGATGACCTTTGTTCCAAGGGGTCGGCCCTGCTCGTCCGTAATCGCCTCGATCTTAGCAGTAAGCTCATCACGGATACGCCCGTAATCCTTGGGATCAATAACCCCCTGAGGTTCTCTTCCTTTTACATTGAGGAAAAGTCGCCCATAGTAACCCCCTTCGCCCCAGGCCGTGGTCCTGGTCCAGTCGACCTTGGCCTTGGCGAAAGGGATTACCTCCTTAGGATACTCTTGCAGAGTCAGATACCCCTCTCGTATCAACCATTCGTTGAAACAGATGCCGCCGTCCATTTTCTTGGCGCCGTGATCTGACACGACGAGGACCACAGTGTCGTCGTCGACCAAAGCAAGCAGCGCTCCAATCTCCTCGTCCAAATAGCGGTAGTATTCATGAATCGCCCGCTCGTACTTTGATCCTGCTTGGTATTTGGGATGGGAAGGATCGTGGTATTTCCAAAATCCATGGTGAATTCGATCGGTTCCCATCTCGACCATCATGAAAAAGTCCCATGGCTTATTGACGACGAAGTTCCGAGCCAAAGCGAACCGTTTTTGGGTCATTTCGTAAATCTGTCTGAGGATGTCGTCCTTGTTGTCACTTCGGAAATTCTCGACGTCGACGAGATAGCGACCCACCAAGCGCTCGATCTCCTGTTTGAGTTCGGCGGGATAAGTATATTGGCTGTCGCTGCTAGGGGTAAGGAAACATCCGATCATGTATCCGTTGATCGGCTTGGGGGGATAAGAGGGAGGAACACCGATCAGGCCAGACTTTTTGCCGAGTCTTCCAAGGATGTCCCAAACCGTCGCCTCTCGGACAGAACGCGAGTTGGCGATGGCCAGGCCGTCATAGGAATAGTTCGATCTGTTACGAAATCCGTAGATTCCTAATTCTCCCGCGTCCTTGCTCGTCATCATGGACATCCAGGCTGGAACTGTGATCGGCGGGTCCGAACTTTTGAGTTCTCCATAAATTCCCTCCTGCATGAGCTTCTTAATGTTGGGAAGACTATCGACCCATTGGTCAAAAACCAACCTGGGCGCCGCTGAGTCAAGCCCTATGACAAGTACGCGCGTGTTTTTTCCCATTTGAACCCTTACTACTATTCTGTGTTGCCTCCGGGACGGGACAACTCTTGATCAGGCCGACGTCGACAGCATCGCTGCTGATACCCATGACAGACCGGAACTCAACCCACTCTCGCCATCATCTCTTTCTTCGATGGAGCTTAGACTTAACGAGATCGCATCCATTCTTCCGTGCTGGGAATGGGTGAATTTGCCGTCCAGATTGACGCATGTTCGGGATGGTAACGGGAGCCAATCGGGACCGAATAGTGATCTTCCTCGTAGGATCGCTCGCGCTGGAGCATGCGACGGCAAGCCACGGCAGCGGGTGAGGGCTGTCTCTCATAAACGCGTCCGGCGAAAATATCCGCCATGTATTCCCCGTCGTCTGATCCCACCAAAGCAGAAAAAGCCGCCGGATTCTCCCAAAAAGCGTCGATGAGGTCTTCCAGGACGTCGATGCCCTTTTCGCACGATAACTGATAGTAGGCAAAGGGGTTCGGATCATCGCGCCGGGACCCTTCGAGGTAGGCTTTCACCAGCGGCGCGGCAAAGTGAGCTTCTCTCAATGCAACTACAAGTCCGAACGAGAAGATGGGGTCGATAAAACGGTGGGCGTCGCCGATGCAGATGAATCCCTTGCCACAAAATCGTCTCACTTGGTACGAGTAATTGGGAATCACGCGCACATCTTCGACCAGCTTGGCCTCCGGAATGCGCCGCATAAGTTCGGGATGGAGCTCATGCAATTCCCGGATCAAGAAATCCCGCTTGCTTTCCTTCTTCTCTAAGAAATAAGCAACGGGAATCACGACTCCTACGCTCACTACTTCTTCGTCGAGAGGGATGAACCACGACCAAGTATACTTTTCTTTATAGAAGATCAAGGTATCATCCCGGTGCTTACCTTCACCGCGTAAGGCGCCGGCCACTTGCGAAAAGATCGCGATCTGTTTGTCGTAGCTGCCGACGTATTTGGGCCCCGTGACACGGGCATTGGCCAAGAAACTGGCCTGACCGGAGCAGTCAAGCAAGATCTCCGACTCAATCTCTTGGTTCGTGCCGTCCGCCATACGGATCTGAGCGCCTCGCACTGAGCCGTCGTCGTTCAACAGCGGTTTGGTCGCTTGACCGTGAATGAGTGTGGCGCCGCGGGCGACCGCTTCGTCCAATATCATTTTGTCAAAGTCGCTGCGCCGTACCTGCCACGTTTCGCATTCGAACATCTTCCAATTTTCGTCGCGCGCCGTGACCGGAATGAACCAGGAGTTATTCTCCTCATTGCCGTAGACGGCGAGGCCGCGCTTGAGAGGGAAACGGTGCCGGAGCATTTCGGGCTGGAGTCCCAGCATTCTAACGATCGCGCCACATTCCCCGGACATGGATTCGCCGACGTGATAGCGGGGGAAGGTCCCCTTTTCGACAATCACAGGTTGAATGCCCTGACGGGCAAGGAACATACCGCTGGCCGCTCCTCCGGGCCCGCCGCCAATGATAAGAGCATCCGTTCTCTGGTCCTTTCTTTTGCTGGCGCTCCGCGAAACCTCGGGAGCGGATTCATTCACTACGACGGAACTTTCCGTATCGACGCCGAGCTGTCGCAAGATCTTCTCTTTGAGTTGCAGCAGCTCAGGGCTCGTGAGTCTGCGGGGGTGAGGCATTTGCACCTCCACGATCGAGTCAACCTTCGTCGGCCGGGGGGAAAGAACAAAGATCCGATCAGCCAGGTGAAGAGCCTCCTCGACGTCGTGCGTCACCAGCAAGCAAGTGTGGCGTTCCTTGGAAAGGATTTGCAGCAACTCGATCCGCATGCGGAACCTGGTCAGCGCATCCAGGGCTGCCAACGGCTCGTCCATGTAGATAATCTCCGACCTCACGGCCAGCGCCCGGGCCACTTCCACCCGCTTCAGCATGCCGCCGGAGATCTGATAGGGAAACGACTGTTCGAACCCTTTGAGGCCCACGAGGTCGATGTAGTGTTGGGCCATGCGCCTCGTCTCGTCCTTGGGCATTCCCTTAAGCCCGAACATCAGATTTTGCTGTACCGTAAGCCACGGAAACACCGAGCCGAGTTGGGAGATTACGATTCCCTGGCGGCTCGGACCGGTTACAGGATTGCCGTTTACAATGACCTCGCCGCGATCCGGCTTTTCGAACCCTGCAATGTTGTTCAAAAGAGTCGTCTTGCCGCAACCCGACGGCCCCACAACCACAACGAACTCCCCCTCCGCCACGTTAAAGTCC
>DAIRFP010000208.1:0-497 GCA_036794995.1 Thermodesulfobacteriota bacterium | reverse complement strand
GCCTCCCAACACGGTGAGGGAGCCTTTGTCCGTGGCATAAGATTTCCAGATGTCTCTTACAATAATTTTAGCGGGCATAGCGCCAACGTACCTCCTTGATTTTCTCAAGCTGCCGCATCAGGTTGTCGAGCAAGAGGCCCGTCACCCCGATAATCACCATTCCCGCCACTACGAGATCGTAACGATTACCCGCGTTCCGGGAGTCGATGATTAGATATCCCAGGCCGGACCTTAAAGCGATCATTTCGGCGGCGACCACCACCAGCCAGGCGACGCCGAGACTGATTCTCATCCCGGTGATGATATGGGGCAAGGTTGCGGGAATCACAACCTGGCGAAAGAGCGTGAGACCCGATACGCCGAAATTCTGCGCCGCTCGAATATACTGCCGCTCGATCGTATGAACTCCCGCTGCCGTCTCCACGATGATGGGAAACAATGAGGCGTACCCGGGCATGGAAACTGTGACGACGTACGGCGGTCCTCCGGACTTGGTC
>DAIRFP010000019.1:0-37641 GCA_036794995.1 Thermodesulfobacteriota bacterium | reverse complement strand
CCCGTGATACGGTAGACGCGGCCGCGGTAGGCGTGCAGCTCCGCCGTGTGGCGGCGCCATTTGCCGTCGCGCACATATTGGTTCATGCGCATAAGCTTGCGCGAGATGGCGATTAGCAAGCCGATGGCCTGCTCCGAGACTTCGATGGAGTTGCAGCCGGCCGCGTTGCAGACCTTTATTCCGAACTCCTCGGCGGCCGCGAGATCCATCCGGTCGACACCGACCCCGGTGCGGCAAACGACCTTGGTTTTCTTGAGCTGCGAGATGATGTCTTTGGTGAAGGGTACCGAGCCGTGCATGATGATCCCGTCCGCGTCACGACCCATTTCAATGACCTCCGCGTCGTTGGTGGGCCGCGCCAACACCAGCTCGGCGTCGATCTCATCGAGGATCGGCTTGATTAAATGGACCGGCACATCGTTACTGCCAAAGTATTTGACGCGAAATTTAGCCATTGCTTTCCTACGCCCCCAATCCAAAGGTCTTGGTCGGATTGTCCCAGAGAATCTTCCGCCGCGATTCCGCGGAGATCTTATGGTTGCTGCTGATTGCTCCCACCGTCTTGTCCGGGAACTTGTCGATGGCGTCGCTGTGCGGGTAATCCGTCGCGATCATCAAGTAATCGTCGCCGACGTGTTCGATAAACACCGGCGCTAGCTCCTCGCCGGCCTCGCAGCTGACCCAACAATTGCGTTTAAAATAAGTGCTGGGCTTCTCCTTCGTGAGCTTGGCGGAGCCGTGAGACTCATGCTCCCAGTGCTCGTCCATCCGCTCCAGCCAGAACGGCACCCAACCACAGCCGGACTCAAGGTGGGCAACTTTGAGCTTGGGAAACTTTTCCAGGACGCCGTCGGCGCAGAAGTTGAGACAGGCGAGCATCTGTTCCAGCGGGTGGCAAGCGATATGACGGCCGAATTCGCTGTAACGATCCCCACCGGCCTGGGGCAGCACGGTGCGGGCGCCTTCGTGAACGCAGACGGTTACGCCCAAATCCGACGCGGCCTCGTAGATTGGATAATAGTCCGGGCTCGCAAACGTCCGGCCACAGAATTTGTTGGGCCGCCAGAAGATGCCCACCAAACCCAATTTCTCCCGCGCATACTTGAGTTCTTCCACGGCGCGGGCCGGATCCTGCAACGGAATCAGCATGACGCCGTAAAGCCGCTTGCGATCGTAGTCGCAGTATTCCGCCAACCAGGTGTTGTAGGCCCGGCAGATGGCGGCGCTGAGCTCCGGATCGATGTCATCGCGCCACATAATGTATAAACCGATGGTCGGAAACAGCACGCTCACATCGATGCCTTCGCGCTCCATGTCGCGAATGTTCGACGCCGGGTCGAACTTGTTCGCATAGGCGTCGGCGAAACACTCGCGCCATCGCTTCGACGACGAAAAGATGTAGCCGTAATCTTCCATGGTCCGGCCCGGTCTTAGCGCCGAATCGGAAACCGGCTTTCCATCCACTTCGCGAACGGTTTGATTGGGCCCGGCGAGATGCACCCGGTTTTTGAACTTTTCGGGCAAGTATTTCTGATAGAGATCCGATGGCTCCAAGATGTGGCGATCGGCGTCGATAACTTTAAATCCGTCTTTCATGGTTTAATCCTCCTCTGGTTCCGCGTCTTTGGTTTCGCTTAGAATTGTCGCGCCTCTGTCTCTTACATAGATCAATCCCGCTATTCCGGCAAGGCCCTTTAAGTCAGGCAATAGGCAATAGGCAATCGCGGGCAAATCCGTTTACGGAGTGGTTCGATTGGGCTCAGGACAAACGGAAGTAGGGGCAGGTTTGAAACCCGCCCCTACCGATTCCGATTCAATCTCAGTGGGTTCGATTCCCGTAGCTCGCTGCGTAGAATTTTAATCCTTACCAATACCAAGTCCGTCATTCCCGCATGCCTTTAGCGGGAATCCAGGCGAAACTCTGACTGGACCCCCGATTAAGACATTCGGGGGTGACAACTTCGAAAAAATCATCATGATGAGTTTATGATGCCCTAATTCACATTCAATTCGTACAGCCGCACGGGATTGTTCCATAGAATCTTTTGCCGTGCCTCCGTTGAAATACGCTTATTGGCGGTCAGGTCGCCCACTGTGCGATCGGGAAACTTACCGATGCAGTCGCTATGGGGATAATCCGTCGCAATGGTCAAATAGTCTTCTCCCACGTGTTCGATAAAAACCGGCGCCAGCTCTTCCCCCGCCTCGCAACTGGCCCAGCATTGCCGTTTGAAATAATAGCTCGGCTTTTCTTTTGTAATCTTCGCCTGACCATGCCCCTCGTGTTCCCAGTGTTCGTCCATGCGCTCGAGCCAGAACGGCACCCAGCCGCAGCCGGATTCGAGGTGGGCCACTTTCAGCTTGGGAAATTTCTCAAGCACGCCGTCGGCGCAAAAGTTGAGACAGGCGAGCATCTGTTCCAGCGGATGGCAGGCAATATGCCGGCCGAATTCGCTGTAACGATCCGCGCCGGCCTGTTCGAGCACGGTGCGCGCCCCCTCGTGAATGCAGAGCGGCACGCCCAAGTCCGCGGCGACCTCATAGATGGGAAAATAGTCAGGGCTGGCGAGTGTGCGGTCACAGAGCTTATTGGGCCGCCAGAAGATGCCCACCAATCCGAGCTTTTCTTTGGCGTGCTTCAACTCCTCTACTGCCCGTTGCGGGTCCTGCAGCGGGATGAGCGCCACGCCGTAAAGCCGTTTTCGGTCGTAGCTGCAGTAATCCGCGAGCCAGGTGTTGTAGGCGCGGCAAATGGCAGCGCTCAGCTCCGGGTCGAGGTTGCTGCGCCACATGATGTAGAGCCCAAGGGTTGGAAAGAGCACGCTGACGTCGACGCCTTCGCGTTCCATGTCGCGCACGTTCGATGCCGCATCGAATTTGGCCGCGAGCGCATCCGCGAAGGTCTCGCGCCAGCTCTTCGACGCCGCGAAAGTAAACCCGTAGTCTTCCTGCTTGGTAATCGCGCGCATCTTGTCGGCATCGGAAATCGCTTCTCCGTCGACCGAACGAAGCGTCTGGTTGGGTCCTTCGATGCGCACCCGGTCGCGAAACTTCGCCGGCAAATAGTTGGCGAAAAGATCGGACGGCTCCAGCACGTGCCGATCTGCATCGATGACTTTGAATCCGTCTCTCATGGTTAAATCCCCTCTCTCGCTTTACATGGGTCGTTTACTGTATGGAAATTCATAAATACCTTCGCTTCAATAGAACTAAGACAAGCCGGTACTCGTAGTCAACAGGAGAACAAAAAACCCAAGACTCTTCTTAACTCGGAACCCGAAACCTGGAACTCGAAACAGCCCATTATCAAGCATGGACTGCACACGCCAGGTCGTAGTAGATTGAGCCCACTGCCATGATCGCTCGACGCGCACGCCTGATCTCGGGTCTGGTATTGCTGACTTATCTCGCGACCCATTTCATGAACCATGCCTTGGGATTGATCTCCCTCGACGCCATGGAAGCCGGCCGTCTCTGGTTTTTAGCCCTGTGGCGTAGCCCGTTGGCCACCGCCGTGCTCTACAGCGCCCTGGTGATCCATATCGCGCTGGCCTTTTATTCACTCTATCGACGCCGCCATTTGCGCATGCCTCTCTGGGAAGCGCTTCAACTTGTCCTCGGCCTGACCATTCCGCTGTTTCTTGCTGCCCACATCGCCGGCACGCGTGTAGCACACGAGTTCTTCAACGTGGACGACACTTACGCGCTCAGCGTTCTTTCACTTTGGAACGTCACGCCGCTCAAGGGCGTACGGCAAGCGATCCTGGTCGTGGTTGCCTGGGTTCATGGCTGCATCGGCTTTCATTTTTGGCTACGGCTGCGCCCGTGGTATCCGCGGCTCGCACCGATTTTTTTCAGCGTCGCCTTGTTGCTTCCGGTGCTCGCGCTGCTCGGCTTTGCAGCAGCCGGCCGCGAGATCTCGGACCTCATGGCGCGACAACCCGATTGGTTCGACCGAACACTGCGTCAAACCAACGTGCCCGCAGGACAAGATCGCGAGCTCTTGGCCGATATACCGACTTGGATGCAGCAAGGTTACCTGGCGATTCTCGGCCTGGTGCTGCTCGCCCGAGCTATTCGCTACGCGATTCAAAGACAAAGCCGCATCCGCATCACCTATCCGGGCGGCGTGGAAATTGCGATTCCCCGCGGCCTCACCGTGCTCGAAGCCAGCCGTTTCGCCGGAATGCCACACACCTCGGTTTGCGGCGGCCGCGGCCGCTGCTCGACCTGCCGCGTTCGTGTTGTCAGTGGATGGGACTCTCTGCCACCGGCGAAACTCCCCGAGGTTCGCGTCCTGCAGCGCGTCGGAGCGCCTCCCAATGTGCGCCTCGCCTGCCAGTTGCGGCCGGCAGCCAATCTGTCGATTACCCCACTGGTGCCGGCAGGGGTTCAAGCCCACCATGGCTTTACGCAGCCCTCCTACCTCGCCGGTGAGGAGCGCAACATCGTTGTGTTGTTCGCGGACCTTCGCTCGTTTACCGGGATGGCGGAGCACAAACTGCCCTATGATCTCGTCTTCATCTTGAACAGCTACTTCAAGACCGCCGGCGAAGCTGTGAGCGGCGCCGGAGGTGTCGTCGATAAGTTCGTCGGCGACGGCGTGATGGCGCTTTTCGGAATCGAGACGGATCCTGAAGATGGCTGCCGTCGCGCGCTCAATGCAGCCCATGAGATAATCAATGGAGTCAACCACCTCAGCCACTTGCTGGCTGCCGAGCTGGCAGAGCCGCTAAAAATCGGTGTCGGAATCCATAGTGGACCGGCGGTCGTCGGGCGCATGGGCTACGGTTCAGCCGTCAGCCTCACCGCAATCGGCGATACCGTAAACGTGGCCAGCCGCCTTCAAGACCTCACCAAAGAATACGGCTGCCAACTGGTGATTTCGGAGCAAGTGGCGCAACACGCCGAGCTGAATGTTGAATCGTTTCCCCGCCATGAGCTTTCGGTGAGAAACCGCCGCGAAGCCCTTACCGTCTATGTCGTCAATGATGTTCGCGCCCTGGGCGAACAAAACTATGGACAACCTAACCACGATCGCCAAGAAAACTAGCAGCAGCGGCTGAAGCGAAAATTAATTTACTAGGGTCGTGTGTCTACTGACCAATGAAACTCTTAATAAGATCGCCAGAGCGGGAACTGGCATTTTCTCCCACGTTGGACTACTACAATGGGCCTATCGAGTGCGCCTGTTTATAATAAGTAGTTCTTTTAGAAGGAAACAACTCATCCCCAAGGGTAACCGCATGCTTAAACAGACCTTGATAGGTGTCGTCTCAGTTATGCTCCTCGGCAGTTTTGAAATAGCACACGGACAGACCACCAAACTCGTCGTCGCTTACGCGTCCCCCGCCGCTACTTTCTGTCCCGGCTGGATCGCCCGGCGCGAGGGGATCTTTGCCAAATACAATCTCGACGTCGAGATGGTGCTTATGCAGGGTGCCTCGACTTATATGCCGGCTTTGGCGAGCGGCAACATTCAAGTGCTCTACGGCGGCGGCACCGCCGTGTCGCGGGCCATTGCCACGGGTGGATTCGATCTGACCGTCATCGCCACCGAGACCCGCTATGTGCCGCTGCGGATGATGGTCAACACTTCCATCCAGACCCCTGCTGATTTGAAAGGCAAGAAGATCGGCGCAGGTAGAGCGGGCCTCGATGAATACGCCACTATCCTGTATCTCGAAAAGCTCGGGTTGACCCCCGGCAAGGATGTGCAGCTCGTCTATCTCGCCGGCGGCGTACCCAGCCGGGCCGCCGCCATGAAGCAAGGACTCATCGACGGTGTCGCCGTAAATCCTCCCAACGAATACGATCTCGAAAAAGCCGGTTACCGCGAGCTCGCCAATTTTCTCGACTTCAAGATGCCCTACGCGGGTGTGCCTCATACCATCACCCGGACTTTCCGGGACAAGAACCGCAAGGTAGTCGAAGACTATATGACCGCTGTCATCGAAGGCATGCATATTTTTCGCACG
The DNA here is from genome assembly GCA_036794995.1 of Thermodesulfobacteriota bacterium. GTDB lineage: Bacteria > Desulfobacterota > Binatia > UBA9968 > UBA9968 > DAIRFP01. The sequence continues at coordinate 31,663 of DAIRFP010000019.1, read as the reverse complement.
AATAAGCAGACGGCGTACAAGGCGATCGTCGAGTTGACCCGCCAAACAGATCCGGCGCTGCTCGAGCGGACCTACGATTCTTATGCGAAGCAATATGATGCCATCGGCGGCGTGCCCGTGCCCTGGGAATCCGGCATCGAAAGTATGATCACCGGCTTTCACGAGCGCTTCAATCCCCAGGGAATCAAGAATCACGATGCCAAGCCTTTTCTTGACCCATCCTTCGTGCAAAAGGCGGTCGAACGCTTGAAGCTGAATAAAAAGTAGCGGCGGAAAGGATGATTATGCGAGCTTTGTGGCTTTTGATCCTGATCATTCTTGTCTCGGGTAAAGATGTCCATGCGCAGACCGCCGGTCGAAAGGTCAGAATGGGCATCCAGTCTACCAACATCGGCTTTCTGCCTTTTCATGTCGCCGATCACAAAGGTTTCTACCGCGAACAGGGGATCGACCTGGAGACGATTTTCATGTCCACCCAAGCGGTCAATGCCGCTTTCGCGCGGGGCGATATTGATTACAGCGCGGCCGTAAACGGCATTATCCAGACCATCGTCCGTGGCGTCCCCGCCAAAATATTGGCTTGCGCTGTGGACCGACCGCTGCAGTCTTTTGTCGCCAGGAAAGATATCCGCTCGCCGCGGGAGCTCAAAGGGAAAAAGATCGGCGGCAGCACCCCCGGCGGCACCGCCAGTTTGATGGCGGACCTGGCGCTCAAACACTTCGGTCTCGAGCCGGGCCGCGACGTGGCCGTGGTTCCTCTCCGCGGAAACCGGGTTGCCGCGCTTGAGTCCGGCGCTGTGGACGCCGCGCTCCTCGGTGTGCCGGAGAACATTATCGCCATTGACAAGGGCTATAACGAGCTGCTGTTTGTCGGCGACATCGTCAATTTTCCCCAAAACGGTTTCGGCGCTTCGGCGAAAAAGATCCAGGAAAGCCCGCAGGAAGTCTACGGCATGGTGCGGGCAACGCTTCGAGGACTCATTTTCAGTCTGGACAGTCGTAATCGCGATGAAGTCATTAACGTCATTCTCAAACAATGGAAGCTCACCGATAGACGGCTCGCAGGGGAAATGCTCAAGCAGCTTGACCGCGGCGTGACCCGCGACCTGTCAGCCAAGCCTGAGGGGATGCAATTGATGATTGATCTGGTGCGGGAAGACTCAAAAGTTTCCCAACCCTTCACGGTCGCCCAGGTCGTCGATTATAGTTTTCTCGAAAAGGCCCGCCGCGACCTCAATCTGCCCCGGCAATAAACCACCGGTCCCACGGATTCCACGCACTACCCTGGGCTGGGAAACTAAACTGGGCTCGAGGTTCGCCTTCGGGTGATAAACGACGAAACCAGGAAAATCACGGTGAGAATTATCAGAGCCAGGCAAATCGGCCGGGTGAAAAAAATGTTGAAGCTGCCGCGGGAGATCAGCAGTGACTGGCGCAACGACGTCTCCATGATCAGACCGAGGACCATGGCGAGTATAAACGGCGCCCCTTCAAAGCCGGCCCTGCGCATCAGAAAGCCCAGGATGCCAAAGACCAACGTGATGATGATCTCCGCCGCATTCGCGTTCAAACTATAGACGCCGATCAGGCAGAAGAGCAAAATCAGCGGAAACAGGATCGCGTAACGAATCTTGAGCACTCTTATCCAGATACCGATGAGAGGAAGATTCAGCACCAGCAGCATGGCGTTGCCCACATACATGCTGGCGATGACGCCCCAGAAAAGTTCCGGATACTTGCCGATGAATAGCGGGCCGGGTTGGATGCCGTGGATCATCAGTGCCCCCATGAAAAGCGCCATGATGGCGCTGGTGGGGATGCCAAGGGAAAGCAACGGGATGAAAGATGCGGCGCTGGCGGCATTGTTGGCGGCCTCGGGTCCCGCCACGCCTTCGATGACGCCGGTGCCGAATCTCTCCGGGTAACGGGAAACACGCTTTTCCATCGCGTAGGAGACAAAGGACGCGATGACGGGTCCCGGTCCCGGCAAGATACCGAGGCAAAGGCCGAGGCCGGAGCCGCGCAGAATGGGCCACAAGCTGTCCTTCCAGTCTTTGAGGTTAGGCAGGAGTCCTTTGATCTTGGTCTCGTAAACCGTCTGTCCGGCGGTACCAACTAGATTGTCCAATACTTCGGCAATTCCGAACAGACCGATGGCCACCGGCACAAGTCCCAAGCCATCTCTCAAAGTCAGGCTGCCGAAAGTGAAGCGCTCTTCACCCGAGATCGGGTCCATTCCCATCGTGCCTGCCAGCAGTCCCAAAACCGCCATGATCAGCGCCTTGATCATGGAGCCTTGAGACAGATAGGAGACCAGGGTCAAGCCCGTGAGGGTCAAAGCGAAATATTCCGGCGGACCGAAGCTCAGTGCCACCCTTCCCAGCAGCGGCGCCAAACACATGAGACCGATCACGCCGATGGTACCAGCGATGAACGAAGCGAAGGCGGCGATCCCCAGGGCGACCCCGGCTCGTCCTTGTCGCGCCATTCGATAGCCGTCGAGACAAGTGACCACCGAAGCGGTCTCACCGGGAATGTTGACCAGAATCGACGTCGTGGAGCCGCCATACATCGCCCCATAATAAATTCCCGCGAGCATGATGATCGCGCTGGCGGGCTCCATCTTGAAGGTCAACGACAGCAGAAATGCGACAGCGCCCACCGGACCCAACCCCGGCAAGACGCCGACGAGGGTCCCGACAAGGGCGCCAAGAAAACAGAACATTAGATTTGATGGCGTGAACGCGACGGAGAATCCGAGAGCCACGTTGGCGAAGAGATCCACCTTAGATCCCTTTCAGGTTGCACCCTATGCGCGACCTGCTCAAAAAGATTTTGGAGAGCAGGCCCGCTGACACATGGTCAGGCCATCGAGCGCAACCAAGCATAGCAGTCCGGTTCAGCAAAATGGGAGGAATCCCTGAGGCAGAGGAACATTGAGGAGCCTGGCAAAAATCAAGTACGTAGCCAGTGCGGTTGCGCCAGCCAGCAATATAACCAGCCCCCACTTCTGCGGTTCGATAACGCGAAGAAGCACAACCATCAACAGAAATGAGCTGATCAGGTAACCGGCGCTCTCGAGCGCCAAAGCAAAACCGACAAGCACAAGAAAGATAGTGCCGATTCGCTGCCAGCCTTTCGCGCCGATCTGCCGAAGGCTCGGGCCGGTGGCGGACTGACGAAGCGCCTGCACCAACAGAATGATAGACAAAACGATCAAAAGGCAGGCTAAAAGAAACGGGAAGAATCCAGTTTGCGGCGTCCTGATGTTGCCGAATGTGAGGCCTTGGGTTTGTAGCAGAATAAAGCCGGCAAGTCCGATCAGGAACAAACTAACGGCGATGTCGGATCGTCTCATAGCGAATGTCGGCAGCCCGCCACGAACAGTCAATGAGGCTGTCGTGAGTTAAGTCAACGGCTTACTATGGAGATAGGATGAGATCTCCGTTCGTCCTGAGCTTTGTCGAAGGGCGAACACCTTAACCTACTGGCCGATCTTGGCCACTCGCGCCACCTCGGACCACTTGCGTTCCTCGGCGGCAAGAAATTTTGCGGTTTCCTCAGGGCCGAGATTTTCCACCAGTGCCTGGCTCTTCTCGATCCTGGCGACGGTTTCAGCGTCTTTCAAACTCTCATTGATGACTTCCGCCAGTCTTTTGACAATGGGCGCCGGAGTCTTCACCGGAGCAAAGAATCCAACCCAGATTTTGAGATTCAGTTCCGGGAACCCTTTTTCCACAGTGGTCGGGACGTTTGGAAAATCCTTCAGCCGGCGGTTGGAAGCCACCGCAAGCGCTCTTAACGTACCGGCTTCGAGGTGGCTTTGAGTCGTGCCCAAAGTGAGGAAGCTGACATTGACGTGACCGCCTAAAAGCGCCGTTGCCGCTGCCGATTCGGATCCCAGCGGGACGTGCGTCAAATCCACGCCGGTTTTCAACTTGACCAGCTCACCGATGAAGTGAGGCGTCGTCCCCGGCCCGGCGGAACCGTAGGTAAGCTGGCCAGGATTCTTTTTCGCCTCCGCGATCAATTCCTCCAGGGTTTTCCAGGTTGACTCTTTTCTAACCACCGTGGTGTTGGGACTGCTGGTCGCGAGGCCGAGAGGGGTAAAGTCCTTCAAAGTGAAACCGCTGCTTTTACTTACGAGCGGGATCAGTAGGATGGGTGGGGGTGTTACGAGGATCGTATAGCCGTCCGGAGCCGCATCCTTCGCTGCCTGGATGCCCACCGCTCCGCCCCCTCCGGGTTTATTAACAATCACCACCGGCTGGCCCAAAAGCGCGGACATTTTCGGACTAATGAGGCGCGCGACGATGTCCGTGACCGCGCCCGGCGGAAACGGATTGATGATTTGAACGGTCTTGGTTGGGTAATCGGCCGCCTGTAGCGCCGGCGAACAAACCAAAGTGAGAGTGAGAAGCAAGTAGCAGACTCGGCTTTGAACCCTCTTGAAAATTCTCATAGCTCCCTTCCCTTCCGGCGGTCTGTCGCTCTCTGCTAACAGAATCAACTGTTAAGTGTCAAACCATTTGCCCTAGCAGCTTGACAGCGTCGGTGAGAATCTTCTAGAAGGAAACCAGTTAATCGTTTGAGGGCAGCGCGGAATCGTAGAAGACCCCTCGCGTTCGTTCGGGATGGCAACCTGATCATCTGCCGAATTGTGACACGATCGCTCAAGCGAAGAAGAACACTTTACTGCGGCATTGGAAACCTGAGGCGTCATCAATATGGGCACCACCGAAGGGGCGAGACAAATTCTCGCCGGACTCAAAGCGGCAGGCATCAATCTGATAGCGAGCGTTCCTGACATCAATATGCTTCAGCTCATCAATCTCCTATGCGAAGATAAGGAGATAGCGCATGTGCCGGTCGGACGTGAAGAGGAAGGCATCGGCGTTTGCACCGGCGCGCACCTGGCCGGAAAGCAACCGGCGATGTTGATGCAAAACGGCGGCTTGCTGAACAGCTGCAACGGTCTCACCACCACGGCGCTTCAGTTCGGCATCCCGATCTTGCTGCTCGTCTACTACGCAGGTGATATGGGCGACAACGCCTTCCATATGGTGGGCCTGGCCACCGAGCCCGTGCTGCAGGGATTGGGCATCAAGTACACGGTGATGCGCGACCCGGCCAAGGTGAAGCAAGATATCGCCGGGGCGGTGATGGCCGCGGCGAGCTCCAAACGACCGGTGGCTTTGTTGCTGACCCGGGCCGTGTTGTAAGAACCGATTGTTATGAAACGCTTCGAATGTCTGCAGGCGATCGCGGCTCTGGTCAAAGACGAGCTATTTGTCACTACCGCCGGGGGCGCCACCGCCGAGTGGAACGCCGTGCGACCCAGTGACGGCAATATCCAGGTGAAGACTCTCGGGCTTTGCTCTTCCATCGGCCTGGGACTCGCGCTCTCGCTGCCCAAACGGAAAGTCTTCGTCTTCGACGGCGACGGCGCCCTGTGGATGAATATGGGATCGCTGGCGACCATCGGCTTGCATCGCCCGAAGAATCTGATCCACATCTGTTGGGACAACAAACAATACGAGTCGTCCGGCGGCGAGCCCACGGTCTCCACGGCCGGAAACATCGATTTCGCCGGCGTCGCGCGCAACGCAGGCATTCAAAGCTCCACCTCGGTCTCCACCGTCGACGAGTTGAAAACGGCGGTCAGCCGCGCCTTGAGCCACGACGGCCCGCATTTCATCTGCGCCCTTATCGAAGCCGGCAGGGCCGAGGCGCCGCCGCTCCGCTACGACGAGCTGGAGAACAAGTACCGTTTCATCCGCTACATCGAAGAGACCGAAGGGATAAATATCCTTCGCATACCGATGCCGGCCAGTTACCAGCTCAAATAGTCCGGGGTCTTCCGAGAGTCACTCGGGCAATCGCACAAGTTCCGTCTGTTCTCATCCGAGAATAATTGAGCGGGAGGTTCCATGTTTCTGATCAATACACGTAAACGCAATCCTGATAAAACCTTCGGACACGGAAGAATGCCGAAGGGCGACTACGCCGTGTACGAGATTTCTAAGGCATCCGACGGGAAGGACGCGCAACAGAAAACGCTCGAGGATATCCCAACGAACAAAGACACGTTGCTCCTGATTCATGGATTCAATAACGACTTTAAAGAGGTGACGGCCGCCTATCTTGGTTTCGATAAGAAAGTTCACCGGGCCGGGTTCAAGGGGAACGTCATCGGGTTCACCTGGCCGAGCTATGGGGAATGGTTCCAGTACTTCGGCGACATAGAGCAGGTCGAGTACGCCTCGTTTGCATTTCTTAATTTTCTTCTAGCGTACCGCCCGTTGCTGGGAGAGCATAAATTCCACGTCAACACGCACAGTCTGGGTGCCTATCTGTTGATTCGGGCGCTGGCCGCTTATTCGCGCATCGATGCCATTGCCGAACCATTGCCCGGAAGTTTTATCGTCGATGAGATGACTTTTTTTGCCGCGGACGTGAGCAATGAAGCTCTGGAGCCTGGAGAAGATGGGAATCTTGCCGTTGCTGAAGCCAGCCGGCTGACCTCCTACTTTTCCTACAAGGATCCGGTTCTGGGCATTTCACAGGTGGTTAATCATGATGGCCGTCTGGGGTTGGCGGGAGCCGAACGACCCGGCCGTTTGCCCAAGAACGCGTTTCAAATTGATTGCAGCACACTGATCGAATCGCATTCAGCTTATCGGGATACCCCTGAGGTGATGGCGGATCTGGCCCAGGTTCTCGACGGCGCATCTTCGAATGAAATCGAAGAGCGCCGACCCACCGGCGACAAGAATACATTCGCCATTGGGCCGGAAGAAGAGGAGGAGGAGTCCGATGAGCTGGACGACTAAAGCATTGCGGCATTCACCATAGTTACTTTCTGGACTACGAAAGCATTTCATCGGGCTCCACCAAAAATGAGGGTTGGAGCCTTAGTACAACTCCCTTTAAGAACTGTTCTCGGCAACCCGCATAGGAAACATTCTTCACGACTAGGTTGATTTCGCTGCTCGGGCGCGAAGTTTGGTAATAACGGCGCCCGCAGCGATGTGATCCGGACGACCCCGCCTCCTCAAATAACGGCTTTTAAGTTTCCAGCTATGGACTCCCCATTAAACTGCTATTAAGAAGAATATCATGTCATCGCTAATCGCCTCGAGACTACTCTCACGAATGCAAATATTCGAAGGGGTTTTTATCGCCCTGAGTTTTACCTCGTTTGTACTTTACTTACTTTTTATTGCCGGTGCGGAAATTAATTGGCGTTCAGCATTGAACATTTTTCTTGTAGGCTTGGTCTTGTGGATAACCGGTGAAATGGTCTTTAAGCTCTTTAAGTTACCTAACACCGCAATACGTATCCCGCTTGCATTGATACTCGGGACTGTCGTCGTGAGTCTGATTGCAACCTCCGGCTTTCTTTTTCAGACTCAGGCATTCACAGTAGTCAAGATTTATGCCCCGTTCGCCATCATTAACTTTTTTTTCATTAACAAATCGTTGGTGAACAAATCGAAAGAGATCGCGGCAAAAAACGGCATCGTTGATCTCTGCATACTCGCCGTTCTATTTATCATCGTGGCTTCCTGGTCGGCCGATCTAGCGCGCACTCTCCCAATGCTCAAAACCACTTCTGCTTTGCACGCCTGGATAGACTACTATATTCATGCCACAGAAATTTCCCAATTAGGGAGCGTTTTCTCCTCCGGTCGCGGCTCCATGCTTCTCGCCGGTGAGTCTATACCTTTTTACCATTACGCCTACTTGGGCGTGTGTTCTATCCTCGCCGCATTCGTGGAAATTCCACCTCTGGGCTTGGCCACAGCGTTTCTTACGCCCTACGGCATCTTTGTTTTGGTTTGCGGGGTTTACGTTTGGGGCACCTTGCTCGTATCAAGAACAACTGGACTTCTCTGCGCTCTTCTAGTGCTTTTCCTTCCCGATGCTTCTACGTACGGCTTTAAGAATGGTTTTTTTGGCTTCCACTGGCTTTTAGTGACTTCCCCGGGAACGGGTTACGCACTGGGTATGGTTCTAACTGCCTGCTCGCTTTTGTATCTATGGCGTACAAAAGCAAGTCGTTCTGCTTTATTTTTGGCTATTGCAACAACAGTCGCAGTTCTTTTTTTTAGAATCCAAATGTTTTTTCTTTATGTGCCTGCCATTTTGACGACTATGGTGTTTGAAAACTCGTCGAAACAATATCGTCTTCGTGTGGTTCTCATGGTGATTGGCTTAACTGCGACGGCTATTATAGTCCTTTTAATGATTCCATCTGCAAAAAAGAGCTGGCTGGATTATTCCCGTGCTGCTGATTTTGTGAGCTTCGCTCACCTCAACCAAGACCCCACCGGCTATTCGGATATGGCAAAATGGATGACCACAAATACATCACCATTCTTCGCTATGATCTTGGGAATCGTTCTCGTCCCCGTTGGGGCTTTGGGGTCACTTATCTTGATTTATCCTGCAATCTCGGTCTGGTCTAAAAACCGGTCCGCGCTAGATTATCTCCAGACTTTTCCGGTGTTCTTGATCCTGGCATTTATCGGGATGATGGTGACCACCCCGTCGACACCGTGGGGAGACTTTACCGAGTTCAAGCACCGTTCATTTCCACTCTTATACGTCGTGTTCTTGGTATGGACTGTTGTTTTCATAAGCCGCCTGGGTTCAGAGCGTCTTAAAAGACCCGCCCGATTCTTGAAGCTAGCCCTACCTGCAGCCATCCTTGGCGCTGTGGTTATAAGCTTTATCGGTTACACACCGCCACGGGTCCCTACTTTTGGATGGAGCAGAGGCTTTTATGGCACGCCTGTAGACCAGGACTTGGTGTCAGCAGCACTGTATGTCCGAGCGAGGAGACGACCCACGGACGTGGTAGCCCTTCTTCCGACGGAACCCACATCTGCTCTTGCGGATCGGGGAACCATATTCGCCAGCCTTGCTGACATACCCATGTATTTGGCCCGCTATCCCATGCAAAAGTTGCGCGACCCGCAGCGCGGTTTGGTAGCCGATGAACGAATGGAATTCTTGAACGCTATTGATTTAACGAATCACGGCTGCGAATCGTTTCGCATGCTTGCCAAACGTGGTATCACATGGCTAGTCGCCTATGACATGACCAGCACGGCGGATTCAGTCCGCTTTCCAGAATCATTTAGGTCAAACCATGTCTCTGTTTATGATATCGCGAAGGTACTAGATTCTTCGTGCGGGTGACGCTGAAATAATACGTCAAAGGGAATGTCTTTTGGAAGTCAAAAAGACCGAGAAGTAATCTGAAAAAGGTCGCCATCCTCCAGTCCAACTACGTTCCGTGGAAAGGTTACTTCGACATCATCGCCGCGGTGGATGAGTTTATTCTTTACGACGACATGCAGTTCACCCGGCGCGACTGGCGCAATCGCAATCGGATCAAGACTCCCGAGGGGCAACAATGGCTCACCGTTCCAGTCAAGGTCAAGGGCAAATACCACCAGACCATACGCGAAACAGAGATTGATGGGACCCAATGGGCGGAAACACACTGGAAGGCTTTAACCCAGAACTACCGCCGCGCACGGCATTTCGATGAAGTTGCAGCGTTATTCGAGCCGCTCTACCTCCGGCGCCAGTACACGCATTTGTCGCCGCTCAATCGCGGCTTGATCGAGACTGTGTGCGCTTACCTCGGTATTCGTACGAAAATCACCAACTCTTGGGACTACACCTTGATCGAGGGCAAGACCGAGCGCCTGGCCGAACTTTGCGCGCAAGCCGGGGGCACGGAGTATATCTCCGGCCCTGCCGCCAAGGATTACGTCGAAGAGCGCTGCTTTAGCGAGCGCTGCATCAAACTCAGCTGGATCGACTATGCCGGGTATACAGAATACCCTCAGTTATGGGGTGAATTCACCCACGCCGTCAGTATCCTCGATTTGCTGTTCAATTGCGGTCATGAGGCACCCCGTTATATGAAGCACGTAAGGTAGCCGATGAGACTTTCATTCGTCGCCACCCTTTACCAGTCCGCGCCCTATATCGAGGAGTTTTGCCGTCGAGCCGGAGCTTCGGCGCGTCAGCTCGCCGGCGACGACTACGAAATCGTCCTCGTCAATGACGGCTCGCCCGACAGGAGTCTCGAGTTGGCGGTGCGCGTCTCAGAATCAGACCCACGAGTAGTCGTTGTCGATCTCTCCCGCAACTTTGGCCATTACAAGGCCATGATGACTGGGTTGGCGCATGCTAGGGGCAAGCGCATATTTTTAATCGATAGTGACCTCGAAGAGGAACCCGAGTGGCTGATCGGTTTCTCTGAACAGATGGCACGGGATGGCTGTGATGTCGTATATGGTGTGCAAGACCGGCGCAAGGGCGGCCTTTTCGAGCGTTGGAGCGGCCAGTGGTACTACCATTTCTTCAAGGCCCTCACGGGCATGGCGCTCCCGGAAAACGTCGTCACCGCCAGGCTGATGACCCGCCGTTATGTCGACGCCTTGCTAACCCATGACGAACGCGAGGTCTTTATGGCGGGCCTGTGGCATACCACCGGTTTCGACCAGCGCCCGCAAACCATTACGAAACACAGCACGAGCCAAACCACCTACTCCTTTAGCCGCAAACTCTCTTTGCTTGTGAACTCCGTCACTTCATTCAGCAATGCACCGCTGATCGGCATCTTTTACATCGGAGTGGCCATGTCACTTCTGGCGGGGGGGTACACGCTTTATCTTCTTAGTTACTGGATGTTTTTTGCCAAACCCCTGAGCGGCTGGACTTCCGTCATGGCCTCGATCTGGCTGCTCGGCGGCTTGATCATTTCCTTTATTGGCGTGGTTGGTATCTATCTCTCTAAAATATTCTCTGAGACAAAAAGACGCCCTTACACGATCGTGCGCCAGCTCTATGGAAAACAAGACCACTGATATTCTGAATAAGCTTGGCGAATGAATGGAGAATGATGATAAATTCGAACACTCCTGGTGATGTCACTTCTTACGGAGTATTGAAACAAACCACCGCGGGTAACGTCATCGATAAAGCCGTAGAAGAAATAGCTAATCTTGGCTTTTCAGTGATTCACTCCGGGCTTTTAGCTGATGAGACTCGGTCGCTTGCCGCGAAATTCGATTTTTTACAGGCTCGATATCTGGAGACTTATGGCGGGACGTATCTTGAAAGCATCGACGAGCATCACACCCTTCGTCTGCCGCTGGCGTTTGATCGCGCCTTCATAGATCTAGCCGCCAACAAGAATGTCCTTGCTGTTGTTGAACGTCTCATCGTTGGGAAATTCATCCTCAACCAGCAAAATGGCATCACCAATCCTGCGGGTAAAATATATAGCCAAAGCGCGTGGCATCGGGACCTTCCCTATCAGCACTTTGTCAGCTCCCGGCCACTAGCAATTAATGCGCTTTACTGTGTTGATGAATTTACTAAGGACAACGGCGCGCCGCATGTGCTTCCCGCCAGCCACAAGCAGGAATCGTTTCCCTCAGGAGAATATAGCCTGAAACATTCTGCCCAGATTGAGGCGGGAGCCGGATCATTTATCATGATGGACGGCATGACCTTTCATCGAGGGGGCGTCAATACCACCGGAGCAAACAGGCGCGCCATAAATCATGTTTATACAATCCCCCACATAAAACAGCTAATTGACATACCCGCCCTCTTGGGCGAAGAAGAGTTGGATACCCGGGTTCAAGAGCTTCTCGGCTACAGATATCGTCTGCCGCGGTCAATCGATGATTTCCTTAAAAGCCGAGATAGACGACGAAGTATTTTGTAGATGCTAGAGCGAGCGTATAGTCGATCCATCATCCTGGCCAGCCCGAAATAGGGCTCGAGTGAGTAAAGGCGACTGCGGAAGTGGAAAAATCCGTTTGTCCTTTGTGTGGAGGTTTGCGATTGCACCTGCCGATACCGCTTATGGGCAGGGCGCTGGTTAGCGACGGTCGAGTGCTTGAGGTTTCCCTGGAGAAGGCCTCTTGTCTTTCCTGTGGCCTCGTGTCCCACGTGAATCAGCTTTCTGGGGACAGGGCTCGAAATGTATATAGCGAAGATTACGCCCTTGCTTCCGCCGCTCCGTCTTCCGATCAGTATCGGGCACAAGGCTATGCGGATGTCCTGACCCAGCTCGTTCCGCCAGCCAAGACCGTTCTGGAAATTGGCTGCGGCTCCGGCGCGCTGCTCAGGGAGCTGGAAGGCCGCTGGCCAGAGGCATCGCTACTCGGAGTTGATCCGGCACTGCCTGAGGGTCTCACTCAAAACAGACGCATTCGTTTTGAACGTGTTTTTTTTGAGACCTATGCAGCGGGCAGGCCCCTCGATCTAATTTTTGCCGTTAACGTAATAGAGCATGTCAGTTCTCCGACAACTTTTTTTACCCGCGCTGCCGGTCTTTTGTCTTCGGACGGCCAGTTAGCGATTGTTTGCCCCGCCTCCCATCCACCTAATCTGGAACTGGTTTTCCACGATCATTTGCACACCTTCACATCAGACGCATTCGCTATGGCGGCTCGATCCACAGGATTCGCGGTGACGACGCACTTGGATCGCGTCGAGCGACTGGGTGATTTCCAGTTCGTCCTATTTCGACGCTCTGGCACGCGAACTATGGAGGCATGGCAGGGATCTCGGGAAGAAGCAGTTTCGCTTTCTGCCTCTCGCACGGGCTATTTAAAGGCATGGTGCAATATGGAAGAAACACTTTTGTCTCGCACTGCACCGACTTCGCGCACAGTGCTATTTGGCGCCGGCCAAATGGCAGCGCTATTGAGAGCTTATGCCCCGCGGCTTTGGGATCAGGTTGGCCTGCTCATTGTAGACGACATCAGCGAAGCCTGGAAGTTTGACAAACCGGTCTCTACATATTCAGATTCGAAGCGGAGCTTGCTCGGCGCTGCTGTTGTGGTGGCTACGGCACCGAGCCTACAGGCACAGCTGGCGAATCGCCTAGCCTCAGATGGGCTAACGGCCGTTCGCTTTGACGACATCATTCTGTGCTGACCGATTCAGAACACTAGAGGTTTTCCAGCAAAGGCCAACGAGAACTTTCAGGCAGTTAGTTTGGACTTTGCTAAATAGCATTCACAAATTGAATACTGTAAGACCTATGAAAAATACAAGTACGGACCTGCTCATGGAAGTGGCCGACTACTATTCGGCAAAGCTGGCTGAACACGGGGAGACTCCGCAAGGCGTCGATTGGAATGGCGCGGAAAGTCAGGTGCTCCGCTTCGAACAGCTGACCAGAATCATCGACCCTGCGGGGGGGTTTTCGCTCAACGACTTGGGATGCGGCTACGGCGCATTGTTCGACTACCTGGGCTCGCGCTATCCGGATTTTACCTATCATGGCGTCGACGTTTCCGGCACGATGATTCGCGCGGCGCAGAATCGCTACGCCAATATTCCCAACGCCCGGTTTGCGATCGCCGCCGAGCCGCCCGAGACGGCGGACTACGGTATCGCAAGCGGCATCTTTAACGTCCGGCTCGGGCGCAACGATGCCGAGTGGCGCGACCATCTTGAGAATACGCTCAAGGGGCTGGATACTACCAGTCGCCTGGGTTTCGCCTTCAACTGCCTGACGTCCTATTCGGATGCCGACAAGCTGCGGAACTACCTCTATTACGCCGATCCCTGTGCTTTATTCGATCTTTGCAAGCGACGCTACTCGCGCCATGTGGCATTGCTGCACGACTATGGTCTGTACGAGTTTACGATCCTGGTGAGAAAGCATCCATGAAAAACAAATTGGTCGTATTCGGTTTGGGCGACATTGCGCAACTGGCCCATTATTATTTTTCCGCGGACTCGAGCTACGAAGTCGTGGCTTTCACCGTCGATGCGGCTTATCTCAATAGGGCTAAGTTCTGCGAGCTGCCCGTTGTGGCCTTTGAAGAAATCCGCGACCATTATGCGCCAGAGACTCACGAAATCTTTGTCGCTTTGAGTTATTCCAAGCTCAACCAAGTCCGCAAGGAAAAATACCTTGCTGCGAAGGCGCTCGGCTACCGACTCGCCAGCTATGTCAGCTCCCATTGCACGGTCCTCAACACGAACAAGATCGGTGACAACTGCTTTATTCTCGAAGACAACACGATTCAGCCATTTGCCACCATTGGCAACAACGTCACACTGTGGAGTGGCAATCATATTGGCCACCATTCGACTATTCACGACCACTGCTTTATCGCCTCCCATGTCGTGATCTCCGGTGGCGTTGAAATCCACGAATCCTGCTTCATTGGAGTCAATGCGACGTTACGCGACCACATCAAGGTCGGCGAGAAGTGTGTGATAGGGGCTGGCGCGCTGCTCTTGGCGGATGCTGAACCGGAAGGCGTTTATGTCGGCCATGCAACCGAGCGCGCCAAGGTTCCAAGTACCCGTCTACGAAGGATCTAGGGGCATCATCGATGCGTTGGAGAAAACTCGGACAGCTTTACCGCCCCAAACCTGTTCATCCTAAGCTTGCGAGCCATGCCGCCAATCCTTTGGGCATCCCGCTAGAGGGCGACATTTATCGTATTTTCTTTAGCGGCCGCGATTCGCAGAACCGCTCATCGGTGGGTTTTGTCGATGTCGATGTCATAAAACGTGAGCTGGTTTACGTCCACGACAAGCCGGTTTTCGAGCATGGGCCGGAAGACAGTTTTTACTCGCACGGGGTCAGCATCGGCAATTGCTATGAGGCAGAGGGTGACCGTTACATCTTATTTATGGGCTGGCAATGCCCTTCCGGCGGTCATTGGCGAGGTGATATAGGGCGTCTTGTGCTCCAGCACGATTTCTCCCTCCGCATCGACAGTGACAAACCGTTCATGTCCACGGACGTCACTGATCCCGTAAGCCTTTCGTACCCATGGGTAATTCCCAAAGAAAATGGTGGTTATCACATGTGGTACGGTTCAACGATGACTTGGGATGCCGGTAACGGCGATATGCTGCACGTGATCAAGCATGCCGCTTCGAAAGACGGGCACCGTTGGCAACGGGATGGGGTAGCCATCCCATACAGGCTTGGTACGGCTCAAGCTTTTTCGCGACCCTCGGTTATCGGGAACCAACATGATGGCTATCACATGTGGTTTTCTTATCGCGGCGGTGCGGGATCGACCTACCGGATCGGTTACGCCTACAGCCGGAGCGGCGCAACTTGGGATCTCCGCCTGAAGGAGACCGGAATAGACTTGTCCCCATCCGGCTGGGACTCGGAAATGATTGAGTATCCCTTCGTGTTTGAACACCGGGGCGAGCGCTTGATGCTGTATAACGGTAATGGCTACGGGAAGACTGGATTTGGTATTGCAGTGCTGACCCGTGAGTGATTTGTCTCCCATCGGGGAAGCCCCGTCCTGCAGCGACACACGGTCGTCTACGGTGGCGTTTTTTTGCAATAGCTTTGAAGTCCCATCGCTTCCTAAAAACTCCCGGGTCCGTTAGCGAATGAAAAAATGTCTCGCCTGTGGCGCAGCCTATCCATTATCAAATCCTCGGTGCACAGCCTGCGGTGCCGAGCCGAACAAGCAAGGAGGTTTTACCCTCTATGCCCCGGGTATGGCCCACGAGGGCGGTGGATTCAAGGCTAACTACTTCGCCGACCTGGCCGGTCTCGAAGCTGCGCATTTTTGGTTCCGCGTTCGTAACCGCTTGATCATTTGGGCCCTTGGAGAATATTGCCCGGAATTTCTTTCGTTTCTCGAAATCGGTTGCGGTACCGGTTATGTACTGTCTGGAATGGCTGAGGCTTATCCCCGCGCACAATTCTACGGCAGTGAGATATTTACTGCCGGTCTGGCGTTCGCTGCGGCCAGAAAGCCAACGATCAATTTCATGCAAATGGACGCAAGAAATATCCCGTTCGTTGATGAGTTTGATGCCATTGGCGCCTTCGATGTGCTGGAACACATCGCCGAAGACAAGCAAGTATTGGCACAGATGCACAATGCGTTAAAGCTACGGGGCATCGTGCTGTTAACCGTTCCCCAACACGCGTGGCTGTGGAGCTACGTGGACGACTATGCTTGCCATGTGCGCCGCTACTCGGCCAAGGAGCTTCATGGGAAGTTAGAAACCGCAGGTTTTGAGATTTTACGGAGTACATCCTTCATATCAAGTTTGCTCCCGGCCATGCTCGCCTCGCGTTGGGTACAAAAACTTTCTCCCGTAGAAGATGCAGACCCCACGGCTGAGCTTAGAATTTCTCCTTGGCTTAACTATCTATTCGAGAAGATGGTGGGTGCCGAGGTTGCCATGATTCAAAGGGGCGTGAATTTTCCACTAGGCGGCTCCCGACTAACTATAGCTAGAAAAGTTTAGTACGTTATCGGTGTTTTTTTTGGCCGGTCTGCCGACGCCAAAGATTTAGCACGCAGCGCAATCGTTGTCGGGTATGGTGCGGCCTATCGGCCGGCGAATTTTACTTGGCCAACCGCTATTGCCTGACGGGCAGACAACAACTCGAGGGTTGTGATATAAGCTTCCGCTATGTCAGTTGTCATTCTGCCTTGCTTTGGTGCCATGGAAAAAGTAGCTAGACCCTGAGAGCCGCGTTGGGAAAGTGTTTCCAATGATATGAAAACGGAAAACATCCCGTTCAACTGGCCCTATATGACGGGCAAGGAGCCCGGTTACATCGCCGAGGCTCATTTAAACGGCATCCTTGCCGGCGATGGGCCCTTCACAAAACGCTGCCATGCCTGGCTTGAACAACGTAGCGGGTGCGCCAAGGCACTCTTGACCCACTCCTGCACGGCAGCTCTCGAGATGGCTGCGCTGCTGCTGGACATCGAGGCCGGCGACGAAGTCATCATGCCGTCGTATACCTTCGTCTCTACGGCCAATGCCTTCGTGCTACGCGGTGCCGTTCCCGTCTTTGTCGACGTGCGGACCGACACGCTCAATCTCGATGAGAGTTTGATCGAGGCTGCGATCACGCCGCGCACCCGCGTCATCGTCCCGGTGCATTACGCGGGTGTGGCCTGCGAAATGGATACGATCTTGACGATAGCCAAGCGCCGGGGTTTGAAGGTTGTCGAGGACGCCGCCCAGGGCGTCATGTCGACCTATAAGAACCGTGCGCTCGGGAGTATCGGTGACATGGGGACGTACAGCTTCCATGAAACCAAGAACGTGATTTGCGGCGAAGGCGGCAGCCTGCTGGTTAACGATCCGGCACTCGCCTTACGCGCCGAAATCATTCGCGAGAAGGGCACCGACCGGAGCCGCTTCTTTCGCGGCGAAGTGGACAAATACAGTTGGCAGGAAGTCGGATCGTCGTTCTTGCCGGGAGAATTGAGCGCCGCTTTCCTATGGGCCCAGCTTGAGGAAGCGGACGGGATCACTCGAAAGCGACTGCAGAGTTGGGATCGCTATCACGATCTTTTGGAGCCCTTAGAGAGCCAGGGCAGCCTGCGCCGTCCGATCGTGCCAAGAGACTGTCAACACAACGCACATATGTACTATGTTCTGCTCTCGTCGGGCATTGACCGCCAGGCAGTGATAAATTTTTTGAAAAGTAACGGCGTTGACGCGGTATTCCATTATGTGCCACTTCATTCATCTCCAGCCGGACGGAAATATGGTAAGGCGAGCGGTGACCTTTCGATTACCGATTCGATGGGGGAAAGATTGATTCGGTTGCCACTGTGGATTGGTTTGACAGCGGATCAACAGGATTATGTAGTTAAGATTTTGAGTTCGGCGCTATTAAAGAATGAAGCGGCGTAGGCTCTTCGCAAAATCATACCCCGTCAGTGTGGCGATGATCGGAATACGATAGGAAGTGAACCGTCAACAATAGATTCACCGTTGGCGGCTGCTCCGTCCCTGGATTTACGGCCTCAATAAATTTGCCACGCAGCTTTGGAAGGCCGGCGCGGTTAAATAGCCTATCGAGCACCAGTAAAGTGGCCAGGTTGGGTCGGTGATTTGAGGAAGAGCGGGATTACCCACGTTGTAATAGTCGATGTAAGTTGCGCGGATCCGGGCATCCTCCTTGAGAGATCGGGAGAGGGTCCACAGCGTCGCCGCAGTCACGGGAAAGAGGCCATAGGTTCGGGAAAAGCGGTATTCTTCTTTCCACTCCACCGAAGGCCCGGCGGCCAAGTCCAAGCGATAGGCGGTGTAGTCAAGGAGCGAGAAGACCTTGCGGTCGTAAGACAGTACGTGCAGCCCTGGATTGTTGCCGAAGATGGGGCTGATACCCGGGGTCACCAGCAGAAAGGCAGAGGACTCGCCGCCGGTGTCAGCGTCGGGTCCCATTCGAAAGTAATCCATGTGCGTGTGGCCCGCCAAGGTGAATCGGATCGTTTCGCGATATTGGCCGAGCAGCGCCAGAAACTGCTCCGTGTAGTCGGCGCGCCAAAGGGTCACGATTTTGTCCACTGTCTTTCCACCCGTCCCCATGACCGTGTTGTACGCGTCGATACCGTAGGGAATGTGGTAGAGCAGCCAGACCCTGTCTCCCTTGGCCGCCGCATCCTTCAGTTGCGCGGCCAGCCAACGAAGCTGATCGCCGGCCGGATCGTCTTCCGCATTGCCGCACTGATTCTTGTAGTCGGCCGCGAAGAACACGGTGTTCAAGACGACCACGCGATGCTTCGGCGTCCCGTGCACTGACGCCGCATAGTACCCGCCCGTCGGAAATGTCTGCATGAAAGCGCGCTCATTGTTGCCGTCGCGAAGGAGCACCTTCCAAATGTCGGCCGTACGACGCAGAAATTCACCTTCGGGCTGAAGCTGGTAGTCGCCGCAATAGGAGTCCTCATTGCCCAAGGCCGGGTAAATCGGGACGTTTGGAAACTGTTCGCGCATGAGTTGCGTTAAAAAGGCGATCGTCTTGTCCATGAACTCGTAAAGTCCCCGCGGGTCACGGTTTCCGGCGTACCGGTAATAGCTATCACTGAAACCGTGCGCCAGCCAATCGCCGGCGAGCAAAATGAAATCTGCCTTGGGCGCCGCCGACGCCGCGTGGCGCAGGACGGAGACGAACAAATTGTAATTCGAGTCTTTGCCGTACTGACCATAGCCCGCGACCTGAGAACCATCGAAGATGCGCGTCCATTCCGACGGCGGCGACTGGACCAGCGCCCGGAAGAGCGTCGGATCGTAGAAAGGGTCAAAGTGAAAATCTGTGAGACTCAGGATGACCCCGACTTCGGGCTGTCCGATGACGTCACTACCCCGAACCTGGGTCGATGTCTGGCGAGTGCCCGCACAGCCCAGCAGGAAGAGCAGCAGAATAAATACGCGAACACGCAAGGGGTTCAATCTTCTGTTAATCCTCATTGTGTAATGTTTCAGAAACTTGTGAAAAATGTCCGCGCTGGTAGGATCGGTTGAATTGCATGAGAATCATTGCATTTCAGGCACAAAACTTCCCTATCGATCAAGCCTGACGCGATTGGCGATTTTTGCGATGATCGGGCTCAAGAATTTTACCCGTTGACCGGCCCTAAGTTGATCGAGGGGGTAATGGGTGCCGCGCCAGTCGATGCCCCCGTTTTTGAGGCATTGAAAACCCGCGCGCAACATCATGGCGGTAATCATGAGCACGCCGACCGGAAACAACAACAAGCTGAGACTTTTCGCTTGCGGCTCGGCAACGAACAAAACGGGAAATATCAGTTGCATGGTGATCGCGGCGGCGCCGGCGATCCAGAGAGGCAATAGTCCCTGCGCGAGGCCAAAAGCTAGAGAGACGTAGGGAGCCGCAACCAACATCCACATCATTCCCACCTGGAGAAGCATCAGCCACCACCGGTAAAGAGAACCCGGGCCAAAGAGGTTTTTCTCTAGTCCTTTGAACATGGCCGCAACAGAGGGATACCACTGTATGGACAGATGCTCGTATGCAAACGCGAGGCGCGTCGTTCCACCGGCTTGTTTTATCATCATGCCCAAGCCCACGTCGTCGCCGGGCTCCAGCCGTAACCATTCAAATCCGGGGGTCTGGTGAAACCGGTCTGTTTTGACGAGATTGAACGCACCGATGCCGACGAAGGCCCGGCTCCCCGGCCGGTTCACACTGGCGGCGCGGGTGGTGATGAAAAACAACAGACCAAAAGTGGCAACCGCCACTTCGAGCCAGAAACTCTTTTGGATCGTTTGTGGGATCAGGGCCAGGTGATCCACCCCTTGGTGCAGTACAAAAGCGACGGCGCGCCGCAAGGTCCCGGCAGCGAAGTGCACGTCGGCATCGGTGAACAGTAGCCAGTCGCCGCTAGCCTGCTCGACTCCACGGTGCAAAGCGTGTACTTTGCCGAGCCATCCGTGGGGCAAAGTCTCGATGTGAACCGAGCGAATCCTCGGGTCTTGATGAGCCAGGCGGCCGATAACTGTGCCCGTCGTATCAGTGGAACGATCATCGACCAAGATAATCTCCAGGTCGGGGTAATCTTGCTGCAAAAGAGTCGCGACGGCTGATTCCAGGTTGGCGGCTTCGTTGCAGGCGGGAATCACTACGCTCAAGCGCGGCCAGACAGCGGGCTCCGGGGTATGCTGCTTGCGCAGAACCGGTAACCGCTTGATCGACACTATTAGATAACTAAGACCCGCAACCCATGCCGCACAGAGTGAAATCAAAAAAATCAGCAGCGCAATGAGCATTGGGCTATTGTTGCCGTTCCGGCGACTGGACGCAAAGGGCGATGGGTCATGTCAGATAGAGCTGTCTCGCCAACCTTGCTGTTGTTCCCTCTTCACTGTCGATCTGACGCAACCTATGCATAGTTCTGCTGGTTGACCCATCCTGGATTGATTCCGGGGAGACTACTCATTTCAGCTTGACTGCAAGAAAGAAAATCGACTAGCTTCGCCGTCATGGCAATGATTCCAGGCGCGGCACTTTTCGGAAAGTTGATTGACTCGGCCCATCCGGGCTGAAAAAGCTCGGCAACCTAACGTTTGAAGGAGATTTTATGGTTAAGAAGAAAGAATACACCTGCGTGCTGGTAGAAACCGACGATGAAGGAATCACGTGGATCACCTTCAATCGGCCGGAAAAGCGCAATGCGATGAGCCCGACCTTGCACGTCGAGATGGAAGAGATCCTGTTCGGGTTGGAGACGGACGAAGATACTAAAGTCATCGTGCTCACCGGTGCCGGTAACAGTTGGAGCGCCGGGATGGACCTCAAGCAGTATTTTCGCGAGACCGATAAGGACCCGGTCGCGCGTTTTCGGGCGGCCACGGCGCACCGTCGTTGGGCAACCGAGTTGCTTACCTGGTCGCGCAAGCCCAGTATCGCCATGGTGAACGGCTACTGTTATGGCGGCGCATTCGTCTCGCTCGCAGCCTGCGATATCGTGATCGCAGCGGACAACGCGACTTTTGGTTTGTCGGAGGTTAACTGGGGCATTATTCCCGGCGGCAACGTGAGCAAAGTCTTCGGCGACATGGTCTCGTACCGTAACGCCTTGTTCTATGCCATGACCGGGCGCACCATCGACGGGCGGAAGGCGGTGGAGTTGGGCATTGCGACCCTGGCCGTTCCGGCGGACAAGCTGCGCGAGGAAACGGTCACCGTGGCGCGGGAGCTGATGGCAAAAAGCCCGATGGTACTGGCTTATACCAAACAAGCGATCCGCGCCGTGCGCGGCATGGATATGGATCAAGCCTACGAATATCTGGGGGCGAAGAGCATGGCGCTACGCGCCGCAGATCCGGAACAAACCCGAGCACGCGGCATGCGTGAGTTCCTCGACGAGAAAAAATTCCGTCCCGGCCTGGAGCCGTTGAAGCGCCCGTCGAGCGAAAAGTAGAGTGCTGCAGCGACCCCAGCGGTCAGCCCACCCCGGGGTCGCTCACCTATTCTCTACAACGCCATTATCGCAACTGGGCCACCCCTGCAAAGTTGAGAAAGTCCACCATCCGGAAATCTCCGGTGACCTGCCCGTTTCGCTGCGGCAGCGTAGGTCGCCAACGCGGTTCATCCGACAAGAAGGATTGGCGGTCGAGTTGGAGAAGCCCGATGATGACCTCGCCCACAATGCGGCCTCCGACGGGTCCAAGGTGGAGTCCCTTTTCCATAACCTCCGCTTCCTTGAGGATGTAGTACCAAAGCGGCGTCGACTCATCGAGCTTGTTGCCAAGGTCTTTTAGTTCTTTCAGGTCTTCGCTGGCAAGCGCCGGCACCTTCATTAGCTGCGCGATGCTCTGGCCCGAAGGCAATAGCCAAGTGATGTGACGCAGTAGGTTCCGCTGCGACAGCGAGGTCGGCGGCTCAGCCGGCGGATTGAGCGCGGGGATCGCGGCGAGGGGCAAGTCGAACAGTGGTGTGGAGATCTTCGTGTCGATCAGCTTGTTGGGCCGGACGTTGCCGTCCCCGAAGTCGAAGAACGTTGGCCAGCCAATGAAGCGTCTCTGGGCCCGAAAACCGCCGCGTAGATCCTCGGGGTCAAGACTATTTTCCTGCGCAGGGTCGAATAGCAGCAGGAACAAAGGCTGGCCATTCAAGCTCGTGAAGTTCGCCCGGTATGAGGGCCGGACCATGGAATGGCCGAACCGGTACACCGCGCCCTGAAACTCGACGGGAATCTGACCGACCTCCGGGGTATAGAACTTGCGGCCCTGTTTGAGGATGCTGTCAACCATCTCCTGGCCGATAAAGAGCGGGAGGAATTCATGGAGGATCATCCACTGGTAATGCCAGGTCGTAAGCCGGCGCGCTTGACGGAACAACTCGTCTGGCTCCTCTCGACGGTTCTGCGCGCCGACCAGCTTCACCTGGTTGTTGGCGATCTGGTCTACGACGTTATTGTGAAATCGGAGAAACGCGGCATGGAGCCCGGCGATGATCAGGTTCTCGTCGTTGCGTGGGTCAGCGATGATTGCAGTGTTCCCGCTACGAGGGAGGTCTTCGAATAGTCCGCCGCTCTCGACCTTGAACTTGGTGGGGTGCCGTCCTCGTGCTACTCCTTCATACAGCTCGGGATCCGCGATCGGTCCACCGCCATACATCACATCGAGATCGAGGGACGGTTCGCGCGAATTAGGCGACTGTTCCGGAGCGGTCGGCGTCCCCAACCGAGACGTAAGGTCGAAGGTCATGTCGTGGTCCATAAACTGGCCCATGAATGTAGCGCCTGCCGTGTGGCTATCATTGTTGGGGTTGTTTACGTTCAGTGCCGGATCCACGATCAGGGCGGTGGGTCCCGCGGCGAGATTGTCTTTCGCATCCAAGATGCCCCGGGGTTTGCCAAGCTCCAGCAAGGCTGCCGACAGTTGAGAACTCGGTTCTGCGAAGGCGGGAAGTTGTGGGAATATTCGGCCGAACCGATCTTCCCGGATCACGAAGCGCCGCTGCTGGGACGGTTGCGCGCCGATCGCGCCGCGGACTCCAAGAAGGCTCGGCACGCCCAAAGCCACGGCGCCTTTGCCGATCGCTCCAAGAAACTTTCTTCGACTGAGCTTACCTGTCTGACTGTCTTCGTTGACATTCATATATTCTCCTTTGCTATGAATTAATCACCGAGTGAATTTTCTTTTGGCTCCTTTCCGTTGCGCGAGGACGAGGATCTCCACGAGATCAGCGAGGGCGCTTCATGGCCATCGCGCAATGCGCTGTCTTGGGTATTGATCAAAATTCTGTTGATGAGTACGGTTGACACCCACGCAATCGTAGTGCCAATAAGTCGATGACAAATTTATCAAAGCAACCGACGGATGACCTCGGAATACTTTCCAAAAGTGTAACGCATGAGGTTTTATTTCGAATTTTCCACTAACTACGCGGCATGAAGCAGTTCTAACCGTCAATCGATCCATGCAATCCAGTGATCGCTACGACGATGTCTCGTTAATCGAACTCACCCGCCGGCGAGTTACCAGGGTCGCGCCGCTTTGAGTTGATTGGAGGATCTAACCTACGCTTTTGTCGCAGGCGCCTTCAGGCATGAATCGGCGCGGAGAATCTAATTTCTTTTTGTTGAGCATGAAGACGAGTTTCAAGTCGACAACTCAACATGCCTTTCGGCGAGATAGTCAGAGTCGGTTCAGGAAGCTGTGAGCTATCCCACAAGAATGCCGCCTCGCCTGGTCCTGCAAAATCCGGGTTTCCACTTTTCCGAAAACCAAGACCCGTTGCCGTATTCGCCTATAGCGGATGCTCTCTTTCCAAAATTTACCTGCGGGACCACATTCGATTTTCGAAAGTCAACTCGCATTACCACGAGACATGTCAATGCAAACGCAACCGCGTTGGAACATGGGCGCTGCCGCGGCTTTGGTCACGGCGATTTCCCGGCGCAGTGTAGTTCCCTTCGCGTCCGGCGGCCGGTTCAATAACGCGTCCAAAGCTTTTGACATTCAGCGGCCACCAGAATAAGGATTCAACGTGATGATTCTGGAGGAGGATGAGAATGCAGATTGGGCTGTTTTCCAACGGTGAACGACGAAATCAGATCGCCAAAACCAGTTACGACGAAGACCTCGCCGAAGTCATATTGGCCGATGAGCTGGGCGTCGAGGAGGCATGGATTAGCGAGCACGGAACTTTTCTCCGCTATCAAGCGCCGGATCAGCTTCCCAGCGCCGACCTTTTTATTTGCAAAGCCGCGGTGCTCACCAAACAGATCCACATGGGACCGGGCATCCGTCCCCTGCCCTATTTTCACCCGCTCCAAGTGGCCACCGAGGCCGCCGTCTGCGACCACTTGACCCATGGCCGCTACATGGCGGGTTTTGGCGTCGGGCTCGCCGGCACGACGCCGCAGCGCGGGCCCCTGCCCGGCGACACCCGCGCCATGACGCGCGAAGCCATCGATCTGATTCTTACTGCCTGGACCGCAACGGAGCCCTTCGATTGGCACGGCCAGTTCTGGCAGGGGGAAAAATTGCTGATCATCCCGCAGCCGCTGACCAAGCCTCACATGGCAGTGGGCATGGCCTGCTCCCGAAGCGAAGGCACACTCGAACTGACCGCGCAGAAAGGCTTCATCCCGCTCATGAGCTGGGCGCCACCACCCAAGCAGCTGAAAGAGATGATCGAGATTTACCAGCGCGCCGGCGCGGAAGCGCACCGCCCCGCGCCGCGCAGCCGCGTGCGCATCGCCCGCATGGTTTACATCACCGACTCGGTGCAGCAGGCCAAAAACGATCTCCGTAATATCGACCTGGGAGCCGCCAAGGTAACCGGTCGTCTCAATCACTATATTCCCGCCGGCGGCACGCGGGATGATTTGACCATGGAGTATATGATCGACCAAGGCGCGTTTTTCTGCGGTGACCCCGATACGGTTTATAGTCGGATCAAAAGTCTCTACGACGAGATTGGCGGCTTCGGCGTCTTACTCCTGCTCGCCGGCAAAGATTGGGGCACCCGCGAACAGCGAGCGCGCTCAATGAAGCTTTTTATGTCCGAAGTTGCGCCACGGTTGGCCAATCTTCACCCCGACAGCACGCCGGTATGAAACCGATGCGTCGGTCCGGTTCACCGGGAGTCCAGCCATGACTAGGACTGGACCAAAACAACTCTGGCTCTTCGTTCACCTGCCGAAAAATCCATGAACAGAACTGTCATAAAGCTGCGCGCGACCGGGCTGGGCCTTCTTGTTGTCTTGTGGCTCCTGCTTCCTGCATCGCTTGTCGCGGCTGATAGACTCCGCATCGGCTATAGCGCGATCACCGCGACCATGGCGCCGCTCTGGGCCGGGCAAGAAAAAGGGCTTTTCGCCAAATACGGCATCGACGCGGAGCTGATTTATCTCGCGGGCGGCGGTCGCATCGCGCTTGCCCTCGAATCGGAGTCGATCCAGATCGGACAGCTCAACGTGAACGCGGGTGTGGAAGCGCGCCTTGCCGGCGGAAATATCACCATCATCGGGGCGATCTACGACAGTTACTATTTTCAAATCTTCGGCAAGGCCGGCGTGGATAACGCGGCGCAACTCAAGGGCAAAGTGATTGCCGCCAGCAGCCCGGGCGCCGCTTCGGAATATGGCATACGGGACGCCCTTCAATCTATTGGCCTTAAGGACACTGACTACAAGATTCTCTATGCCGGCGGCACCGATGCCCGCGTCCAAGCGTTACAGCGGGGGCTCGCGGACGCCGCGATCATCTCTCCACCCAACGGCTTGATCGCCCAGAAACTCGGCTTCAAGGAGCTGATTAATCTAATTGATATGAAAATCCCGTTCGGCTACGGCGCCATCGCGGCGAGAGAAAACTGGTTGCGGCAAAACCGAAAGGAAGTGCTCAATTTTTTCAAGGCTTACCTCGAAGCCTTGGCTATGTTGCGGCAGGACAGCGAGTTTGCGCTACGGATAATCGGCAAGTTCTCGCGGTTGAACGATCGGGAGGTGCTGCAGGAAAGTTACCGCACCAGTATTCCCCACATGCCCACCCGGCCTTACGTCAATCGCGAAATTATCGCGAGAGCGCTCCAGATGTCCAAAAGGGAACCCGCGCGGCGCGCCGAACCGGAGAGGTTCTACGACAACGGCTACGTTAAAGAACTCGACGATTCCGGTTTTCTCAACGCAGTTTTCGGTAGAGCGGAACGCTAACGCTGAGCGCGCGCGTGAGGGAGGCTTGTTGTTTTTGACCTGGCATTGTTTCTTCCCCCATTAGACCTTCCTGATACATAGCGCGTGTCACAAGTTACCTAACGTTTTGAGTGTGAAGGTGCGGTCGGCCGTGTTGAAGCTTGTTCTGTTCCACGGACTGCATACGTCCTTTCTCCTGTCTTCCCGTAATTTCCGGTTGCTTCTGTGCTGCTTTGAAAATTGAAAGGTCTGCTAGCTTGCCTAACGTTGCCGATAACCGGGTCCGTATTTATCGGCGGGTTAGACGGCGCCCGCCCGCGCAGTGACTACGAGTGCCCGCATCGTTGAGCGGAACGGATGATCGCCACCGACTCGCGCCAGAGCAGCTTCGAGTGCCTCAACGATTGGATCTAGCGCGACCCCACGCTCCTGGATCGCGATGCTTACGGGGTTGCCCTTAACGAGTCCGACAGCGAAGGATTTCGCGGAAGAGCTGCGAGCCTCAAGGGTGAGCCACTCAAGTTTCACTTGACCGAAGTCGTTTGCGTCCAGGAAACGCCGCAACACATCAGGATCGTAGAATCCGAACGGCACCTGATAGAAGTTCGGCGGGTCCGCGGAAAAGAAACTTCCGATGGTTTCATGCGCGATGCGCCCAAACGGGTTGTGTTCAAAGCCACCCCACACGTTGAAGGCGAACAAACCGTCCTTCGCTAGAACTCGCCGGACTTCACGGAACGCCGCCTCCTTGTCGGGGACAAACATCAGGCCGAATTGACAAGCCAGGGCGGCAAACGAGGCGGAGGGAAATGGAAGGGCTGCGGCATCAGCCGGGCGCCAGTCAATGGGGTGGAGCGCGCCTAGCTTGAAGCGTGCATAGTCGATCATTGGCTGGTTTAGGTCGGTGGCGACCAACCGGACGGTGGGAGACAGGCGCGCGCGCAGTTGGTGCGTAAGAATCCCAGTTCCGCAGGCTACCTCCAACACGGGCGCGGCCGGAGCAACCGTGACTCGGCGAGCAAGGTCCGCAGCATACGGCTCGAAGATCACTGGGCCGAGATGGCGATCATATAGCTCGGGGATCGTACCCAGGAACCTAGCGTTTACTTCTGACATTGTAGCTCTCCAACGTAAAGGCCCGACCAAGGAGCCGACGAGTGCCGTCTAACGATAGAACTCACCAACCGCCGCCGGGACCAGGCGTTGGTAGCGAATCCAACGTCCGCTGAATACGGCGCCTCCGAAACTAGGATGCGCGGCGGCGGTTCGCGTGGAGCGACTGGTTAGGCCGCTGGGCCTTACGAACGACCACAACCATTGGCACATCAGACCCAACGCTGGACTGCCTCAGCCGTGTCACTCGGCTTCGTGTTGAAACACAGCTTGGCTTGAGGAGCATGCTCATGCACCACGTTGATCAACTTTTCAAACAAGATGAAATACTTCGGAATCGTTCGCACGCCCGCGCCAATAAGAATACAATTGAATTGCTTCTGCTTGAGTCGATCTAGAACGACTGTCTCCGCAGTTCTGCCAAGATCAATCAAGCACAGTTCCACCTCGTAGCCCAGGCCCCGCAAACCAGCTTCATCGGCTTTGAGCGCAGCCGTTACTTTCGCGGCGTCCAAATCGGGGATGGTGGCATAATCGAGGAGAGTTGGCTCGAAGCCAATTATGAGAACGCTTTTTCCAGCTGTCACGTCAGCCTCCAGTTAGGTTGCAAATGACGGCCTATAGGTATGGATTTCATTGTTTGCACGGGATGGTTGTCTCAGGAACGGCATTTGGTCAATGGCCTAACGTTCGCGGTCACCGGCACGCCGCCGCTCGCCGGCGGTGTATCCGGTGCACTGCGGGGTTAGGCGGCAAGGGTTATTTCTTCCTGGGATCGTCTGCAGGATTGACGTAAGTGATGCCCCACGGTCCTACTCCGTGCACCTGAACGATCGTTTCTTCTTTCGTCAAGAGAAAATGGTTCGTCTTTGGCTGCATGATGGCAACGCTTCCAGCCGGCAGCGGTTTGGTTTTTGTCGGATCGAGTTTGTCGCCGATCCCCATATTGGCTGTACCAGAGATCACAGTTACGTGCTCAATCGCCGGATGCCAGTGAGCAGGGATCTTGTAGTCAGCGGGGAGCCTTAGCCGGAACGTAAAGGGAACTGCTTCATTCAGCGGGCCTTCAATGACGGCAAGCTTTGCGCCAGGCGGCAGTGACGGAACATCAGCCCATTTAAGATCGCCCGGTGTGACCATTGTATGAGCGCCGGCCTGCGCCCAGACGGATGGAACTGCCATGCTCACAACTCCGAAAATTACAGCCCATAAAATACCCTTAAGGATTTTCATATTCACCTCGTTCACAAAGTTTGTTGGGGCGTGAACTAACTGCAACCACCGGCATTGGCCCCTTTGACGCCAGCCTAACTATCTGCAAGGAAGAATGGAAGGGAACTTACTGTGACATGATCCGGGCCATAAGACATCAACTCCTCTCAATCTGCTAGCTGGGAGCCCAACGTTTTGGGTGAAAGGGCGGTCTGCGTGTTGATCTCAGCCCAATGGTTGCTCAACTTTCGGAACGTATACTCAGAAGGCTTCGTTGACCGCTTCCACGTCATTTGCCAAAGCCTTGGCCACATCTG
The DNA here is from genome assembly GCA_036794995.1 of Thermodesulfobacteriota bacterium. Taxonomy (GTDB): domain Bacteria; phylum Desulfobacterota; class Binatia; order UBA9968; family UBA9968; genus DAIRFP01. The sequence goes on along the minus strand of DAIRFP010000019.1, from coordinate 2,553 downwards.
GTGCTAGTAGGACTAGGTTCGTCCCGGCCCGATACCGTTCTGCGTGCTTCCCTCTGACCCCATCCTTCAGCAGCTCGTGCAAGTCATATTCGGGACGCAACTCGTCGTCCATCTCACTTTTTTATGCTTCTCTCTCAGCCCGGGTTAGTTCCCGTGCGCTAATGATACGAATCCGTTCCCCACGCTCCGTATGGGCGACAATCACGAGACGGACGTTGACGGGTTCGCGCCTTGCATTGCAACAATGTGTGAGTGCAAGACCGGGCCCTCCCGCTTCCCTTGGAAGCCTAACGCTTAGCGTGAGCGGCGTCTCCACCAGACCGTACGAAGAATGGTCCGCAACGTCTCTCGTTGTCTGCTCCACGCTATTTGTTCGGTACCCCAGCTGCTCACCTCTGTTGACCATAGGTGTGCTTGTGAATTCGAGCGAAGACCTCGACCAGATTTCCCGAGACTATGTCGGACACATCGACACCATAGACTTCCCGAATCCTGCGGTGCATGTCGGGTAACTCCAACTCCGCGACCCCTTTGAAATCCCGCAGGCTGGATTCGTCGGTGATGAGGTAAGACCCTGGCTCCATGCAGAAGATTGCCTCCATGAACTCCTCTGCGAGGCTGCGAAACATGTCCAGCTCATCGGTGGGAGCCCGTTCGATCCTCTTACCCTTGAAGGGGCCACTCGGGATGATTTTGCCAGGCTTGTTCATCTTGTCAGAGCACCGAACCTTTTGGTGAGAGGCGCGGCCCGACGCGTCCGTCTCAACAATGGTTATCCGGTACTCCCGCTCCCGCGTTCCCGACCCTATGTCGCGATCCCGACCCATAGCGCCAAGGCTCGACTCACCGGCAGCACCAGGTCATCCTCCAGGCGGCCAATAGTCTGGGTGATGCGACCCCGCGGTACGGTCGTGACTTTGTCAACCATGAGCTGGGATAACGAACGCAGGCCGTTGCCGGCGACGGCTCGACGGTAAGCCGGAAGAGCGGGGCGTCCACGATTGTGCTCGTCACCGGGACAACGGTTACGCTCGCGTGCGTCTCGTTGAACAGGTCTGCCTGCACAATCAGCGCGGGGCGGGGTTTGCCGTAGTCGCCCGGCAGGGCGACTACCACAAGATCGCCGCGCTTCAACCGGTCCACCCCTCGGTATCCCGCGTCTGGTCGAGCCAGGTCAGGACCTGCTCCTCGGCGCGCCGGTGCTTTGTCACCGCCCGGCTTTGCCGGCGGCACTCCTCAGCGAACCCGCGAGCCCGCGTGTCGGGGACCCAGAGCTGCACGAGTCGCAACCCCGCACGTCTCATGCGGGCGCGGTAACGCTGCACACTTCGAGCACTCGAACTGTCTTTTGCCATGACATGTAATATCACATGCTACACGGCAATGCGCCAGAGCGTCACTGCCACCAAGCAACCAGAGGCTTGGGCGGTCCATCGCTCGCCGACTCGCTCAGATCCGTCGTCCGGACAACGTCCAAGCTCACCTGCCGGGGCCGCCTGCAACACCTTCATGCCGCGCGGAACCAGTATGGCGGCCCCGGTCACGTGCGGCGCCTGGTTCGGCGGCGATTCGCTGAAAACCCGCATACGGAGGGGGAATATTAACGTGTCAGGCTTGAATACGTGAATAGAGTCTACTAAGAACCCGCGTTAACTCTTTCGCCTCGGCACTGTTATCCCGCAAGCGGTCCGTGACTCGTTGTCCTCCGCGCGATCTTGGTATCGTAGAAGTTCAAATCTTCTCATCGATCAAGACTAACACAAACTTCGAAACTCAAGAGGCGCTCGGCCATGCGACGCAAGGTTTCAGCGATATTGGCCTTCAGATAACTGATGGGTTTGATTTGGTCGGAGTATTTCGTTGAAGAAGCCCGCCTCAATTAGAACTAAATGTTTGGTCTCTGAGGCACGCGCAGTTTGAGAGAGAGGAACAAGATGAAAGAAAAGGACAGGCTACTTTTTGGCACTCGAAACTGGAGAAGTAGCCTGTCCCCTTTTAAGTCTTTCAGCAGGATCTAAGGTCAGAGCAGGATTCAGGGTCAGATCTTGGACTCATTGATGTCTCTTCTATGTGGATTGCCGGCCTCAGGAGCGAGATCGATAAAGACTATCTTGGAGAACTTTCCTGAAAGACCTCCGCGAAGCTTACTATTTTTACGCCGATATCGAACTGCCCGTCTTCACGAGAGGCAAAGGGCGGTGACGGTTTATAGTTGAAGCGCACCGTTTGGCCAGGCGCAATTTCCTGCTCTAAGACATGGTAAATGGCCTTTCCCGGGTCGTCCTTGCCCGGCTGATGTTCATTCTTCCAGCGCCAAGAATAGAGGATTTGCAGTCGAACATCGCGCAGCGTCTGTTTCGAATTGTTAAGCACTTCTCCGGAAACTTCGCCCGCCTCAGTACTCAGCACGTTGCGCAGGCTCACGACTCGACCCGCAGCCTCCGGGGAGCGTAAAGTGGCGGCAGTACCTTTCTGCTTCTTAGTCTCTTCAGTTTTTCTGGCCGGCTCCGTTACCTTGGCTTGCTGGCGTTTTTGCTCTTCTCTGCGCTTTGC
>DAIRFP010000207.1:4023-9027 GCA_036794995.1 Thermodesulfobacteriota bacterium | reverse complement strand
TAAACTTGTAAGGATCATAATCGGCACCGGGCTCGCCGAGTATGGCGCTTGAGAGCACGCCCGGCGAACTGGCGCCGATCGTCAGTCCGTCCGCCGCTGCGCGATATACTTGACTGGCCGCCTGCCGGCCCCCTGCTCCGGGTACATATTGTGGAACGATCGTTGGATTTCCAGGAATGTACTTTTGCAGAAACGGCACGATTGCTTTAGTTCTCAAGTCTGCGACACCTCCCGGACTGCGCCCTTCGATGATTGTAATTGTTTTCCCCTTGTAATAAAGCGGTTGCGCGTTGCTGTCCTTTGGAAACAAGAGAATAAGTGCCCAAAAACCAAATCCGAGCCAACGGTCAAGGTGTCTCATTTTAACCCTCCGCGCCCTCAATTAGTATCGACCCATGGTTCGACCGCAGCAGCAAAGAGGGCGCGATCAATCGCGTCCCTACATTTTGTGCGTTCTATGCGCTCTTTGCGGTTAATTATCTGATTCCAAATTGTTCTTGGTTGCCGCCTTGCCGCGTTACCTGTCACTGCTTTGGCGGCATGTGATAGGTCACCGAGCCCGCTTTTCCCACGTGTAGGGATTCATCCATTTTGGTATCGATGATCGCGTGGTTGGGATCGCGAAAAACATTCATTGGGTCCAAGCCCTGCGCCACTTTCTTAATCTCGCGCCGCAGCATGTCCCGATACATCACAACCCCGCGGTCCGATCCCGTGAGCCGTTCACGAGTACGGTCGAGTATCGGCCCTTGGGTTTCCCACGCCATGAAATCTTGGGCATCCACTTGATCGAGACGAAACTTGGTGAACGGATGACGGACGCCGAGTGGATTCTTGAAAGGCTTGCGGTAGTACACCGGCACATCGTCTTTGTTCGCCCGCGGCTCCGCTGAGTCCGGCACGAAGTGGACATAAACGATCCAAGTATGGGTGTCGTCGATGGGCACGCGAATCTGTGTGCGATTGGCCTGCCGCAAGATGGTCGGAAACAGCAGCGGATGCTCCTCCACTTTGCCATCCTTGAAAAACCGTCGCTTGAGGATGCCGCGATCGAATTCCTCGACCTCAAACTTTATTAGGTTGTCGATGGTGCCACGGGTCGTGCTCTCAACTTTAAAGCCGTCGGTGACAAGCTCTTGATGCAGAATATGCAAGTGGGCTGTGTCGACGGAGTTTTCCATGGCCTGAAGCCAGTTGCAGTCCAGTTGCGGCAACGCGCGCAACCAGTGCCAGCCATCGGTGCGCGCCCAGACATCGTACTTTGGAATCGCCGGCGCCGGCTGAGGTCCGAGGTAAGCCCAGTAAAGCCCCGCCAACTTTTGGACCGGATAAGCTTGGTGCTTCACAGTCCGGCAAAAATTGCTATCCGCCGGCTCGGCCGGGGTTTCAAGACAATTACCCTGAATATCGTAGAGCCAACCATGATAGGCGCAGGCAATGCCTCGTTCCTCGACTCTGCCATAAGATAGAGACGCGCCGCGATGCGAACAGCGATCATGCAGGAGACCCAGTTCGCCCTTTTTGGTTTGAAATAACACTAGATCTTCGCAGAGGATCCTGACAAACTTCACCGGATTGTCTTCCGGTAACTCCGCCGCGATAGCGACCGGATGCCAGTAGCGGCGGAGCAATTCTCCCGCCAGCGTTCCAGGACCAACGCGCGTCAACATCTCATTTTCTTCCGGTGTCAGCATCTCTGCTCCTTCTCGAAGGCACGGGAAAACGCCTAACAAAAATACCCGGCATCTTCCATCCTCGATTTTCCGGCCTCGATCCTAGGCATTTCTACTCCGGACTCGGCACCCGATGCGATAAGAAAATTTCTTTCCACTCTTTCGCGACCCGACCATCGCCAGGCAAACGTCCACGTCCGCGCGCCCCAGCGGCCGCCGTGAAACACCGGACGATTGTGGACTACGGCGAAGGGGAAGGATTATGGTGGAGGTGCCCATCGTAAGGTTTGCTCCTCGCTTATCGCGTCGGCCCGAAACTGCGGAATCCGGGTTCAGTTGCGCGGCGCGCCAAAAAAGCAATGTTATGAAAGTCTAGCCGCAAATTCCCCGCTATTTCCCTCAGCGTTATCTTTCGCGCATTGGTTCTCGGTTTCAACTAGCGTCAAATTTTCCGGCAGATGAGATCGCCTTTCGGAAATGGCAAGAGCACGCTGTCTACTCGCGGATCGGTTTCCGCACGGTTCAAAAGCTCCTTCTGGATGCGGGGGGAAGTTACGTTATCGATGACCAGCCATCCGCCAGGCACGAGGCGCGGGACTACCTTCTCGTAGACCTGGGCGTTGGCCTCCGGGGGCTCGATATCGGAGAAGCAAAACGCGATCTCCTGGAAACGGGTCGCGTAGTCGAGAGCGTCGCCATGAAAGACTTGGACCGAACCTCCGGCGCCGGCCCGCGAGATGTTCTCTCGAGCCAAAGCGACCTTCGTTTCATCGAGATCCACCGTTGTAAGCGTGACTCCTTTTGCGCGGACGGCCAGCGACAGCCAAAGACTGGAGTAGCCACCGCTGCTACCCAGCTCTAGAAACGCGCCCTGCGGCGCCGACATCGCCAGGAGCGAGAGGCAGCGCCCGACGTCCGTGAAAACACTGCGAAGCGACCGCTGATCGCGTTCCGTCTGTTCCTCAAGTTCGCGCATCACTTGCTGCATGTTTGCCGAAATGTCACGAAACACTGGCGCCTCCATCGAGATTCTCGAAGGGTACGCTGCGCCGATTGATCTGCTCTTCGATATCGTCGGGAAATAGATTTTCGCTCAGCATGACATAGTCGCCATAGGCGCCGTGAACCGGACCGAGCAAGTTACGTTCGGCAAGCAGCCCGACCTTGCGCTTGCCGAACTGAGGCAATTGCGAGCGGTATTTTTGGTAACACTCGTACCAATTGCGCGTGAGCAGGATGTAATAGTCCAACGGCACCGGCGGCTGCTCTGCTTCCTTACATAGCGCTGTCGACGGCTCGCGCCGCCACTGCTGCGGCCGCGGCAGAATCCCGCGGGACATCAGATATTCGAAGCAGCCGCTGGTTGAATCGACTGCTTCAGCGACAGATTGAAACCCGTGCGGACGCGCCATCTCGACGCCGGAGACGAAGCTAGGCTGTACGTTGCCCGGACCGAAAACTTCCACCGCGTCGCACATCCAGCGCACCCAGTTGTCCCAGCCGACGCGCTCGGCTTTACCGGGATTGATCCATTCGAAGAGCCGCTTATCCCACACCTCCATGTTGAAGTGGATGTTATCGGCGCCGGCGGCTTTGTATCGTTGCACTTCTTCGCGCGGCCGGGCATTGACCTCGAAGGTGATTCTTGGCTTCGCCGAACTCTCTTTGATGGCGCGGATGTACTCCTCGTAGAAGTCCACTTCGCTCTTGCCGTGCAGCGTCTTGGTGATCGATCCGCCGCTGAGCACGAAGCCTGGCGCGGCAACTCCAAGCCTGCGGGCGTCGCTGGCAACCTCGTCGCAGACTCGCACGACATCTTGCACCGATTTTACCGGAGCGGCCAAAGTGAAGTCGCGTGACAGCTTCATCTGGCGAGCGTTCTCGTTGATGTCGCAGAACTTACACTCCTCCTTCGCCCCCCAGTATTGGCAATTGCGAAAGATCGTAATGAACGCGCCGAAGGCGACGATCTCATGATAGGGCGTGCCGTCAGGCAAACTCTTGGCATAGTAGTCAGGGGTTTTCGGGAAGCGGACTTCCGCCAGCACGCGCCCTTCGGTCGTCATGACGAGCCGGCCATCGACCACATCGATCAGGTAAGGCGAATAGGGAGAAAGCGAAGTCTGAATCGCCACCGGGCGCATCCCGTAGGGCCCATTGAGCATGACGAAGTGCTCCGGCACGCGCCGATGCTCGCCCCGCTTAAACTCGGACATCGGCACGAGATCGTAAGAGAACAATCGGTAGGACTTGACCAGCGCACCGTCCGCGGCTTGGAGCGCGGCGTCGCTAAACCAATGACCCAGGCTCAGGAGATGTTGCTTGAGAATCGTCTCCTTGGGAACGTCCGGGTATTTCTTGAAATACCCTTCCAAAACTTCGAGATCGGAGCCGTCGGTCGTCCGGATGTTACTCATTTGGCGGATCCTTTCGCTCGGACCGAGAGAGGATGGGGTCGATGGCGCTCAATTCCTTGACTTGTTATCGCTACCGGATTTATATGTCAAGCAAGTCGATTTTGGACCACAATGTGGGCGCAGGACAATTAAGAATCTTCCTATGGCTCGGTGGATTGGCTTCCTTCTCCCTGCTCGGAGCGGAAGGGTTGCACGCCGGGGAGGCAAAACCATCCTGGCCCGTCAAACGTTTTGGGGTCAGGCAAACCTTATGGATCTTTTGGGCCGCCTCCCCTTCCCCTAAAACTGTCGTGGAGCGTTTTCACGGCGGCAACTCCGGTTTGCTCGCCAACTCCTCTGCCAGCTTTTCTAAACCCCTGCTCAACACCGCTGGACCTTAGTCTAACTCTTTCGCCAGCTCTTTGAGGATCGACTGCCTCTGATTGTGCCGACACATGACGTGATAGAGTCCTGATATTCCCATTCTACACCCTCGTCGATCCTTACGCGTTCGTTTTCTACGGTCGGGGCGTGCGCGGCGGGTTTCCCATGAAGGAGCTGAGCCCATACACGGCATGGCAGGAGCGCATGATGCAGCGCGCCCGACGGTCCGGAAAGCCGTCGAGAGCGAGCAGAGCGTTTCTACATCATAGCGGCTTATCCGCATAGTTTCTCCGCAATAACGGGGATACAGACAGTTCGCTTTCTCGGATGGCGGCCCTAGCGCTGGTCGTAGCGTTCGACTCGCTCCGCGACCAACAGAGATCTATTCATGCATTCAAGCCTGACCCTAGCCTACTTCTCATTAGTTTTGTCCGCTCGGCGTGCTCTCGAAGGCGAAGTTCAAGAACACTCCGGCGAGTCGCTTCAACTAAAGGCTGGCATGACTTCCTTGGAAAACAGCCGCATGGATTTTTTGATTTGCTCGTGGGGGA
>DAIRFP010000207.1:0-3923 GCA_036794995.1 Thermodesulfobacteriota bacterium | reverse complement strand
GGCATGACTTCCTTGGAAAACAGCCGCATGGATTTTTTGATTTGCTCGTGGGGGATACCGCCAAAATTGAAAGTAGTGGTTAAGGTATCGAAATAGTAATGGCGGCTGGCGTTGTGGATAATCTCGATGCACTGTTGGGGATTGCCGTAGAGGTTGCGCCCTGTGCCGAGCATTCCCGCCCAATCGTAGTTTGTGGTTTCCGGCATTGAGGATTTGCGCGCGATTCTGGAAATGGCGTCGTAACGAGTGACTGCGGCCATGGCGGTCTCCGTGGCGCGCTTGCCGTCTTCATCCACATGAGTTCTGACGTGAAACTGGCAACGCCGCTCAGTCGGGTCTATGCCGTTTTCGCGCAACGCTTGTTTCCATGCCTCGACTCCCGGCCGCACTTTTTCCGGTGGATGCGGATGGCCCACTGTCATAATGTCATAGCCCCTGCGGCCGGCCCATTCCAGGGTCGGCGCCGAGGTGCCGGCGACCCAAACCGGCGGATGCGGCTGCTGCACCGGCCTTGGGTAGAGCGTGATCTCGTCGAAGCTCCAGAACTTCCCGCTGTGACTGCAACGTGCGCTGCCCCAGGCCTTGAGAATGATCGCCAGCGCTTCCTCCATCCGCTCCTGCCCTTCCTGCCGTTGGATATCGAACACCTGATAGTCCAACGGGGTGTTGCCGGAGCCGATCCCGAACTCCAATCGGCCCCCCGATACGGCGTCCACCATAGCGTAGTCTTCGGCGCTCTGCAGCGGATGGCGCAGCGGCAGAATAGCGATGCACGGACCCAGGCGAATGCGCGAGGTCCGCGCCGCGGCCGCCGCCAATAACACCGCCGGGTTGGCGACGAGCCCGCCGTAGCCGAGGAAGTGATGCTCGTTGAACATGAAACATTCCCAACCCAGCTCCTCGGCCAACTCGATCTGCTCCAGTATCTGCTGGTAGTAAACGTCGTAGGGCGGGTCGAGATCGGGAAAGTAAGTCGTCAGTATGTTGATGTAGAAACGCAAAGTCGGTGGACCTTTGTGGTTGTTGCGGGTTTGGCGTGGGCGGCCAACGATCTAACCTGGACCAACCCCCGTTAACCCTGTGTCGCAATCAAGAAAAAGGCATAATTGTCATTCTGAGCAAAGCGAAGAATCTAACCTTTCGCGCCACTTACTAAAGCAGGATCCTTCGGCGGAGTTTATCCTGAGCGTGTCGAAGGGCCTCAGGATGACTTTACGACACAGTCTCTCTATCGAGGGGAAGTCTTGCTTATATTTTGGCGATCACTTCTTTCGCCATCCACTCCATACGCTCGAGGGTTTCCGCGGGAGTTGGACGCCGAACGTCGAAGATCATGGTATCGACCCCGGCCCGGCGGTAGTCGCGAATGTCGGATGCGATTTCCTCCGCGCCGCCCAGGAACCTTCGGCGCTTGCCCGGCGCGATCTGCTTTTCACGATCGAAGAGCGATCCTTTCAAAGCCACCCGGATGTCTCGAGGACTTCTCCCCGCCTTCAGGGCGTAGCCGGTGAGAATGTCCAGGTCTCGAGTAATGTCCTCCGGCTCCAGGGGAATCGTCGGCACGCCGCCGATGGGATGCCAGCCGTCGCCCAGTTCGCCGGCGCGCCGCAGGGCTTGTTTGCTATGGCCGCCGATCCAAATCGGGATCGTCGGTTTTTGCGCCGGCTTGGGCAGAAACGTGATGTCGGAAAAATTACAATACTTGCCGTCGAAAGATGGGTTTTCCTTGGTCCAAAGCTCTCTGAAGGCTTTGATGTATTCGTCCGTTACCCGCCCCCGATCATTGAACGGTGGCGCCTTTAAGTTGTCGAACTCTTCCTTCATCCAGCCCACGCCCAAGCCGACGATCACCCTCCCCTGCGAGAGGACGTCGAGGCTCGCCAACATTTTCGCCGTAATGATGGGATTTCGATAGGGCGCAATCATGACGCTGGTGACGAAACGGATACGCTCGGTGGCGCCGGCGAGAAAGGACATCGTCGTCAGGGTTTCGAGGTGATAGCCGGTGCCGGGATATTTGCCGTCTACAGTGTAGGGGTACGGGATCGAGATATTCTTGGGGACGATGATGTGGTCGGCGACGGTAATGCAGTAGAAGCCCAGCGCCTCCGCCTGCTGCGTGAAGCGGATCAGATCGGCTGCCTTGACCGCTGCGCTGGAAGCCGGCAGGTGGAGTCCGAACTCCATGGCCATCACAGGGAAGACGTGGTGGCCGGCCGCGCGGCTTCGCGTAGCGCCACCGGATCGCCGACGCGGATCACGCCGTCACTCAGGATCGCCGCTTTGAGACCGCTGCGGTGTTCCAGCGCGCGGAAGATTCCCGGCAGTTTTGAAACCTTCTCCAGATGGCCGCAGGGCTCAAAGAGCCGGATGCCGCGCATGACTATGCCGCCGATGGTGAATTCACGATCCAGCAAGTCGATAAGCGGCACGCCGCGGGTGACGATATTGCGCCGTGATTTTTCGCCGAATGTCTCTGTGCCCAGCTCCGCAGCCGCAGCTTCCAAAGTTTCCGCTTCAATCAAGCTTACCGCCTTGTCGGGCCGTTTCGCCGCCATCCAGGAATCGCGGAAGAACCGATCGCCTTCCAGTCCGCGGTCGGCGAAACCGCGCACTTCGGAAACTGCCATCATCGGCTTGGCTGGTTGTGGAGCGATGTAGAGAGCGACAACGTTACCTTGCCAACCCGAGCGGTTGGTTTTTAAACCGCGCCACAGTTCCGGCGGGGTTTCCCACGGGAAAACCTTTTCACCTTGGGACATGACGGCTTAAGCAAAAAAGGAGACAAGGACCGGCGAGACAAGGAGACTGCATGTCATCGTCTCATTTTTTTTCTCCTTGTCTCCCTGTCTCCTGTGTCTGCTTTTATCCGGCCTCTTCTGCGAAAAACTTGCCGGGCATTTCGATGGGCGGCAGGGTTTTGTTCTCAACTGATCCGGCCAGCAGCGGCTTGCCGTCGGGACGAATACGCATGTCCTCACCGCCCTGGGGTTGGCCCTTGGTACCCGCGCCGACACGGATCACGACCAAATTTCCATCCCCGGTGTTTAAATACCGGTAGTAGGCGCCCTTGGGAATCATGACGCCCTGGTATTGGTCCACCTTCATCTCGTTGCCTTTTTCATCGAATACGCTCATCTGGCCTTCCAGCACGATGAAGGAATGATCTTCGTCGAGATGGCTGTGGATTTCGTTTTCACCGCCCTCGGCGTTGATCTTCGTGTGGATCCACATGTTCGCGGTCTCGGCGACCAATTGAGTGACGCGCCCTTGCTTCATGTAGGGGGTCTTTAGCGAGAACGTATAGGCTCTCGGCTTTTCATCGGTTTCTTTTCTAGCTGCTGCAGTTGCTTGCATCGTCAGGCTCCTCTCGATGTTGGTTTTGCTCTTTTAGTTATTTATTCCGTCGATCTTGAGATCGTACAACTTGATCACGTTGTCGCGCACGACTTTGCGGAGGATCTCTTTGGGCAGATGACCCAGTTCCCTGGCAATCACGTCCCGCGAGTGGGGCCAGGTGGACGCGGCATGAGGATAATCGTTGGACCACATGAAAGTATCCTGGCCGAAATCCTCCATTAGCCGCCCGCCCGCCGGGTCGCTAAAGAAGGTTGCATAAACCTGTTCCGCGACGTATTCGCCGGGCAACTTCTTCATGTACGGCAGCGGCATCTTGGGGCTGTGACGAACGTAATATTTGTCCCATTCATGAACGAAAAACGGAATCCAGCCGACCTCGTTCTCAACATAGACGAATTTCAGCTTGGGAAAGCGCGCCATCACGCCGCTGAACACGAGATCGAACAATGTGTTGGCGGCATCGTTCAGTTTGGCGTTGACGGTGGCTTTGTAGATGTCCAACCCCTTACGGTCGAAGCGGCTGTAGTTAAAGCCGGTGAGAATGTGCAGGTTCACCGGCATGT
>DAIRFP010000206.1:0-9076 GCA_036794995.1 Thermodesulfobacteriota bacterium | reverse complement strand
ATATCCTTCAAAGCGCGCCACCAACGCCAGACAAAAGAGATCGGGGACCAGCCGAGCCGCTTGTGATTTTTTGACTACCACCAGCATCCCGCCATTGGTGATGTAGGCGCCCGTTCTGGTGCGCGACCACCGGTCATATTCACGGTCGCCGCGATCGAATACGGCGCCTCGCAGCACGTCCCAATCGTCTTTCATGCGATGGACTACGCTGATCTCATAGCGGTCTTGCAAGTTCGTCCCGACACCCGGGGCATCGACATGCACGGGAATGCCATGCCGCTCCAGTTCTTGCCTGGGGCCGATGCCGGAAAGCATCAGCAACTGTGGGGTGTTAAACGCGCCGCCGCATAGGATGGTTTCTTTGGACGCAAGCGCTTGTCGCCGGTCTCCCGGAGCATCGCTTGGATGAGCGTGGGCTCGATAAAGACGTTCGCCTTTGAGATATTCCACACCAAGGGCGCGCTTCTCCTGGTCGAGCAATACGCGACTCACCAGCGCATGAGTCTCGATCTGTAGTTTGTCCGGGTGGCGTCGCGCCACGTCCAAGACACGCTCCCGGCTTCCGACCCTGGCGTGATTCAACGTGGTCAAGGGCGCGTAGCGAATCCCGAAAGCGTCTCGCTCCACTAATCGCCAATCGTTAGGATCGGCTTGGGACTTGAAGAACCAGAGGAGCCGTTTTACCCGGTGTTCCAAACCGGCGATCGCCTGAAGTCCTGAACGCTCGACAACGTCCATCATCGCACGATCTTTCAAGGCCTCTTTGGGTGTACGTGGCCGCTCCGTCGTAAGCCAGCCGTCAAAACCGTGGCGGGAGGGGTTTAAACCGAGCACTTTGTTAAGCCAGCGATAGGGCGGCCGATGCCGGCAGTCCTCCAAGCGCTCGAAGTACTGGCGCATATTCGACGCTTCCCACGACGAATCGCCGGTGAGATTCGCGATGCTGTCCCAATCGCTGTTATGGGGATAGACCATGATCATCGCGTTATGCGCGGTGCAGCCCCCCAGAGTCCCAGCGCGAGGATAGAGGACTCCGTCACGCGCCGCGGTGAACTTGGGATCCTTTTTCTGCCGCCCGTCGTTGGCGTAATGCCGCACAAAGAAATCCCACTTCATCGCCTCATTCTCCGAGGCAAAGGCGTGAAAAGCAGGAACTTGATAGTCTTCCGGTAGTCTGGTTCCCACTGTTTGAAGCGGGTCACCACCGGCTTCCAGAAGAAGCACTTTGTGTCCGGACTCCGCAAGCCTGGCCCCCAGAGTGCCGCCAGCGGCCCCCGAGCCGACAACGATATATTCATACTCCGGGGACCGGACACTCATCTGTTTTGAACCCTGGCGGAAAGCTGGTTCAGAAAGTTTTCAGGTATTCGATGAGAGCCCATTTGTCATCATCACCGAGGGGGGGCTCATCTTTAAAAAAGCTGGTGCCGAAGTAGTGGCCTTTGTTGACGACGAAGTCCGGACACTTGCTCACTTTGAGCAGGTCGGGCACCAGATTTTTGAATACCTTTGCCGCTTCTTCGTCACTGGCGCCCTCGACTTGTTTCAGGTCCTCTTTCATCTTGAGCAAGAGACGGATCAGGTCGAGCTTATTCGACTCCAAGTCGATGTTGGTCAGTAAATTAACCGGCGTCCCCTTGGGAATCGGACCGATCCTCACTATTCCCTCGCTGAAAAGCCAGGGGAAAAACTGATGGAACCAGTCGCCCCAACTGAGCAATTTTTCCAATCCGGCAGGCAAAAAGCCGGGAGCCACTTTGATATAGCTCGTCGTCGTCGTTCGATAGACAAACCCGGGGACTTTGTCTCCCAGGATTGAATCCTTTTCTCGCTTCTCGGGCCAAAGCATTTTCTCGATACCATCGTTGAAAGAAGCCATCCGCGCTTCCACGGATGGCTCCGGATTGAATTTCCCCACGGAATTATTCAACAGGAATGGCGCCGTCGCCCAAAGACTGATCAAGGACGGCGGGCGAGTGAAGCCGCGACCGCCGCCGGGCAACTCATACTCGAAAGGTGTGCCGTCGATGGGGTTATGCAAAGTCATTTTGCCCACCGAGGGCAAGGTCTGATAGGTCTGTGACGAGAAATTGTCCCAGATGTTGCCTGCTAGAGCGTTGGTCGCCAGCGGACTGCACGCATTGGTCTGCAGCAAGGTAACCGGTATGCGACGCTCCGTAGAGAGATAGTTGTCCGTCAGAAAATCATCGGCCAACACCATCGCCGTCATCTGCTGCTTAAAATCGTCGGACTTGGTCCAGGCCCAATACTGATCCCATTTGGACTCATCGACGTTGGCCGGGGCTTGCGGAATCTTGCTGGAATGGCAACGCGCGCAATACTGAGCAAAGGCCACCTTGCCGCGGTTTACTTTAGCTTTATCCTGCGTCAGGTATTGGCTGCCGCCCGAGACGTCTTTGAGAAGATCCGGTTTGCCCGTCTTGAGAAAGAACAACGCCACATCCGGCGTCTGAGCTACGGTGGCGTTCCAGTAACTGGAGTTTTTGTCGGCGTCCTCGATCCTTATGGGAGTAATTTTCTGGCCGCCCACCAGCGGATTGAAATGGAGCAACCACTCCTCGCTGAAAAGTCCGATGTTGATGAAAACGCGATTCAGCGCGCCGAGGATTCCCACCGAATCGGATCCGTCTTTAAGCACCCGCGGCGTCCACACCGTGTCCGGCGCTTTATAATACTGCGACAGGGCGGCGGTCCGTGGGAAATCCTGAAACTGCTTGTTCTTCAAGTTCCCGCCGGCGAGTTTCTCCTGACCCCAACGCAGGGCCGGCCCCAGCCGCGGCCCAACGCTGTAGACCGCATTCATGGTGCGGGGATTGTTGATGTAATCGCTGGAAATGAACGAGGTATCCAGGGTGCCGGGCAAAGACGTGTGCAGCAGCTGGTAAACAAAATTGGCTTCGTCCTTTTCCCAGAAGAGGATTCGGTCGACCCAAAAATATTGCGCCCCCGGGTTGGAATTGAGATTTTCCCACTTGGGATTTTCCGGATCTTCCGGCGGCTTCACCGGGCTCGGCCCGACGTGGCAAAAACCGCAACTCATACCCACACGATACGGACGGATCAGATTTTTATCGCTGTAATAGCTGGGATCGGTATAGAATCTCTCCGCGTCCCATTTCTTAGCGGCGGCCTCATCGAAATCCGGGTTAGGAAACAGCCGCAAACCGACGACGCCGGTTGCATAACCATAGTAAGATCCTGCGGGCACATTTTTACCGCGCGCGCCCAGTTTCACGCCAGGATACTTCTGCTCGTTCTCGAACGGATCGGGAGAACAATCCTTGTTGCGGGTGTCGAGCCAAAGGCCGAAGCGATCAGCACGTGCGCCTTGAGGTTTTTCAAAGCAGGGCTCGTTAACCAAGCCGAGATATTTCCAGCGCGTATCGCGGCTCAGGTGCTTAATGTTCGGATGCGACGAAAGAATTTTCAGAAAATCCACGGCACCGAAGCTTTTGTTTACCAGATGATCCCAAAAGCGATCGTTGCCGCCGGTCCAAACGATCCAATTATTACGTCCCTTGATTTCGTTGGAGGTGAGTTGGACCCCGCCGTCCATATCCTTGAAATAATCTTCATCCGCCGCCGGAAAGCTGTCGGCCTTTCTGCCCGCTTGCAGGGCTTCATCCATAACCGCGCCTGGTTCCGGTGCTTTCTTGCCGCAGCCATGAATAATCAAGACGACTGTAAGAATAACCCCGCCCAACAGGCTCCACAATCCTGACCTTTTCATCAGCTCTCCCCCTCTTCCGAGTCCGCCATTTCACCTCAAAGGCGAGCAACTCCGCGGTGCAATTCATCCCAGTCACGAAAATACCGCAAGTAACATGAATAAGGCAAATTTTTTTTCATCACGCGGCGCAATTGCGGGACGAAATGCCCCATGGCAAAGCTTTTTTTCCAAAACTCACGACCGCGTGAGCCCGCGCGCTACGTTAAGATTTTTCTACAACCAAGAAGAGTCTTTGCTTGCGCCTGCGCTCACGGTTAAGCTACACTTCCGCGCCATGGAGCAAAATATGGGCGTGTTAAGAATAGTTCACGAAGCGCTTTTTTCCCTCCTCAAACTGGAGCGCCGTTTCGATCCCTTTTTTCGTCCGGCTTTTGATGCGCTGGCTCAAGAGCCGTTGGCGCGCCTAATCCAGGCCCTGATGAATCTCCGGCGCAAAAATGGGGGTTTGCGACCGGCGGAGGAAAAACCGTTGCCGGAAGAGGCGGCTTTTTTGGACTCCATCATCGCCGACATGACGGCGTACATGCACGACCACTACAATCCCGGCGCTTACGAGCGCGGAGGGAACACGAAAACTCACGGCGTCGTTCGCGGTGAGTTCATCGTGCGAGACGACCTACCGAAAGAGCTTCGCAAAGGCGTCTTTGCCGAGCCAAGCACGTTTCGCGCATGGGTCCGCTTCGGCGGGCCGGGACCGGCCGCGCCCCCGGATATAGAAGATGTCGGCGTGCTCAGCATCGGTATCAAACTCATGGGGGTGCCGGGCCCGAAGCTGTTGGAAGATGAAAAGTTCACCCAGGATTTTACCGGCATTACCACACCGATTTTCACCACACCCGATGTCAAGGAGAATGCGAAGCTGCAGGCCGCGAGCCGCAAAGGGTTACCGCTTTTCTATTTCATCAACCCTTTCGATTCCCATCTATTGGACGCCCTCATGCAAGGGCTATGGGCAAGAACCCAATCGAGTCCGCTGGAAACGGTGTACTGGAGCTGCGTGCCTTATCTTTTGGGCGAAGGAAAAGCAATGCAGTATACGGTGCGGCCGAAGTCGAAGGGGCGGAGCCGCGTGCCCCGACTTCCCCTTCGTCCCCCCGATAACTATTTGCGCGAAGCCATGGCCGCCACTTTAGCACGGCAGGACGTGGAATTTGATTTCCTCGTACAGCTGCAAACGGACCCGCATCTTATGCCCATCGAACATGCCTCGGTGCGCTGGCCGGAAAGGCTCTCTCCTTTCGTGCCTGCTGCCACCTTGCGGCTCCCCAAGCAGAAGTTCGATTCGCCGGCGCAGCTCGCCTTCGCCCACAATCTTTCCTACAATCCCTGGCATTGCCTGCCGGAACATCGCCCCTTGGGTAATCAGAACCGCGGCCGTTATCGAATCTATCAAGAACTTTCTCGCCTGCGGCAGTCGATGAATAACACCCCCCATCGTGAACCCACGGGCAACGAGCTCTTTGAACCGCCCCAGCCCCACTAATCGCCGATGGTCGCGAGATACCAAAGCACACGGATACTGGGCAGGAAGAAATAGCCGCCACCGCGCACTGTGACAAACTGAGGAAGACCGTTTATACGCTGGCGGAAGCCGTTTTCCTGAGGAAGGGTGAAGGCGTTCGTGAACAAACAACCCGGAACGGGGGTCCGGTTACCGAGCAAGGGATCACTTTCTTCGCTCAATCCATCGAACTTGGTGCCCATGATCCACGCGTTCTGCACGAACTCGAACTGCCGCCCAATGCTGGCGTTGAGGCAAATGAAATGAATCCCCCGCTCCTGATTTTCAACGGAACGAAGCCCCGCCGATGAAGGCCCAGGACCATAGGGGCGACCGCGGCGGAGGAGTCGATGGAAGCGGGTGGAAGAAACCAGGTCATCACGAATACCTTTGCGGCCAAACCCCAAAGTACGAATTAGACGGGACAACAACCCGTCTGTACCATAGGGTAGGTCGCCATTGCGCGGGTTAGCACGACGAATGTGGGCGCCAAAGGGGCAGCCGGTCCCTTCGGTATCGGATGCGTAAGTGAACTGGTTCAGCTTGACGCTGTCCGCGTCTTGCTCGATGCCTTCAATCGGAAGGACGGACGCTGGAACCAGCGGTTCGCCGTTCATCCTTCGACCGACCATTGCCTCTGCTAACTTGGTGCGCGCTGCCGGATCACCCTTGGTTTGCTGGTCCATGAACCGCCAAAAACCAGAAACATCCTGGGCCAATTGACGAAAGACTAAATAAGAACCGTTGCGCCCCAGATCTCTTTTGTCAGGATCCTCTTCCGCCGGCAGCAACCCTGCCGTTCGATCGTCGCCGCGGGTTACCAATGGACGAGTAGAATATTTTCCGTATTCATTCGAATATCCAAGCAGGAATTCTCCCACCGCTACCAGGTTGCTGTAGTCAACCTTTGCGCCGCCGGCCGATTTTTGCGCGCCCTCCCAGTCGATCTTCGGCTGGCTGATACCGTCCTTGAAACCAAAAGGTTCAGTATCGAGGAGCGGCTCGGTTTCAAGATAGTCGAGAATGCTAAAAGCCTCGTCCCACGAATCTCCCTTCACGGTCTGTTTCCATGTCTCCAGTAACCCGGGTTCGGCGTAGAGCATGACCAGGGCGTGGGGGATTTTATCCCACCCACCCCAACGCCATTGGGACGGAGCGTTGGCTCCCAGGTCACCCAAGCGACGCGAGCGACTCTCTTCGCCGCTCATTCCCGAGATAAACTCCGGAGAAAAGCCCTGGATGACCTCGTCCGGAACCTGCAATGCCTGCAGGCCTTCGCAAGTGAACGCCACTTGCAATGCCACTTTGGGCGGGGGTTTCATCTCCACGGCAGTCGTGACGGGCGCTGTCTTCAACCACTGACGAGCCGCAGCCGGACTATCGATCCGGAGCAAGAAAAAACATCCCTCGGTCAGTTTGCCATAACCGTAGCGGATTAGACCTTGAACATCGCTGGTGTCGACTGGTGGCATCTAGGGTCCCATCAACTTTAGATTAGTTTTAGCCATTCCCGGATCTCCTCATCCCTCATGAAACTCTTTTCGACGCCCTCGCGAATGCGGCTGTTTCTCTCCATGTCAAAGGCAGTGATCCCCGGATGAGCGTTGTACCAAACCTCCGTGGGTAGTTCATGTCGACGAATGTAACGCTTGAACTTCTGCTCATCTTTAGCGCCGTCCAAGATCAGCCAGTTTGTCCTCGGATAGCCCACCCCGTTGCTAAAGACGAGATTGAGCCCCCAGGCGACTTTATTAATGAAGTCATCCATGTAACTTTCCAGGCTGCCATCATAGTTGCTCGCAAAAAAGAGCCGCTGCTTGTTGTCAAGAAAAACCCAACGGGCAAAATGAATCGTGTTGACTCGGGTGAGATAGCCACGGTTGTAAATATGGCGGGCTCCATAGTCCAAAAGCCACACAAAGAAGGTCACCGTCCAGCGCCGGAAGAGTCCCGGCTTGACACTTCCCAGCGCGCTGAACTGATTGGCCACGTCGTGATCCTCGAGATCGGCCAAATGCTTCACGTGGTTGAGATCCGGTCGTGGCAAGATCTCCGGATCGTTTTTTTCGCGGACACGTAGTTGATAGAGGAATACCGGTAGATAGAGAATGAGTGCGGGCGTCAGCAGCAACAAAATGACCGGCACGCCGACGAAATGGATCAAGTTACGAAGCCACCAACCCAGCGGCGTGGGTTGGGGAGGCGTCAAATCGAGGCGCCGCGCTTCAACTTCGTCGCGGACGAATGCGATCAACTCTTCCCAAATCTGCCTGGGGCTCTGAACCGCCAGCGCAGCCCAATGCTTGTCCAGATACTCCGCCAGGGCATTGCGTAGGAAGTTTTCCTCCCTGATCTGCTCCACCGTGCGTCCGATCCAGTTTACGTACATTGCCGCCGGCGGCTGCGAGTGATCCTTCATCCACCGGAGCAGATCGCCATTGGGAGCAAACCCTTCGCAATGGGAGAATATCCGCCGCAGGCCGTCGCCGGCCCGTTGGACCAAGTCCGTGAGAAAACCATCGGCTTCACCATCACAATCTCCAAGAAAGGCGAGCGAAGTAACCACGGCCGGAGGCGGGACGCCATACTCTTGGATATCATCCAGAGTGGAGTCGGCGAGGATAAGCAGCCGCGCGAAATGCAGACGGTCAAACTGGCCGAAGGGAACGACAGCGTTTTGGGGGTTGAGTACGCCGGGCCGCGCGTTCATGGAGGCCAACAGACTTCTCAGCTCACCTTCCCGGCTGGCAGCGAGTGGTGCAACCACCATGAAATGAGACTGTGGAGTCACGGAGCTGGATGATCTTCGTTAGAATTACTTGGGCTTTCACCGGGGTCACAGTGAAAGCATGTCCTCACAACGAGGGTCGCCGCGCAATCAAAACTTCAAGACAAAATCGATCAGCCGTTTCTTATCCCAGTACACCTTGCCGAGATACAATTTCGGCTCAATCTCCCGGATCTCGTCGCGGATCCATTGCGCCACAATGGAAGTGTCGGAATAATCCAGGACGATGCACTCCTTACCATCAAGCCAGCTCGGCGCCTTGTACACTTTGGCGATAATGGCGTTGAGTCCGAAAGGAAGGATCCGGTTCTTTAGCACGCCTTTTTTGGCGTCGAATATCTTCCCCTGCCATGCAAAATGACTGATGAACTTGGCGATATTTTCAGTGTACGCGGTACCTGGAGCCACAATGGCAGTGCCTTCGCCTTCGCCGTCGGGGATCTCACCGGCAGAACTTTTTTTGAAAAGCTCATCGAGCGCATCCTGAGACATTCCCAACAGCGTGGGTATATCGTAAGCCATATGGAGTCCTCCTTGATGGGTCACTTAGAGCGAATCGAGACGAAACTCCGCGGATACGTAACCGCTTTACCGGTGGACATACGAACCAATGGATAGTTCGTTATTCGCACACCGCAATAAGGCTGTCAAGAATATTTTGGCTGGTGTAGCCGCAAAGCGACGTCAATTGCGATTATGTGAATTTTTTGTCAGATTGGTGGCAGTCCCGCGATATGCCAACCAAGACCGCCATCATTTCCGTTGAGAACCTGAAGGCCGAGGAGCTACCCAAGCTGACGCAAGCGCTGCAGAGCGTTCAAGGAGTGGCTAGCGTCGACTTCAGTCTGGAACGCAGTGTGGCGGTCGTCGAATTCGATCCGAGTCAGTCGCACATCGATGATTTTTTGCGAGCGGTATTGAAGGCCGGATTGAAGGTGCTCTAGCAGGCTGCTGAAAAAGCCTCATATGCTTCGTTGCGCGCAATCGTCTCGCTCCAACGTACTGCCCAAGTACGCCTCCGCTCATCGATTTTTCG
>DAIRFP010000205.1:0-9082 GCA_036794995.1 Thermodesulfobacteriota bacterium | reverse complement strand
GGGATTGGCAGTCTGAATGGCAGCAAGTCATGGATGCGGCGAAGAAGGAAGGCAAGGTCGTCGTTTCAGTCCCCCCTGGTGCTGCGTTGAGGAAGGCGCTCAAAGATGTGTTTGAGCGACGTTTCGGTATCGAATTGGAACTGGTGACCGGTCGGGGGTCGACGGTCGTAAAGAAAATCGCCGATGAGCATAGAGCCGGCGTCCAGTTTTTCGACGTTCATACGGGGGGCTCCGGGGCGACTATCTATGGATTGGCCGGGATTATCGATCCCGTCGAGTCGCAATTTATTCTCCCCGAGGTGAAGGACCCGAAAAACTGGTGGGGTGGCCACTTGTACGTGGATAAAACGAATCGCTATGTTTATTCGTTTTTAGCATTTGTTCAGGAGGCAATCTGGTATAACACCGAACTCATGAAGCCCGAGGAAGTTCGCGCCTATGAGGATCTGCTTCACCCTAAATGGAAGGGCAAGATCGGCTACAGCGATCCGCGCGCCGGCGGCGCAGGTCAGGGGAACTGGACCTTTCTGTGGAGAACGAAAGGTGAAGAATTTCTCAAAAAACTCGTGCAGCAGAATCTCGTCATCATGCGAGAGGAACGACCGCTGGCCGAATTGTTAGTCAAAGGCAGCGTAGCAACTACGATCGGCCTCGACATCGACAACTTCGGCCCTTTTGTTAAGGCGGGTCTGCCGGTCAAACCTCTACCCCCGCTGAAGAACGGCACCTATCCCGTGACGGGCTCAGGAAACTTGGCGGTCATCAAGAATCCACCGCATCCCAACGCTGGCAAAGTTTTCGTCAACTGGCTGCTGAGCCGGGAAGGGCAGGAAGTTTACCAAAAAGCGCTGGGTGAGCCCACTCGCCGTCTTGATGTCGAGGTTCCCAAGGAACCCTACGCCGTGAGACCGGCGAGAGAATTTATGACCGTGGAGCAGTACCATCAGTTTGAGAGCCACACCGAAGACAAACAAGAAACGGTGCGCAAGCCGGCTATCGCAGCGGCGCAAAAACTGATAAATTAACGAAGTTCGAGATCGATACTTTAAATCGGTTTACAACCAAGGAGGACGGGTATGCTGCAAGAAATTTTTCTCGGCGAAAAACTGCAATGGCCGAAGCCCTACCGCTGCGCGGTCAATCTGGTCTTCAACTATCAAGGCGCGGAAGGGTTGGAGCCTGTCAACGGCCGAATCGACGCTGAAGAATACGCCCGGCGAGAATATGGGCCGCGCGTTGGAATATGGCGGGTGCTGCGGGTTTTGAATAAGTACGACTTGAAGGCCACCTTCGTTATTTGCGGCGCACTGGCGGAACGATTTCCGGACTCTGTGAAAGCCATTCATGCCGCCGGACATGATATCGCGGGGCACGGCTATCACCATGAAAAGGCCTGGAGGCTGACTCCGGAGCAAGAAGTGGAAACCATGCGCAAGACCGTGGACGTTCTAACCGGTCTAACCGGCGAGCCGGTGAACGGTTGGAGATGCTGCTTCCAGAGTCACATGACGCCGGATCTGGGGATCGATCAGGGTTTCATCTGGAACAGCAATTCCTTTTCGCACGATCTTCCGTATCTCTTGAAGGACGGCGAGAGGATCATCGTCGAGGTGCCGCGGCAACCGTTTGGCGATATGTTTATTTTTCAAGGCGGGAAGACGGCCGATCCCGACGATGCTCTATCGATCTGGAAGAAGTCCTTCGACACCTTCTATGCGGAGTCGCAGTCGTTCCATACGTACTGCCAGTTTTCCCTGCATCCGTTCCTGGTCGGTCGTCCGGGCCGCATCGAGGTGTTTGACGAGTTGATGGCTTATGTCAAAGGCCACGAGGGCATCTGGTTTGCCACGACCGAAGAGGTGGCCAGAAGGGTGCTGGAGTGCGCCGAGCTCAAGTCCCACGTCGGGGCCGCTTACGGATCGGCCCGGTTGGCGATGAAGTAAGCTTGGAATTTTACAGTTCGTCCGGCCCGGCGGGACGAACCGTTAGACCGTTCTAAGAACTGAGGCGGAGGTGTGCTCGGTTAACTTGCCAGAAACAGTCGCGCCCTCCGTCTCAGCCAACCTGAATCGATTAGTCATGTAGAACAATTCTCTTCCTGCGCCCGTGTCAATCACCGCCCCCCGAAAAGCAACTTTGGAGTAACATCTCGATGGAAGGATGGGCGTGGAGGTTAGAGCATGAAATCTAAGATCGCTTTTGTGATCGTTACTGCGCTGGCCCTGTGTACAGTGTGGCAACAGTTGGAAGCGGCGGACTGGCAAACCGAGTGGCAGGCGGCTTTGCAAGGAGCCAAGAAGGAAGGAAAGCTGGTTATCGCCATCCCTCCAAGCGTCGAGTTGAGAAAAGAGCTCGAGCCTTTGTTGAAGCAAAAGTTTGGCATCGATGCCGAGCTGGTGGTTTCCCGGGGCGCCGACTCCGCAAATCGGATCGCCTCAGAATTCAAAGCCGGCGTACAGTACTTCGACGCGCTTATTCAGGGCACGACCACCGCAATGTCACTCCAAGACGGCGGGATGTTAGATCCGGTGATTTCCTACATGATGCTTCCCGAAGTCAAGGATCCCAAATACTGGTGGGGCGGGCACATATGGAACGACAACCTCAAAACAAACCGCTTCCTTTACTCTTTCGTCGCCACCGCGGGTTCCGAGGGTCTCTTCTATAACACCGAGATGGCCAAGCCCGAAGAATTGCGCTCCTTCGATGATCTGCTCAATCCCAAATGGAAAGGCAAGATCGGTTTAAATGATCCACGGGTCGGCGGATCGGGAATCTCTTTGTGGTCATTCATGTGGGAAATCAAGGGCGAAGAATATCTAAAGAAACTCGTGCAACAGGAACTTTTCGTGAGCCGTAATTTGCGCCAGATCGGGGACGGCCTCGCCAAAGGCAAGCTCGCGGTCACCATCGGCGTGGGCCGCTCCGAATACGAGCCGTTCCTGAGCGCGGGCCTTCCGGTCAAGGACCTTCCCACGCCGAAAGAAGGTCTGCCGTCGGGCAGCGGCTATGGTGTCCTCGGTATCGTCAAGAATCCTCCGCATCCCAACGCCAGCAAAGTCTTTGTCAACTGGTTCCTCAGCAAAGATGGACAAGAGTTTTACGCCAAGGTGATGAAGCAGGCCACGCGGCGTCTGGACGTGGATACGAAATGGATGGCCCAGGTCGGCGTGGATGCCGCCAAGGACGTAATGACCGTTGCAGAGTATCACCGGCTACGCAATCACCTCGAGGATAAGGTGATCAACGTCAGAAGGCCCGCAGCGAAATTCGCAGAGAAAGTGCTGCAGTAGGGGTTCAACGTCGGTGCATTTGTCACTCGCGGTGAAGCCACAAAAGGCGAGATCCTTCGGCGGAGTTTATCCTGAGCCTGTCGAAGGGCCTCAGGATGACGTTCCGAGACCGTTTCTGACGAGAGCGGAGTAGTGCCTCAAATCCCCGCGTACCACTCGTAGCCCTGGTCTTCCCAGTAGCCGCCCTTCCCCCGAGCGATTTTTTCATAACTCGCGACGAATTCGATCTTGCGGATGTACTTGGCGTGTTTGTAGCCGAGCTGATTTTCGACGCGCAGCCGCAGCGGCGCGCCGTGCTCGACGGGCAGCGCGCGGTCATTCATTTCGTAGGCGAGGATCGTCTGGGGATGATTGGCATCGAGCAAATCAACGCTCTCGTAATAGCTGCTGCCGTTGTCATCGGTGTCCATGCAGTGAAAGACGACGTATTGCGCTGCCGGCGCCGGCTGGGCGCGTTGCATGATTTCCGTCAACGGCACGCCTTTCCATTTGGCGATGGCGCTCCAACCCTCGACGCAATCGTGACGGGTAATCTGGGTTCGTGACGGCAGCGATTTCAGCTCGGCCAAGGAAAACCGGCCGGGTTGTTTCACTAAGCCGGAGATTTCCAAGCGCCAGGTCTGCCAATTATTCTTGGCATCCGCGACGTAGTCCATCGTAATCGGCGGTGGATTGCCGTTGGGTTTGAAGGTCCGAGAAATATCGCCCTGGTTGAATTCCTGGGCAAGCTTGTTGCGGGGAGTCACCGCTCGCAGCAGGCGGCGGTTCAGACCCTCGGCAGATTCCAATAGCGAGAGGAACGCCTGGTTCTGCTGCAAGCCGTTGAACATCCTTTCGCAGCCGGAAAGCAATACCAGCCCCGCGCCTTGAGCCGCGCCGAGCAGCAATTTTCGCCGTGATCGATCTAAGTTATTCTCCGACATCTTTCTTTGCCTCTTTACTTTCCGTTGGGGAGGTTTCGCCGGATGGTTCGGGTGCGGATTGCTCATTGGCGGATTCGGAGCTCGGGGTGCCGTTGTCCTGCGCAGCTTGCGGAGTCGCTGGATGCTCTTCCGGCGCGGGCGAAGCCTCGAGAGCCGTTGGTGCCGACAATTGCCTCGATACCGGTATCTTGGCCGGTTTTTTGATCATTTCCTCGGTGAAGGTCTCAAGCCACACAGGTTCTTCTTCTGGCTTCGGACGGGTTTCCTTATACCAACCGGTTAGGATCGAACGCATGTTGTTGAGCGCGCCGGTGGTCAGCGCCATGAGAACATGGCCGAAGGTAAACCCGACGAAAAGAAAAGTCAGGATAAAATGAACGCTGCGCGCGGACTGCCGCCCGCCGAACATCGACGGCAACCAGTTAAAGGCCATATTCAATTGCGGCGACATCGCCATTCCCGAAAGTATGATGAGCGGCGTTAAGATCAAGAAGACGCCGGTGTACGCCATCTTTTGCAGCGGATTATATTCGTCTTGCTGGGGCGACTCTTTGCGGAGGCGCAGGTAATAGAGTGCCATGGCCGGCAGGAGGGCAGCGTCTTTCGGACCAAGCAAGAACTTTCGCATGTGGCCGTTGGCGACGTTGTAGATGATGTACAGAAGTCCGTTGAGCGTAAATATCCAGGCGAAGAAAAAATGCCATCGCCTGCCCCCGGCCAGCCAAAAAAATCCTGGAATCGTAAGCCAGCTTGGAAAAGCGCGCGGCGCGGGACCCAGATCGGTGTTCTGCACGCCCAGAAAACCTGTGGTGTCGATGCGATATCCGAAGAGTTCAGTGTGACCGCGGACATCCCCCTCGTCGTTGGTTGCTGCAATCGAAAGGAAGGCCTCTTCCGGCTCGGTTGTGTTTCCCCAATGTAGACGCGGAAAGGCGTTGAAAATCTGCAGACCGCTCATGAAGAGAACTATCAGGGCGATGGCATTGATCCAATGGGTTGTGCGGGTGATGCGATTTTGGCGATAGACCAGGTCCGCCATGGCATGACTCTAACATCTATGCGCTGCCCTTGCCTAGCTCCCTTGTGCACGGGCATTGATCCGGAAAAACGTTCGCAATCGGGAGGAAAGGGCGGTGCAAGCTTGCCTTCGCTTCGCTCCCGTTTGATCTGCAATCTCAATTTCTGCGTGATGAACAACCAGGCGACGACGGTAACCAGTGTGACCAGGTCATCCATGGGGTATCGATGAAAGCCAGGGTTGCAAGGCCGAGCGTGAGCGCTGGCAGAAGAATTTGTAGACGAGCCTCGCGATTTTCAGTCATGTTGCCATAACGGGCGAGATAGCCGAGTCGTTCCCTACGGTATCAGGCCTGCGGTTTGATTCGCCGCCGCTTGCTGCGCAAGAGCAATCCTCCAGCCTTCTTAGAGTCCGTCATTCCCGCATGCTTTTATCGGGAATCCAGGCGGAGACTCGGACTGGACCCCCGATTGAAACATTCGGGGGTGACGCATTCGGGGTCACGTCATAGTGGTTTATCGATCCCAGTCAGCTTGCTGCGGAGTTGTTCAATCGCCGTACTGCTGAATCAGCTTGGCGATCAGCGCGGTCCATCCGGTCTGATGGCTGGCGCCGATGCCGGCACCGTTGTCGCCGTGAAAATATTCGTAAAACGGGATGAGATCGCGCCAGTAAGGGTCGGTTTGAAACTTTTCCGTGCCGCCAAAAACCGCCCGGCGCCCTTTTTTGTCGCGCAGAAAGATCTGCGTGAGCCGCTGCGAAATCTCACCCGCGACTTCCCAAAGATTCATCATCCGACCGGAGCCGGTCGGACACTCGACCTTGTGGCGGTCGCCAAAAAAGAAATGAAACTTTTGCAGCGACTCGATGAGCAGAAAATTCACCGGGAACCAGATCGGCCCGCGCCAGTTGGAGTTGCCGCCGAACAGGCCGGTGCTCGACTCCGCCGGCTCGTAGTCCACCCGATATTCCATGCCATCAGCCTTGAAAATATACGGGTGATCGCGGTGAAAGCGCGACAGCGCGCGGATGCCGTAGGACGAAAGAAACTCATTTTCATCCAGCATATAGCGCAGCACGCGCGTCAAACGGCTCCGGCTTACCAATGATAGAAAGCGGCGCGGACCGTGTTCCGTGGCTTCGGTTTCGAAGCGCTCGCTCAGCTCCGGGCGGTTTTCGATGAACCACTGCATGCGCCTTTTGAAGCCGGGCAAATGGTCGACCAATTCCGGCTCCAAGGTCTCCACGCCGAACAGCGGAATAAGTCCGACCATAGAGCGCACTTTGAGCGGGAAAGCCTTTCCGTCAGGGAGATGCAGGACGTCGTAGTAAAAACCATCCTTGGCGTCCCAAAGCTCGATGCCCTCGCCGCCGATATCGTTCATCGCCCGGCAAATGTAGACAAAATGCTCGAAGAATTTACTGGCGACATCTTCGTAGGCGGGGTTTTCCCGGGCTAACTCCAGGGCAATGACGAGCATGTTGAGGCAGTACATCCCCATCCAGCTGGTAGCGTCGGATTGCTCGATGTGGCCGCCGGTGGGGATCGGCTTGCTGCGATCGAAGACGCCGATGTTGTCCAGGCCGAGAAAACCACCCTGAAAAACGTTTCGACCGTCGGCATCTTTGCGGTTCACCCACCAGGTGAAATTCAGCAAGAGCTTCTGAAATGTTCGTTCGAGAAACCTTCGGTCGCCCTTGCCGCGGCGTTTCTTTTCGACTTTGTACACCCGCCAGGTGGCCCAGGCGTGCACCGGCGGGTTGACGTCGCCAAAGGCCCATTCATAGGCAGGCAGTTGGCCGTTGGGGTGCATGTACCACTCACGGGTCATCAGCACGAGCTGCTCCTTGGCGAAGTCCGGATCGACCAGCGCCAAGGCCACGCAGTGGAAAGCCAGGTCCCAAGCCGCGTACCACGGATACTCCCACTTGTCCGGCATGGAAATCACATCGGCATTGTAAAGCTGGCGCCATTCGCGGTTGCGGCCGTTAAGCCTTTCTTGCGGCGGCTCCGGGCCCGCAGGGTCGCCCCTGAGCCAGCGGTTTAAATCATAGTGATAGAATTGCTTGCTCCAGAGCAGACCGCCGAGGGCCTGGCGCATGATCGTTTTTTCATCGGTCGCTACGTCCGGGGTCACCGTGCCGTAAAACTCATCGGCTTCGGCCCGTCGCAGATCGAATATTTTGTCGAATTCCCCGTCGAGGGGTCGGTTGCTGGAGGGCGAAACATGAGTCAGCCGCAGCCTCGTGATAAGAGAGCTTCCGGCCGCCACGGTGGCCGTGTAATGGGCCGACGTCTTGGTGCCCGCTGCTTCGGGATTCACGGCTGTCTTCACGCCGTGCACGATGTAATCGTTGATGCCGTCTTTGACGTAGGGGAAGTCGTTTTCGAGGTTGAAAAGCTTGCTCTTGTTGGTCTCGTTTTCGGTGAACAAGAATTCCGGACCGCCTTCGCAGTAAAGCCAGCGGCTGCCGTAATAGTAATGATCGAGTTTGACCGCGGCGATCTCCGCCGATAGGTCGCGGCGGAGTTTGGGACGGCGTTCATCCAGCCCCCAAGACCAAGTGTTGCGAAACCAGACCGTCGGCAATAGATGGAGTTGGGCAGGCTCGGGGCCTCGGTTGACCGCTTCGATACGGATCAGGATATCGTCGGGACCGGCTTTGGCGTATTCGACAAACACGTCGAAATAGCGATTGTCGTCGAAGATTCCCGTGTTGATGAGCTCGAACTCGAGGTCCAGCTTGCCCCGCCGGCGATTCTCCTGCGCCAGCCATGCGTAGGGGAATTCGGCGTGAGGGTATTTGTAGAGAAACTTCATGTACGAATGGGTTGGCGTCGAGTCGAGATAGAAATAGTACTCCTTCACGTCTTCGCCATGATTGCCTTCGTTGCCGGTGACCCCGAAGAGACGCTCCTTGAGGATCGGATCTTTGCCGTTCCACAAAGCGAGGGCGAAACAGATGTATTGGTGACGATCGGAG
Source organism: Thermodesulfobacteriota bacterium (assembly GCA_036794995.1). GTDB lineage: Bacteria > Desulfobacterota > Binatia > UBA9968 > UBA9968 > DAIRFP01. The sequence goes on along the minus strand of DAIRFP010000205.1, from coordinate 863 downwards.
ATCCCGGCGATGCCGTCCTCGCCCCAGCGATAGGTGCGGCTCCGGGCGTGTTCGTGGGGCAGATAGTCCCAGGCGTTGCCATCGGCGCTGTAGTCCTCGCGCACGGTGCCCCATTGCCGTTCCGATAAATAGGGCCCCCAGCGTTTCCAGTTGGCCTTGCGCTCACGATCCTCCTGCAGTCTTTGTTCTTCCTTGGTCACCTTCGCCCCCTTAAGGTTTCCTGGTAAGCTACTGAATCTGCACTCAATCGCCGTGCTATTAAGAAGAAGCAGTTCAAAGCGTTCAAACAGTTCAAAAGGTTGAACCCACGTCCCTTGCCTAAATCTTTTTGAGCAGCCAGCAAAAATATTTGTCAGCATTCTTCCTGGTTTTCGTTTCTGATTTTATCACATTGTTTCGCGAGTTGCCTTTTGTAAAACGAGGTTTTCGACGCGGGGATTCCACTTGTCTTTCTCCCGCGGCACATAGCCGCCCCGTTCTAAAATGAGAATTTTCTTTCCGGTGGGCGCGAGTTTGTGCGCGAGGGTGCCGCCGTCGGCGCCGCTGCCGATGATAATGACGTCATAGTGACTATGGGTCGCCATAATCTTCCTCCGTGGTTCGAGACGCGGCGCCATGCCCGCCGGATGGCTTATTTGCGCGGCTTTCACTATCCCTGTGCAGTTAGATGCGGTAGGGACGAAAAAAGATGCCAGCAATGGGTTTTGAATCGCTACGGTGACTCCCCGAAGCTTGCTAAGTAGAGACGGTCGTTAGGTCCGTCAGAGGCCGTCATTCCCGCATGTTTTTAGCGGGAATCGAAACTCGAACTGGACCCCCGACCCATTCGACGTCTCAGGGTCGTGGTGAGCATAGTCGAACCA
>DAIRFP010000204.1:3304-9088 GCA_036794995.1 Thermodesulfobacteriota bacterium | reverse complement strand
GTAGCGAGGCGATTGAGCGCAACGAAGCATATGAGGCTTTTTCAGCAGCCTGCTATGTCATGAGAAGGTAAAAGAGGACTATGGTACGCATCGCTCCATTTCGCGGCGTCTTTTACAACCAGAAAAAGATCCGTGATCTTGCTAAAGTCATCACTCCCCCCTATGACGTAATCTCCCCGGAAGAACAGGAAAAGCTTTGCCGCAAGTCCCCCTATAACTTCGTTCGGTTGGATCTCAACCAGGAGCCGGATGGTTATGCCGCCGTCGCTCAGCTGCTAGAAACCTGGCAATCCGAGGGCATCCTCGAACGGGACGAAGTTCCGTCGATCTATTTTCTTTCACAACGCTTCTCACTGAAAAACGGGCAGGAAAAAGAACGCCAAGGCTTCTTCGCCCTGACCCAACTCCAGGATTTTTCCAGCGGCGAGATTCGCCCCCACGAGAAAACGCTGGAGGGCCCCAAGGAAGACCGGCTCAAGCTCATGCTTGCCTGCCACGCCCAGTTGAGTCCGATCTTCGCCCTCTATGCGCAAGCCAAACCCACAGTGAACCGAATGCTGGCCGGCAGCGTGGAAGGCATCGATCCTTTCATCACGGTGGAACCGGACGGCGGCGGCACTTGCCGTCTCTGGCGCATCGCCGATCCGGAGCTTATTCGCCGGGTTCAACAAGAGATGAACGATCAGCGTTTATTGATCGCCGACGGCCACCACCGTTACGAGGCGACCTTGAACTATCGCAATCAGATGCGCAACGAACGCGGTCAGTGGAGCGGCCGCGAGGCGTTCAACTATATTATGACCTATTTCGCCAACCTGAACGACGAGAACGTGGTCATCCTCCCCACCCATCGCTTGGTTCGCGGCTACGCGCCCCAGCCGTTCCTGCAGTTGGAGGAAAACCTTCAGAAGTATTTCTATATCGAGCCCTATCCGAAAACCCCGGAAGGCAAAGGTTGGTTTTTGAAGGCGTTAAAAAGCGGCGCCAGGAAACACCGCATGGTCGGCGCCAGCTTCAAGCGCGACCCGCGCTATCTGATCTTGAGACTGAAAAACAAGCGAATCATGCAGCGGCTTGCCGACAAGCTGAGCGCGCCGCTGCGCGAACTGGAAGTTACGACGCTTCATTTACTCATCTTTGAGCTCATACTGGGAATGTCCGCCGAGCAACAAGCAAACGGGGAGACCATTCGCTACTCTCAAGATGAGGACGCGATGCTGCAGGCGTTGGAGAAGGAAGACTATCAGGCGGCGTTCATCCTCAATCCACCCAAGGTAGAGGAGATTTTAACCATCGCCAATAATGGCGAGACCATGCCGCAGAAATCGACCTATTTTTATCCCAAACTGTTTTCCGGTTTGATCGTGAATAAAGTTGCTGCCGCGGAAGAGATCCTAGACCCAACGGAAGGCTGAGCTTCAGATCAACCCTCCCGAAGGCTTTCTCTTTATCCTAACGGCGGAATGAATTGGCCGTCGCCGGGCTTTCCGAGGATCTTACCGTTTTCCATTACCGTTTTCCCGCGCAGAATCGTGCGAATCGGCGCGCCTTTGATCTTTCGCCCGTGATAGGGCGTCCATCCCACTTTCGTGTAGGTCGTCTCGTTGCTAATGACCTCTTCTTGGTTCATGTCGATGATCACCAGATCGGCATCCGAGCCGGGTTGGATGACGCCTTTTCGTGGATAGACGCCGAAGATGCGCGCCGGATTGTAGGACGTGATCCGCACCAAGGTGTCCAGGGTCAGCTTGCCTTCGTTCACCGCGGTGAGAAACAGTCTCAGATAATCTTGAATCTGTGGCTCCCCTCCCGGTGATTTCCACATATCCTTCCAGCCGATATCTTTTTCGGCTTTGGTATGCGGGGCGTGGTCGGTGCCGATCAGATCGACGGTGCCGTCGTTGATTCCCTTCCACAGTCCTTCCACATGCGCCGGCGGCACCCAGAAACCCAAACAATAGGGACCGAGCTTTTCGACATTCTCCCAGGAGCCGAGAAAAAGCGCCCAGGGATTGACCTCGCAACTGCAAGGCCGCCCTTGGTCTTTTGCGCGCCGGAGCATGTCCAGACCTTCAGGCGTCGTCATATGCATAATGTGCAGTCTGGTCCCCAGAGCTTTTTGAAAGCGAAACAAGGTGGCGATAGCGGTATCCCAGATAATACCGTCGAAATCACGGTAGGCTTTGGCATAGGCCTGGGGACTTCTGTCGCCGTTCTTCCAGTATCTCTGCTCGATCTCGTCCATCAGATCCTGATCGTGCGGGTGAACCATCAACGGCAAGCCGGTTTGCGCTACTGCTTCAAAGGAGCGAAAGAGCTCGCCGTGATTGTGAACTCCGATCCCCGGCATGTGCGGATAATCTCGCCCGGTATCCTTGACCATGAAAATTTTGAACGCGAGGGGCCCGGCTTTTGCCAGCCCGGGGATCTCTTCGGGCACGGTTCCGGACGGATTGTGATTAAAATCGACGATGGCTTTCTTCTTGTGATCTTCGATCAGACTGCGGTAGCGTTCGACAGTGGTCGTCGGTGGATCCACGTTGGGCATGCCGATGGAGAGAGTCACTCCCCCGGCCGCCGCGGCCATCGTTGCGGTGGTCATGTCTTCTTTGTGGGTAAATCCGGGATCGCGGTGATGCGTATGGGTATCGACGAGCCCTGGCATGATTATTTTGCCTTTCGCGTCTATCACGCTCTCCGCCGACTCCGGCATGACCGGCGGTTTTCCCAGAGCGACGATCTTTCCCTGACTGACCGCAATGTCGACGTCGAGAAATCCCCCTGGCGTCCACACTTCGCCGCCCTTAACGATCAAATCCAGCTTTTCCATCAATCGTAATTCTCCCCTTTTTTCTAAAGTCAGAAAATCGTTATATGATCAGCGATTAGCGCTGTCAACCATGCTTGACTCAGTGGCTGAAATCTGAAAACATTCCCTCCGCTTTCGTCTAAGGAGCAGACACGAAGCCAACCAGGAGGAGGACCTGATGCTCAAAAACATAAGCCTTGCGTTTCTGGCAGCTGCATTTTTCAGCGCCGCGCCGGTTTATAGCCAGAGCGCCAATCTCATCGAAGCGGGCAAAAAAGATGGCAAAGCGGTCGTCTACGGCTCTTTGGAATCCGATTCGGCAGAAACGGTCTTTAACGCATTCAAGAAAAAAACCGGAATTGAAGTGGACTATTGGCGCGCCTCGGCGACCAAAGTAATGGACCGCGCATTGAGCGAATACCGTGCCGGCAAGCCTCAGTTCGATATCATTCTCACCAACGATAGTCCCATGCAGATCATGCTGAAAGAGGGAATTTTTGCCAAGTACGACTCGCCTTCGGCCAAAGATTTCACGAAAGAATCCATCGACCCAAACCTGGGTCCGAGGTATCGTAATGTCATCATCGGCGTTGTCTACAACAAAGACGTCGTCAAACCTGCAGATGCTCCCAAGTCGCTGGAGGATCTCGTCAAGCCACAATATCGGGGCAAGCTCGTCATGCCTGACCCGACCCAGCATACGACGACGACCCAATGGGTCTCCAGTCTGGACAAACTCATGGGCAAGGAAAAAGCCGATAAGTATATTCGCGATCTGGCGGCACAAAAACCTGTGCTCGTAGAGTCTTTGCTGCCGGCTGCGGAACGGGTGGCCACCGGTGAAACACCCATCGCCATTACCTACATTAAATACGCCTATATGTTCGGTAAGCGGGGAGCCCCGTTGGACTATGTCCGATTAGGGAAATTCATGGGCGACGGTCACTATCTGACATTGGGCAGCAAGGCGCCCCACCCTAACGCTGGCAAAGCACTCATCGACTATTTCCTCGGTCCGGACAGCATGTCGATGATCGCCAGTTTAGGTGAGTTCGTGAACCGAAAAGGCGTTTATCCTCCGCTGCCCGACGCCGATAAGATCCAGTTCGTCGAGATGTATGACCTCGACACAAAGCAATTCGCCGAAAAGAAAAAGGAATACCAGCAGATTTTTCTGCGGTAGCCGGGTCAGTTTGTGTCCGCCAACGAGAGAAGCCTTGCGGTTGAGCCGCATTTTACGGCCGCGTGGAGCCGGACTCGGATCGGCGCCTTTCTCAGCCAACCCGTCAGTTGGGTCTTCCTCGTCGTCGGCGGAATTATCGCTTTCTTAAGCCTCTATCCAACCTTCTTCCTGTTTTACGGCAGCCTGGTGGACGCGCCCTTGGGCGTGCCCGGCCAATTCACCCTGCAAAATTACGTCAAGGCTTTCGGCGATCCGGAAGCCTATCCGCTGCTCCTGAATTCATTTATCTTCGGCATCGGCGCCGCCGGACTGTCCGTTGGATTTGCGCTAACCTTGGCCTGGATCACGATTCGGACCAATGCGCCGTTCCGCAGGCTGTTTGAGCTCACCGCCATCATTCCCAATATTCTGCCGCCGATTCTCGTCTCCATCTCATGGGTGATGCTCTTGAATCCCAGTAATGGCTTGATCAACGGCTTTTTTGTAAAGCTCTTTGGTATGGAGAAAGGGCCCTTCAACATCTACTCCATGCCGGGGCTGATATTTGTCGAGGCCCTGATCCTGACCCCGCTGGCTTTTTTGATCATTGCCGCCGCTTTGAAGAGCATGGACCCGTCGTTGGAGGAATCGGCAAAGACCCTCGGCTCCGGCGAGCTTGGCGTCATGACCCGGATCACTTTCCCTCTGATGCGGCCGGCGATTCTCGCCGCCGTGACATTGAACTTTGTCCGCGCAGTCGAAAGCTTCGACACCCCCGCCATCATCGCCTTGCCCGCGCGTATCGAAGTCTTTACCACAAAAATATGGCGCGAAGCGCTGGGATCTTTTCCCACCAATCACAATCTCGCGGCGACCTATGGCGTCGGGATCTTGATGGTCGCGCTGCTGTTCGTCTATCTCTATCGCCGCTTTACGTCGCAGGTGGAGAGTTTTTCCACCGTCACGGGGAAGGGCTTCCGGCCCCATCAGATCGACTTGGGCACCGGGCGATACTTGGCATCGGCTGTGGCGTTCCTCCTGCTCTTATTGTTGGTCGTCTTGCCGCTTTTGGTACTGCTGCTGGTGGCGATCCTGCCCTACTATCACGTGCCGACCTGGCAGACCTGGAACAATCTAACCTCGGACCACTTCCGCTATATATGGGCCACGCCGAGGGTGCACAGAGCCTTCATCAACAGTCTCTTGCTGGCGTTAATAGGCGCGACCACGTGCATGATGCTCGCCTCCTTCGCTTCCTATATTACGGTTCGGACCAAGCTCGCCGGCAGAGGCATTATCGAAGGGCTCGTCTTTATACCCTGGGCTTTTCCAGGCACCGCCCTCGCATTGGGATTGCTGTGGGCCTATATCGACTTCCCGATCCCGGTTTACGGGACGATCTGGATCATTTTGATTGCCTACGTCACTCGCTTCCTGCCTTATGGGATGAGAGCCGTCAGCAGCACGATCATCCAGGTCCACAAAGAGCTGGAGGAAGCCTCGGTGGCCTGCGGCGCCGGTTTCTTGGCGACTTTCCGGCGCGTGTTGATCCCCATGATGCGTCCAGGCGTCATGGCGGGTTGGATCATTCTGGTGACGATTTTCATGCGCGAGTTCAGCGCGACGCTGTTCTTGTACAGTCCGGGCTCCGAGCCTCTCGGTCCCCTGCTGTATTTCCTTTATCTCGATGGCATGCGCGGCCGTGTCGCCGCCATCGGTCTGGTCATCTCCGTGATTTCCGTGATTCTCATCGCCATCGCCCAGCGCTACTCGCGCTGGGAAACAAAATAAGATAAGAAAAGAAATCTCGCGC
>DAIRFP010000204.1:0-3204 GCA_036794995.1 Thermodesulfobacteriota bacterium | reverse complement strand
TGCGGCGACTACGACCGCACCAAGCCGTTACAGGACGGCTCGGTGGAGCCGGAAGGGATCAAACTCAATTACATTCCCATGCAATCAGAGGAGATATTCTGGCGCATGGGGCACTATCGAGAATTCGATGTCTCGGAAATGTCTCTTTCCAATCATATCACCATGCTTGGACAAGGAGATTCGCCCTTCGTGGGGATCCCCATCTTCCCGTCGCGTTTCTTTCGCCACTCGTCCATCTACTACAACATCGAATCGGGAATAAAAAAGCCCGAGGATTTGAAAGACAAGAAAGTCGGCACGCCAGAGTACGCCATGACGGCGGCCGTATGGATCCGCGGGTTTCTGAACGACGACTACGGCGTGAAATCCAAAGACATCAAATGGTTTCTCGGCGGCCAGGTGGAGCCGGGGCGAAAAGAACGGGTGAAACTCGACCTGCCGCCGGAGATCAGCGTGCAGTCGATCCCCGATGATCGGACGCTCAACGGCATGCTGGAGAGTGGCGAGCTCGACGCGCTGATTTCGGCCCGCAGTCCTGCCGGTCTTGGCGATGGCTCGGGAAAAGTGCGTCGGCTGTTTCCCCACTACAAAGAAGTCGAGATCGAGTATTACAAGCGCACGAAGATCTTTCCGATCATGCACATCGTGGTCATCCGCAAACACATCTATGAGCAACACCCCTGGATTGCGCGGAGCCTTTACAAAGCCTTTTGCGGCGCCAAGGAGCGCGCGCTGCAGACCATGCATATTTCCAACGCTCATGCCTGTATGCTTCCGTGGCTTTCTTGGGAAAGAGAACAGTTAAGAGAAATCTTTGGTCCCGATTGGTGGCCTTACGGCATCGAACCCAACCGTCACGTACTTGAGGCACTGCTCCGTTACTTGCAGGAGCAAGGGCTGTTAAAAAAACCGCTGAAAGTGGAGGACATTTTTGCGCCGAGCTCGCTGGGAGAGTTCAAGTTGTAGGAACCGAGGATAGAAGATCGAAGATAGCGGATCGATCCAAGCTCCATCTTCTATCCTCCATCCTCAATCTCCTATCCTCGATCCTCTACATGTTAGATGCGGATACCCAAAAAAATCACCGCGTTCATTCGCTCCGCCCGCGTGGCACATCTAGCGACGGCCGGTGCCAACGGCCAGCCGTTGGTTATTCCGATTTGCTTCGCCTTTGATGGCAAAGAGTTCTTCTCGCCCATTGACGAGAAAGCCAAACGGCTGTCGCCAGAGCGGCTCAAGCGACTGCGGAACATCAGAGAAAATTCCCAAGTGTCGTTGGTTATCGATCGATACGACGAAGACTGGAAGAAGCTGGCTTACGTTCTAGTATCGGCACAGGCCAGAATCCTGCTTACCGGCCAAAAACACCGAAGAGCCGTAAGCCTACTGCGCAGAAAGTACCGGCAGTATCGCTCAATGGCAATAGACCAGCGACCTGTGATCGTCATCAGGCCGCTGGCTGTGAAGGTTTGGGGAAATATCTAGCGCCGCACTAATTTAAAATCCCTCTCTCTTTTACCTCTCCCCCGACAACGGGAGAGAGGGAAGGTGAGGGGGCTATTTGCATTTGCTGGTCTCCAACGCTATAGAGCCTTTTTGAACCCAAACCGGGTCGCCAAAAGCTGCGAGCGGTTTGTTATACCTTCACCATGGAAGCGAAAAGTTACCTCCCTGTAACCGTCGATAAAAGTCATCTGGTCACCATCGGTGAGCGACTTTACTCTGAGAGCATAGAACTGATCCGGGAGCTGGTGAACAACGCCTATGACGCTGATGCCACGATTGTCAACGTAACCGTCACGCCTGAATCCGTTTCCATTGAGGACAATGGGACCGGGATGGACATGGAAGGGCTCCAACAGTACTTTGTCATCGGCTCCCAGGAAAAGCTTCTCCGCCCGAAGTCGCCGGTTTTCAAGCGCGACCGCATCGGCCAGTTTGGCATCGGCAAGTTCGCCACGCTCTCCGCCTGTAAACGCTTTACAGTTTATACTCAAAAGGACGACTTTGCCGCGCGCGTAGTATTTGACAAAGAAGCATGGTCACAGGAAGTGGGCGAATGGCGGCTTCCCTTGGAAACCCTGTCCCCGGACCTGCAAAGAGGAAATGGCACAACCGTAACGCTTCAGGGCTTGACCAAACAGTTTCTGCCTGAGGACGTAGAACGGAAGATCGTCGAAGGAGTGCCGCTCAAAGCGCCTCGCTTCGCCGTATTTCTCAACCAAAAACCGGTCACGCCCAAGAGTTTTTCCGGCCACCGTATTCCGTTTCTGGAGGGCACCGAGTTTGGCCCGGTTTCAGGCGAAATCATCATCTTGCCCGCTTCCGCCTCTTCTCTTGAGGAGCTCGGGATCGAAGTTAAAGTAAAGCAGGTCACGGTCCGTCGCGAGCTGTTCGGCGCGGAAACCTGGGGCAAAGTCGCGGCCAGAATTCGCGGCGAAATTCACGCCGACTTTTTGCCTATTACCAGCGACCGGTCTGGCTTCATCATCGACTCCCCTGAATACCGCGCCTTCACTCAAACCATGCAGCGCGTGATGAACGAAGTTCATTCCGTCCTGATCCGTCTCATGGGGAAAGGAGAGAAAAGGGCCGCATCACGCGCTCTGGGCGAGGCGCTCGAACGCATCAGCAAGTCGCTATTTAGAAATCCGGATTTTTCTCCCTTTGGACCCATTCCCATCGGAGATCCTGGTGGGATCGGCGGCGCTGCGGCAACGAAATCTTTAGAGTCTGCTGAACCGACGCATGAGGGAAAACCCGTTGGAATGAGCCGAACATCTCAAAAACTCGCTCGAAAGAAACGACCAACGGTCAAGCGGCTTACTCCGGATGCGGTCGTGCGCCGGCTCAAAATGGGTCAGGCGGGGATTTCCTGCTGCTTAGATCATTTTGGCGAGACCGGTCCAGAGTCGTTCAGCGAGGGAACTACCGTGTATATCAACCGCGACCATCCTCTGTACAAACGGGAAGCGAAGAAGGGTGATGCCCACACTATGCACATCGCGCGGCTTCTCACCCAAGAAATCGCACTGATGAAAGACCCGCGAAATCCGCGCCAGGCCTTCGAGCGCCAATCGAAGCTGCTACGCGATGCATTCATCGACGAGTAGAAAAAAGCGTATCCGATATCAGAGTTCGTTGAAATTGGCGGCGGTTGAGTCGTATTCTTACGCTGTCATCCTGAACAACGTGAAGGATCTG
>DAIRFP010000203.1:6426-9097 GCA_036794995.1 Thermodesulfobacteriota bacterium | reverse complement strand
TCGTCTGGAACGATTCGGCCATTCTCGACGATGGTCTTGCCATCGAGCTCGAATATCGCCCGGCGCAATATCAGATCTTCATGGGCCATGGTTTGGTTCTTGCCGCCCAGGCGGTAGTTGGCCCCAAACGCGACCTGAACGTTGCCATAGGTCGACCTGACATCCCGTGAGCCCTCTTCAGTTCCCCGTTGGGCGATCTCCGACCAGCGCGCACGGCTGTCCGTTCCCCAGCCGATATGGGAAATGACATACGCCTCCGGGTCCTTCGCCTGGTCCATCCGCTCTTCGAGGAGCACGGCATCCACGCCGCCGGCGATTTTCTTGATCGTACCGTTCTCGACGGTGATGCGCACCGGCTCAGCGACGTAGCGGCCCAGCATGACCAGCAAATCGCCGACGTCCAAAACCAGGGTTCCACTGGCGGTTTTTTCTTCCGGCGCGCAGTAGAGAAACCCGGAGGGCCAGCTATCCCACCGGCCGGGCTCATCGCTGATACCGTACTGGGTCAAACCCTTGCGGCCTTTTTTTCGCATCTTGAGGTCTGTGCCCGCTTTGGAGACAACCCTGATCTCCGTCGCTCCTTCCAGCCGCTCGGCGCCCTTCGCTGTCCGCTGCCGGACTTCTTCGGTCGGAAAGCAGCGCCGCAATTGTTCCTCGTTGGCTTTGACCTGCAAAACTCGGGTGCCGCCGGATAGGACCTCCGTCAATCCTTTGCCATATATATAGAGGATACTTCCCGTCGAAAGATCGACGACAAGGTCGGCATCCTTGAGTATTCGGATTACCGGCGCGAGATCGATGCTCTTACCCTCTCCCGCCGGCAAGAAAGGAACTTTGACCTCGAAGACGCTCTTTGCGAGTTCCTTGCCGGCAGCCAGAAACGCCGAGACATAGTTCGGGTTGGTTCGGGTGTCCGAAAACAACACCACGCTTTCGTTGCGATTGACTTTACAAAGGCGCAGCTCAGCCAAGACCATACCGACCATGTCCCCGCCGATTTCGCCGGTGATGGGAAAACGAACCGTCATCTCAACCTCCCTGGCCTGGACCCTTCGGAGAGTTCCATCCGTTCAAATAGTTCAAATCGTTCCAAACGTTTTGACCGGCTTGAACAGCTTGAACGTTTTGAACCCAACTTATCCAAGACTTACTCCTCGTCCTACACTGTGTCGTGGTTTTCTTGGCCCCATGATCAGCTAGGCATAGGAATTCTCGGATGCAGCTCCCCGCCAGTTCTTTATGAAGCGCTCGCAGAGCGCGTTCTGCCCGAGGATTTTGAGCCGCAAGGATTTCTTCGCGGCTTGCGTCGCTTTTTTCTGAAGTTCTTCTGTGGTCGCGTAGTTTTTCAGCACGTAGACTCCCAGGTTCGCGTGCTCGCCTTCTTCTTCGGCATGGTCCTCGAAAAATTTGATCAAGGACGGGTAGGGATAGTATTTCGCTGTCGCTTCGTACATTCCCCTGCCTTTGCGCGTGTTGGTCCGTTCATTGCCGAAGTTGTTTGCCGCGGCGACCTCCACGATATGGCCCCTCGACAACCAATAGTAAAAATAAGGCGTAGTGAACTCCGGAATCAACTCGGCCCGGCGCATCTCTTCAGGATCTCGCCCCATTTCCTTGGCAAAGGCGACGAGATATTCCGGATGCGGCGCCTCCTCATGAAGATAATCGATATATTTCTGGCGCACCTCGACGTAGGGACAACGCTCGATCCAAGCGGCGATGATGTGGGGAATCTCCCGCAGGTAGGCATAGCGTTGCTTCATCAATTCAAATACCTGTTCCTGGCTCAGCTTGCCGCTGCACCAGGCGTCGAAATACAGAGATGACGCGGCTTCCCGGCGCAACGGTTCCAGCTCGCCATCCAGCCATTCGACGAACTCTTCACCCGACATCGGCATGACTACCCTCTTTTCTTACCAAGTTGCAGAAAACTGCGGTTCGCAGACTGCTCAAAAAGACTCAGAGGCGAGGCGCGCGATAATCGACGAGGGTCGGCGTGGCCATAGGGTACGTTGAAGCGAGGCGATTGAGCGCAACGAAGCATATGAGTTTTTTTCAGCAGTCGGCTGTTGTTTACTTGCGCATGCCAATCTCTCGCTTCAGTCGATCCACGAAACGCAAATCCACGATCTCATCGACGTTGAGCAGGGCGACCTTCGGATCGCTCTGACCGAGAAAATCCCTGACCATCTTTATCCCCGCGACCGCAGGCACCGGCACATCCTGGTAGATCTTCGCGTGGCTGCGCCACGTCTCTTCGAGAGCTTCGGGGTCGCTGACTTTCATGAACCGCGACAAGCTCCGCATCGCGAGCTCTTTATTGGTTTTGAACAGCTGCAGCGCTCGGCCGACAGCACGCACCACTGCGTAGACCTCACGGTCGTTCCGCTCGGCGGTGGACTTCATGGTTACCAGGGATGCGGATGTGGAAGGAAACCCGAGGTCAGCGAGATCGATCAACACGCGGAAACCCGCTTTTCTGGCGATCAAGGTCAACGGCGGCGCCACAAAAGTGGACTGCACCTGGCCGCTTCTCAGGGCTGCAAAACGCGCCGTTTGGCCGCCGATCTGCAGCAGCATGACGTCCTTCTGAGCTTCCAACCCGAACATCTCCAGCACCTTGCGGGCGCGGAAGTCGCTATAGTCCCCCAGCCGGTCGATGGCCATCCGC
>DAIRFP010000203.1:0-6416 GCA_036794995.1 Thermodesulfobacteriota bacterium | reverse complement strand
GCGGGCTTGGTAATCTTGGGGTCTGAAACCACCGTAATGTTTTCCTTGTCGGTGACGCCTCCGACAAATCGCATGTCGGCTCCATGAGAGGCCGCTCGAATCGGGCTCGCTCCCGCCACAATCGACATCCGAATATCCCCGGCAATCAATGCCTGGGAGATTTGCGGACCGCCGATATAAACAAAAGACGGACGAATATTGTCTTTTTCCAGCAACCGTTGTTCCTCTATCAGCGCAATAAAAGCGTAGGTGCCTCCCAGCGAAGAGTAGCCGATGGGAAATTCCACCTGGGAAAAAGCCGGCCCGCTCGACCACGCAAAGAGAAAAATTCCCAGGATCGTCCCGCACCTTCGCAGCAGACGGATCTTAAGGTTCATTCACCGACTCCGAAGAATTTTCTGAAGCCGCGGGGATCCAATTTCTCAATGGAAATGTTTACCGGATAAAGTTTGAGCTTCTTGGGATTGAGCCTTTCGGTCAAAGGCTCCACGTCCAAGCGAGCAGGAATGCGTTGTTGGCTCCGCAGCAAATTGGCTCCCTCCTGGGATAGCAAAAAATCTATGAAGAGCTTCCCGACGTTGGGATGCGCCGCGTGGCGGTACAAGGCAATGGGTTCGGATACGGCGATCATGGGATCCACCGCCACCCAATCAATGGGCGCGCCCTTGCTCCGGGTGTACTCCACCGTGTGGGCATAGGTGACCGCCAGGGGAAACTCACCCGCAGTCATCAACTGTTGAATCAAGGTATTGCCTTGCCGAAACGTGGGTTGCTGGGCGCGCAGTCCTTCCATGAAGCTCCTGCCTTTGTCGGGTCCCATGACTTCCATCATCGCGTAGAACCAGTCGTGGCGCCTGAGATCCAGGCAAATCTTTCCGTCTTTCCAGCGCGGATCGAGCAGGTCTTGCCAACTTTTTGGAACTGCGTTCTTAGGAACCATCCTGGTGTTGTAGGCAATCGTGATGTACAGGTCGTAAGTGTCGGTCCAATAGCCCTCAGGATCGTAGAACCCCTTCGCGTAAGCCGACTGATGACTCGACCGGTAAGGCGCCAATAGCCCCTTGTCCTTGAGCATGATGACCTGGGTACCCAAGGCGGATACAACGTCAAAGAGGTGTTTGCCTGCCTTCGCTTCCGTCAAGATTCTTTGCAGCAGTGGGTCGCCGCCGGCGCGATAGAAGCTGCTTTGACGAAGGGATATTTTTTGGTGAAGGCTTTGACCATTTGATCCGTATCTTCGGCCCGCATCGCGGAATAAAAAACCAACTCCCCTTCTCGTTTTGCCGCCTCCAGATCGATCCCTTGACCCTGGGCATCGCGGCACCAAGGACCGCCAGACCAGAAACTCAGGAAAAGCCCCGCCAACAAATAAGTGACGTAAGTTTTCAATTTTTCCTCAGAGCGGCGTGTGAATCTGGAGATAGTTTCCCTCGGGGTCGAAAAAGTAAACCGATCTTCCCGACTCCCGGACATGTTCTTCGTACATGATCTTGACACCAGCCTTCTTTAGATCAGCAACGGCGGTGGCAAAATCCTCTTTAGGCAACTCCAGAGAAAGATGGGAGGTGCCGTCGTCGAAGTCTCCACGCTCAAGCGGCTTGGGGCGTTGGAAAAGCACCAATTCAGCGCCATTCTCCATGAAAAGTCGCGCCGTCAGGGGATAGTGACCCATGGCGTCTTTATAAAGCCCCCCGGTCTCGATATCGACATCGACCTTGGCACAGGCCATCCCCAAAACTCCCGTATAGAATTTTTTCGCGCGGTCGAGATCGTTGACCGGCAGACCCAAATGATGAACAGCTTTGATTTTAAACATTTTCCCCTCCTATTTTTTTACTAGACTTAACTGAGTGCCAAAAAACGTGCCCTGTGAGCGACTAAAAACTCCGGTTAATGTTGCAAACTTGGATCAGCCCGAAAGCCGTAGAATTTTTGCGGGTTGTCCCAAGCGATTTGCTGCTTGTAAGGCTCCTCGACATCTTCCCTGCCCCTGAACTTCTTCACTGTATTCGGCCAGGAGGTGTCCCAGTGTGGATAGTCCGAGGAGTAAAGCAGCTTATCCGCGCCGATACGCTCCGCGACGTAAGGCAACGTGGATTCCTCCAGTTCGAAGGCGTAGAAAATTTGACCACTGGTCATATACTCACTGGGCTTGCGTTTTAAGAGAGCGGCCTCCCGGGAACCGCGGACCTCGAATTCCTCGTCCAGCCGGTCCATCAAAAACGGCACCCAGCCGCAACAGGCTTCCAGCGCCGCTATGCGCAGTTTGGGAAAGGTCTCCGGAACGCCGGCAAAAATTAATCCCGTCAGCGCAGCCATGCACTCGAACGGGAAGGCGATGCTATGGGCCGCGATGAAATTGTCGAACCTCCCATGCATGCGCTCCGCCGCGCGCACGCCGCCGTGCAATCCCAGCCCAACCCCTAAACGTTCAATCTCCTCATAAAACGGCCAAAACTGCCGTTTGCCGATGTCTTGATCGCGGAAATTCGTCGGCATCATAATGCCGACAAAGCCCAGCTTTTCCACCGCCCGGCGGGCCTCTTTGATGGCCTCATCGACATCATGAAGAGCGACCATCGCGACGCCTTTCAGGCGCGCCGGGTTGGTGGCGCAGAATTCGGCCAACCAATCGTTGTAAGCGCGGGCGATGTCGAGAGCCAGATCGGCTTCTTTCTCGACGTTGAGAGAGAGATGACTCGGATAAATCACCTGGATATCGATGCCATCGCTATCCATATCGGCCAATTGAATTTTCGGATCTTCGTTCCGTTTGCCCAGGGTTCCGCCGAAGGTCCGGTCCCAGGCTTCGGAATTCATCAGCGGACGGTTGCGATACTCCTGCTTCAGATGTTTTCTCAAACTGCCGATGGTTTCGGTCACGTGACCATCGGCATCGATGATTGGAAACCCTTCCATGTCAAATCCCCCTCTCCGTTAGTTCAGACTCCCGCGTCACCGCCGCACCGACACCACATTGAGTCGATCAATGAAACCACTCTCGTCCAATTTTCGAACAAAACGACTGTCGACGAGATCCTCTACTTTGACGTCGGCAATCTTCGGATTCTGTAACTTGGTCAGTCGCTGAATATTACGCAAACCGTCTACGGACGGATAAGGTTTCAAGGACATGTTTTTTACCAGATCCTGGTATCCTTCCTCCGCCGGACCGCGATCCGAAACCCGGAGTCGCTTCATGATGACTTCGAGAACCGCAGATTGGTTTTTTGGCGCGACCACATAGGCCAGACTTTCCAACAGCGCCTTGAGAACGTTCTCAACCGTTCCCGGCTGTTCCGCGATAAAACTCCTCGGCGATACGATATCCACACCGACGAACGGTATGTCAACCTTGTGCGGGTCCCCGAGGAGGGTGAAGCCGCGCTGCTCGAGTCTCTTGCTAAAAATTGTGTCCACGGAGGCCGCGTCGATCTTGCCCGCCTCCAGCGCCTGGGCGCGCACCGTTTGGTCGCCAATCACTTGAATGCTGATCTTGTCGCGGCTCGGGTCGAGTCCGAGGTGCTCGAGCCAAAGCAGGGTACCGATCCAATTGGTCCCGCCGATGCTCTGCACGCCCACTGTTTTGTTGCGCAGGTCCTTCGCCGACTTGATCCCCGGTCGGGCAATAAGATTGTTAATCAACTTGCCGGTAAACGTCGCGACTATTTTTAGGTCCGATTCCCCCACCGAGGCTCCGAGAATGGCTCCGGCTCCGCCGTAGGCGATGGGCATGCTGCCGGTCTTCAAGCTGCCGATCAGGATCGGCGTGCTGCGGACAAAAACCAGGGTTGGGTCCAGCTCGTATTTCTGAAAATATCCCGCCTCCTGGCCAATCCATAGGGGCGCTATTCTGGGATTGATTGTCGAATAGCCGATGGCCAGTTTGGTTGGAGCTGCCGTGGCTGTGGCATGGAAATAGGACCATAAAACCAGCTGGGAGAGAATCAGAAACAGCTTCAGCTTCATGTAATTCTCCTTTGCCTCGACTCACTCGTCGGCCTACTTCAGGCCATAGCTCCGCGAGATCTTGTCGATGAAACCGGTATCCGAGAGATATTTCACCACACTGGTATCCACCAGATCCGCTACATTGACCTCGCCCACCCGCGGATTGTAGGTTTTCATAAACCGTTGCAGATTCCGCAGGCCTTCTACGGACGGCGACATCTGACTATCGAGGTCTCGTTGCAAGTAATAATATCCCTGTTCCGCCACGGCAGGGTCGCTGATTTTTAAACGCTGCATCAAAGTCTTGACTACCACGGGTTTTCCGGACGCGGACTTCACGAACGCCAAGCCCTCGAAGGTCGCTTTGACCACATTGGTCGCCAACTCGGGGTTTTTTTGTAACATGGTTTTCTTTGCGATGATGCCTGATCCCAAAGTTCGGATGTTGGCTTTGTGAAGGTCAACGAGGACACGAAAGCCCCTGGACCTTAACTCCTCCGCCATCGCGCCGTTGAAGAAAGCCGCCTCGATATTTCCTGCTTCGAGCGCGCCGCGGAGCACCGACTGGTCTCCGATCGCGAGCACTTGAATCCGATCACCTTGCTCGTCGAGGCCCAAATACTCCAACCCCAGTTTGGTGGTAATCCATTGAGTACCGCCGATGCTGACAACGCCGAAGCGTTTCCCTTGCAAATCCTTTGGCTGCTGAATCTCGGGCCGGGCGACCAGAACATGGCTCAGGCGGCTGGCGAAGGAAGCCACAAAACGCAAATCCACTCCGCTCCCCGCGACCGATAGTACTCCCGACCCGCCGCCGTAGCTCATATCAATGGAACCGGACACCAATCCCGCGATGTGTACCGAAGTCGTTCTGACAAAAACCAGCTTGGGCTCGAGACCGTATTTAGTGAAAAATCCCAGATCTTGCGCGATCCAGAGCGGGGCGATGGGCGCCTGCACAGCGGAATAACCAATGACAATTTTGGTTGGACTTTGCGCATGAGCGGCCGCGGCCATCATCAAGAGCCCGAAAACAAGCAGCAAAAGGTTACGACACTTCAATGACGGCCTAAGTGCCGGGCGATTGCGAGACATTGGATTTACCCGGTGATGATGATCATTCTCTTGACAGCAGCACTGTTTCACCGATCAACGTGATTGCCAAACTCTACAGCCAAGCACAACAGGGGCTCATACGGAAAGCCCGTAGAGCCGCGCCGGGTTTTTACAAAGTATTTTGTCTTTGATTTCATCCGAGATGTCGGTGCGCTTGCGAAGCTTGACCACCGAATGCGGAAAGTCGCAGTCCCCGTGGGGGTAGTCTGAAGCAAAGACAATGCGGTCCGCGCCCAACACCTCCGTGGTATGGTCGAGTCCCTCTTCGTCGGGCTCACAGGAGACAAAGCAACTGTCGCTCATGACGTAGTCGCTGGGTTTTTTGGGAACGCCGGCGGGGTGATGCATCGATCTGGAATAGTGATCGTCCATGCGCCACATCCAATAGGGCAGCCAGGCGGCGCCGATCTCGAGAAAAACGAATTTGATCCGCGGGTATTTCTCCATGATACCGCCGCCGATCAACGTCATGATGCCGATCATCAAATTGAACGGCATCCCCACCATATGAATATAAAAGTAGGGATCCTTAAACCGCTCCTGACCCGGACTATCGAAACAACCGGTAATCCAATGGACGCCCACCGTCGCGCCCAGCTCATTGGCCTCTCGAAAGAATTCCTCAAAGTAAGGGTCGTCAAGGTTTCTTTGTCCAACCAGGCCGGTGATGACGGTGCCCACCAAGCCGAGATCTTTGATCGCCCGTCTCAGCTCCTTCGCAGCTTCCGCTGGTTTTTGCAGCGGAACGGCTGACACCGCTCGCACCCGGCCATTGAAGGCCCGGCATTTTTCCGCCGAATAGTTGTTGTAAGCGCGGCACATCGCCGCCGCCAGATCGCCGTCATCCAGGTGGGAAGCCAGCGCCATGATGTTGGGATAGACAACCTGTATGTCGATACCTTCCTTGTCCATGTCTTTGAGCCGACCCTCCACGTCATCCAGTCCCGGGGCGCTGATCGCCATGTCCGGCTTGCCTCTCTGAAAGAGGTAGCCGTTGGGCGTTCCATGCCCATAGTTTCCCACCAACCGGGGAAACAGCTTCCCCTCCACCATCCAGTAAAGAATTTTGTTGATATCGACGACCTTGGGGCCGCTATCTTTAAACTCTTTTTCCAGGTAACGCTCGAATAAATCCCCCGGTTCGTTGGCATGTGCATCCGCGTCGATGACCATCTCCATCTCCTATCTTTGGATCTTGCCGGATTCGGTCCGGCGATCCCATCGCTAAATCCCGTACAATCGGGCAGGATTCTTCGAAAGAATGTTTTCTTTCAGACTCTCCGAAATATCCTTGCGCCGGCGCAGCTTGATAACCGAATTGGGAAAATCACAATCGCCGTGGGGGTAAT
>DAIRFP010000202.1:0-9118 GCA_036794995.1 Thermodesulfobacteriota bacterium | reverse complement strand
GAGCATCCACCCTCATCCTAGCCTTCTCCCAGAGGGAGAAGGGAACAAATCAATTACCGCTTTTCCTTTCGAACCCTTCACAGCCTTCGGCTCCTCGAAATGACAACACGGGAGACCGAGAATTGAGAATGGAAGATCGAAAATTGCCATCCTCTATCCTCCATTTTCAATCCTCAGCGGCAACTAATTCTTGCCCGCCGACTTCAACGCGTCATTGACGATATCGAGAATCGGCTTCATCTCGATCCATTCCGGTTTACCGGTGTCGAGATATTTGATGCCCTCGAGCCGCCGATTCAAATAAGGCACATCATCTTTCGGAATATCCATTCGCAATGAATCCGCCGGGCTTTCGCCTTTCGCGGTTGCAACCTGTAATGCAGTTTGCCCTCGGCGCGACAGCAGCCAGTTGACGAAAACCTTGGCGGCATTGGGATGGGGAGCGCGGTTCACTAGCGCCACCGTGCCGAATTGCTGCACCAGTCCGCCGCCCTCTTTGAATACCTCGGGGCCAAACGTATCCACGGGCAGGCCCTGTCGCTTCAAAACATCGACGTCACAAAAGAAACAAAGCGCGAACTTTCCCGTCGCCAGCCAATCCGGTCCCTGGCGAAAATCCCGAAACAAGGTCACGTCCATCTCGCCAAAAAGTTTTCGGATGAAAGCGGGGCCAAGATCGGGGTGATAGTAGAAAAAGCGGGTGTTGCCGGCGCCGGGCCCCGCTTCGCGAATATCCCGCACCTCGATCTTACCTTTCCACTTGGGGTTCAGCAGATCCCAGTACGATTTGAAGTCCTTAACATCGACGAGCTTGGTGTTGTAGTTGACCGCGCCGTAGGTCGCCGAACCGACATAGTTGAAAACATACTGGCCTTCGGGATCCGAATACTGGTGTTTACCCAGATACCATTTGGTTTGATCCGTGACTTCCGGCAGAATCAACGCCGGCTTGATCGGGTCCAGCGCCTTGGCCGGATAAAATTGCTGATAGTTGGGATTGGCCCCGGCGCTGACCACGTCGGCGAGATACTTTTCCGCGCGCCGCTCGCTCAAAAGCCGCTGCCCCAGCTGATTGCCCCGTCCCGTGACCGCCGTCACCTTGATGTCAGGAAATTCCTTCTCAAATTGCGGCAACAACGCTTCGTAGCCGCTGATGTAAACCGTCACCTGCCCTTCTTTCTTGGCCGCCTCCAGTGTCCTGTCCCATTCTTTTTTCCAATCGGCTTCCGCTGCGATCGCGGTCACTGCGGCGAACGAGTAAGCGATCAACGCAATCGAAGCGGCAAAGAACAACATCAAACGATTTAACGTCCGCGACATTGAAGCTGACCTCATTTTTTCCAATGCATGCAGTTTGCTAAAAGCCCTACCCCCAGGCTGCTCAAAAAGATCTCAGAGGCGAGGCGCGCATCTATTAGTTTCGAGTCTCGCGTTTCGAGTTTCGGGTTAACTCGAAACCCGGAACCCGAAACTCGGAACAGCGTAAGCGCATATGAGTCTTTTTCAGCAGCCTGTTTAGCTTTTCCCGGCCGCCTTGAGAGCTTCGTTCATGATGTCCAGAACCGGCTTCATGTCCTGCCACTCGGGTTTGCTGGTGTCGAGATACTTTATGCCGTCGACGCGCCGGTTGAGCAACGGCACGTCGTCCTTGGGAATATCCGTCCGCATGGAGTCCGCGGGGTTTTCCGTCTTCGCCAACACCTTTTGCAGCCCGATTTGGCCCCTGCGGGACAGCAGCCAGTTGATGAAAACCTTCGCCGCGTTGGGGTGCGGCGCTCGATCGACCAAGGTGACGGTACCAAACTGTTGTACCAATCCGCCTCCCTCTTTGAATGCCTTGGGACCAAAGGTGTCTACCGGCAAGCCCTGCTGTTTGAGAATATCGACGTCACAGAACAGACAGAGCGCGTACTTGCCCACCGCCAGCCAATCGGGCCCCTGGCGGTAGTCTCGGAACAAGGTTACATCCATCTCACTGAAGAGCCGGCGAATGAACGACGGCCCAAGTTCCGGGTGATAGTAAAACAGCCGGGCGTTGCCCGAGCCCGGCCCCGGAACGCGAATGTCGCGGGCGACGATTTTCCCTTTCCATTTCGGATTCAACAAGTCCCAGTAGGAATTGAACTCCTTGAGGTCGACGAGCTTGGTGTTGTAACTGACCGAGCCATAGGTAGCGGAGCCAACGTAACTGAAAACGTATTGACCTTCGGGATCGGCGTAGTGATGTCTTTTCTCATACCAGTTCGAGACATCGGTGATCTCCGGAAGCATCAACGCCGGTTTGATCGGATCCAGCACCTTCGCGGCATACAATTGACCGTAGGTGGTCACGCCGCCGGAATTAAAAACATCCGCTAGAAATTTCTCGCCGCGCCGTTCAGCGATCATTCGTTGCGCCAATTGGGAACCCCGCCCGGGAACCGAAACGACTTTGATGCCGGGATAGTCCTTCTCGAACAGCGGCAATACCTCCTCGTAGCCGCTGATGTAAACCGTCACCTGGCCTTCTTTCTTGGCCGCTTCAAGCGTCTTCTCCCACTCGAACTGCCAAGGTGACTTCTTCGCCTCAGCGGCAACCGCAGTGCGGGGAGACGGATCAATCGTAGCAAACGCTAGAAGAGCCAAAACCGTCAAGATCATGGTTCGCAACTCGAAACAAAAGCCAATCATAGATGATTCACCTTAACTTGCTAGTTTTTGCGTGTAGCTCGATTCACAATTACTTTCTTCGAACTTCGTTCACCGCTTCTTCGACTGGGACAAAGCCTTCTCGACGATATCCTGAATCGGCGCCATGTCCATATACTCGGGCTTATCCACCAGTATATATTTGACGCCGTCGACGCGCCGCACTGCGCTGCGCACCATGTCCTTTGGGATATCCATGCGCAGCGACTCTTCAGAATTGTTTGGTGTATTGGCGACACGCTGAAGCACCGTCTGACCTTCGCGCGAGAGCAACCAGTTGACGAACACGCGCGCGGCGTTCGGGTGCGGCGCCTGGCTCAGTAACGCAATAGAACCCATGTTGCCCGCGGCAATCGCCCGGCTCTCTTTCCACTTCGCCGTGCTAAATTCATCGACGGCAAGGCCCTGAGCTTTGACTTTCAGGATTTCGGAGCAAAAAAAACAGATGGCAAACTTCCCATTCGCCAGCCAATCCGTCGCCTGACGGATTTCTTGAGTTAACGTCACATCCATCTCTCCATAGAGACGCCGAATGAACTCAGCGCCCAACTCCGGCGTATGGTAATACATCCGTAAACCGATTCTTTGACTGCCGGAGATCTTCGGATCGCGCGAGAGAATCTTTCCTTTCCACTTGGGTTGGAGAAAATCCCAATAGGAACGAATCTCGCCCGCCTCCACCGCCTTGGTATTGTACGAAACATACTCGCCGACGTTGCCGATATAGAGGAGAATATAGCGGTTCTCCGGGTCGACGTAGTGATGCTGACCCAGCCACCACTTGGACTCATCGGTGACCTCGGGAAGGATCAGCGCCGCGCGCACGCTGTCCAAGATTTTGGCGCGATAGAATACTTCATAGGCCGTCGTCACTCCGCTGATGTAAACATCGACGAGATATTTGCCCGCGCGCCGCTCCGCCATGATGCGCGGCGCCAAGGTGTTACCCCGCCCGAGGGTCGTCACGACGTTGATCTCGGGATACTTCTTCTGAAACAATTGCGCGACGGTAGCCAGCTCGCCTTCGCCTTGGAGGAGATAAAGACTGAGGCTACCTTCCTTTTTCGCCGCCTGCACCGTCTGCTCCCAATCGGCTTGCCAGTTGGGTTGGGATTGGGCGGCCTGGGACGGCAAACCCCAAAAGCCCATTATGGAGCTGATCAAAATTAGAATCAGAGGTTTCATAGCAATTGCAACCTCCCGGCTAAGCGGTGCGAACTGTGTAACGTGCTTTCAGGAGCTAGGTCCAAATCGTTCAAGCAGTTCAATCGCGTCGCTCTGTTCAACCGCTCCGCTTTTTTCGGACGGTTTGAACGACTTGAACATTTTGAACGACTTTCATTATGACTAGGGCTCTCCGAAGCATCTCGTCGCGTTGTCCCACAGCATTTTGCGCATGACCTCGTCCCCCAGGGATTTCCACGCCAGCACCTTGTTCGTGGACTCGGGAAAGCGGGATTCCGCGTGCGGGTAATCGGACGAATACATCAAGACGCTGTCGCCGAGGAAGTCGGTGACCATTCGGGCCATCTTCTCGCCTTCGTGGATCACGACGCTGGCGAAAAAGCGTCCGCTGGTCATGTATTCGCTGGGCTTACGCGCCAGTTTGTCCGGCAGGGCGTAAGACATGTAGACGCATTGATCGTCCATACGCGCTCCCCAGAACGGGAGCCAGCCAAAGCCGGACTCGAGGATACAGTAGCGAATGTTAGGGTACCGGTCCATGATCCCGGCGCCGAAAAATGCCGTCACCGCTCTCATCGCGCCCCAC
The DNA here is from genome assembly GCA_036794995.1 of Thermodesulfobacteriota bacterium. Lineage (GTDB taxonomy): Bacteria > Desulfobacterota > Binatia > UBA9968 > UBA9968 > DAIRFP01. The sequence goes on along the minus strand of DAIRFP010000202.1, from coordinate 4,659 downwards.
GGGTGCGAGGCGGTCCGGCCGATGAACGGGTTGTCCCAGAGATCGCGGTAGCCGGGATAGCCGGAGGTGAAGCTGTGATGCGCCACACATAGCCCTTCGTCGTTGGCCGCGGCCCAGATCGGCTCCAGATCTGGGTGATCGATGGGAACGCCTTCAGCCAGATTGGGATGGATGCCTGCGACCCACGCGGCACCTGCCCATCTTTTGATTTCTTCCACCGACTCCGCGATCGCTCTGCTGCTCACCACAATGAGAGACTTCAGGCGGTGCGGGTGCTTGCTGCAGAAGTCGTCGGTAAAGCGGTGGTTGGCCCGGATAAACCCGATCTCAACTTCGACATCTTCCGCGGCCGGGGGTAAGCCGGGAAGCATGAGTTGGACGTCCACTCCCTCCTCGTCCATATCCCGAATGCGCGCTTCAACGTTGTCATCAGACCCGCCGGGCGTCGGAAAGCGGCTGCCCATGAACTTCGGGAAATGAGGCTCGACATGCTCCCTGGGACCCGCTTCCCCTAAAACACGCAGGCGCTCGCGCCAGCCGGCTCTTTTCTTGAACTGGTAACGGTGGCGGTAAGGTGGTTGCAGAATCTCGCCGGCCCAGCCGACCCGAAACGGAACCTTGCAGCTCTCCCACTCAGGCAGCCGCTTGCGCATGGCGGCATCGAAGTACGGCTCAAGAGTTTCGGCCATGGGATTCAAATGAGTGTCCGAATCATAGATTCTGTAATTGTTACGCATCATGTCTCCTTGCTTGCATGCATAGCAACCCGTGTGAAGCGATACCTACAACGACCATCGTCACTCGTGAACATTCGCCATCAGGATTCTCAGGTGACGGAACGGAGGACCCATTGGGGCGCTTTCGACGCCTCGCACGGGAATGACTCGATGCGCGCCATTTTTCGCCGGCTTGCTTTACTGAAGGCAAGGCTCACTCACGGATTTTGACTGACTCGGAACCTCGAATTTGGGAACCCGAAACTATTAAGGAGTTCATTGGTTAGTAGACATACGAGACTAAGGGGCGAGTCGTGGAGAGCGCGGCATCCGATCCTAGCGGAAGTGTGCAGGCCCCGACCGTTGGCATAACCACCCCAGGAGTGGATAGCATGGTGGCCGACACGGCACCGAACCTGTTGCCCGCGCTTGGAACGACTCGTCCCTTAGGTTCAAGAACAGAAAGGTCTAGATACTTATGAACTCCTTAATAAATTTTATTCCGGACTTGCCACCTGGTGCGATAAGAGAATCTCTTTTCGTTGCCGCGCGGACTCCGAAATAGCCAGACAAACTTCCAGGGTCGCCTCGCCCCAGCGACCGTCGTGAAACACGCGGCGATGGTTTACCACCGCGTTGTAAAGCTCTTCGACCTCGGCCTCGCGGCCGCGGCGTCCCGACGGTAGCGAGATTTCCCGCTTTTCCATCTCGCCGTAAACAGTCAGTCCATCCGGTGTCTGGCGGATATCCCCTCGCTCGCAACTGACCAGGGTTAACCCGAAGAACGGCTGCTTCCGCTCGCCCGCCCAGACGTGGCTGAATTCGCCTTCGCGCCGTCCGCCGAAACGCATCCCTTCTTTGAGCTGCTCTTCTTCCTCGGCACCGCGCACTTCGCGGAGTTGTCTTCTCACCGTAAGATTCGTTGCCGGGTCCCGGCGCTGGCCGCCCTCGCCGACCCAGCTGAAAAGCTCGGCGGTATCGAAGAATCCATAGCCGCTGTATACCAAGGTCGCCGGGGTGCCGTCTTCGAATTCGAGATAGCAGGTGTAACTCCCCTCGTGTTCCCGCGCTTTATCCCAAATCCCCGTCATCGCCCGAACGCTGCGAACCTTGCCGCCGCCGATGAGCCGCACGATGTCGACGTGATGCGGGCCCTGATTTAGAACCACGCCGCGGCTCATCGCCAGCTCATGCCGCATCCGCGGGCGGTACATGAACTCGTTATAGTTCCAGGTATTGACCATGCAGAGTCTGCCCAGCTCGCCGCTTTTCACGATCTCGCGTATCTTGCGCACCGGCGGGTCGAAACTGTGGGTGTGGCCGCAGAGGAGTTTGACACCGTTTTTCTCCGCGGCATCGTTCATCGCCTCGCACTCTTCAATGGACAGCGCCATCGGCTTCTCGACAATGACGTGCTTTTTGTGATGGGCGGCCGTAATGGCATGCTCGGCGTGGAGCTGATTCGGGGTGGCCACGTAGACGGCGTCGACGTCGGGGCTTGCGCATAATTCTTCGACGCTGGTAAAGCTTTTGCCCTTGTAGGTTTCGCGGAATTTGGCCAGCGCGTCGGTGCGCAGATCCGCGGCTGCGGTAATCTTGATGAACGGCAACTGGGCAATAGGCGGCAGGATCTGGGTGCTGGCCACTCCCAGGCCGGCTATGCCTAATCGTAGAATCTCGTTCACTAAATTCTCCCGATTGTTATCCCCGCGCGAGCGAGAATCCAAACCCCCACTGAATCTCCCCCTTTGGAGACTGTGTCGGAATGTCATCCTGAGGCGATAGCCGAAGGATCTCGCTTTAGTAAGTAGCAAGAAACGTTAGATTCTTCGCTTTGCTCAGAATGACATTCGTGTGATTTTCGCATTGCGACACAGTCTTTTGCTAAGGGGGAGACAAAGAGCGGGTAAGGATTCCGGCGTTCGCGCGCATCCGTCCCCCCGGCCGGAATGATGTTGGAATATGTAACGAATTTCTCAAACAGTACGCCACCTCCCGTTCAGCCTTTGGGAAACGGGATGACGTCTTTGAACTTGGCAATGGTTTTCTCTCGCAGCTCGCGGCTGGAACGGCTCACCTTCGGGAATTTATCCTTCCACGTAAACGGCTTCACCGCATAGAAAACCGCGCGGCTGTTGGTGTGGTCCCGGCTCTCCCTTTTTTCCGGCGGCATGCGCGGGTCCAACGGCGTGCTCCAGCAACCGTCGACGATATCGATATTGGTGGCCGGGTCGACGCGGGTCATCATCGCCCACAGCACTTCCTTCTGGTTGGTGGGATCGATGTCCTCGTCGACTACCACGACGTAACGTCCGTTGCGCGCCGACGCGGCGCAGCTCAGCGCCGCCAATCCGGTTTGCTTCGCGTGGCCCGCGTATTTTTGTTTAATCGAGATCACGGTCAGATAAGAAGTATGATTGTAAACGCCGGCGATGTCTTGTATCCCGGCGCTCTCCAGCTGGTCCCACAACACACCCTCCGAGATGTGCAAGTCCATTTTGACCGCGCCGGGCCAGAGCGGCGCTTCGTCCTCGAGGATCGGATCGTTGCGATGGTAGATCGCCTTGACCCGAACGATGGGCTGCTTATCCCCAGTGCCGATGGTTCCACCGGAGTAATAGCCGGGCCACTCGCCAAAAGGTCCTTCGTCGCGGGCGTCTTCCGACGGCGGCGGCACTTCGCCTTCAATGGCGATCTCGGATGAGGCGGGAATCGGCAGACCGGTGATCGGCCCGCGCAAAACTTCGAGCGGTCTACCGATCAATCCGCCGGAAACTTCCATCTCCGAGCTGCCGTAAGGAAACTTCGTGTAGGACGGCATGAAAACCATCGGGTGCTGCCCGTAAATCGCCACCACCGGGCAGCTCTTGCCCTTCTCCCAATATTTCGCGCAGATCTGCCGGCCGTTCTGTCCGGGACTCATCCAGAGGCCCAGGGTGTTCTTATCATGGAGCTGCATCCGATACGTACCGCTGTTCACGTAGCCCGAGTCGGGATCGCGATTGATCAGACCGCCGCCGGGCCCAAAGTAACGGCCACCGTCATTCTCGTGAAAGCGCAGGGCCGGGAACCGCAGCAGATTGACGTCGTCCCCCGTCAACTTGTTTTCGAACAATGGCGACGTGCTTACTTCCTTCGGCGCAATCGGCTTCGCCGATTGAATCCTACGCGCCGCCAGACGGGCCAGCTCCAATTTGCTCTTGTCCGTCGGCAGCCCCAACGCCACCGCGACCCTTTTATAGGCGGCGTAGGGAAGCGCGCAGACCCTAAACCCAGCCGGATAACCCTTGACCTTGTCGAACAGCAAAAACGGCGGCTGCGGCACCAACTCCGCGGTCGATTCCACCAACGCACCGATTTCAGCGTCCCAATCCGCCCCTTCGATCAAACGGTAGTCGCTGACTCTCTTCGCCTCTTCGAGAAAACTCCGAAAGTCATGGTATGCGAGTTCTGCCATATTCGCTCCTTAATAAGATTTCTATAACCGCAAAGGACCTAGCGCGGCAAAGCCGCAACCAAACAGCACTTCTTATTTTACCGCAGAGACGCCGAGTTCACAGAGATCGGAGTATCCATTAATCAAGAATGAGCAAGAACTCTTTACTCTGCGTCCTCGGCGCCTCCGCGGTGAGTTTCTTTGCTAAATCGCTATCAATACAATCAAACTCGTCACCGGAAATTTGCGAAAACTGCGAAAACCTTCGTGCAATACAATTTTTGCGAACTTTGTGATCTATGCGTTCTTTGCGGTTTGTCCCTTTAGACTATTCCTCTACCAATGAGACTGCGCTCTTCACGCCCTTGCGTTTCAGCTCTGCCAAGAACATCGGGTGAACGTCCGCTGGCTCCTCTTCGAACGGAATCATCTCGTGCAGTTTGGTGCGATAGCGGTCCTGGCTGTACTTCGGACTCCAGCCACGCATGGCAAAGTGGCGCAAGGTGC
>DAIRFP010000201.1:0-9180 GCA_036794995.1 Thermodesulfobacteriota bacterium | reverse complement strand
ACCAAGACGTCCGGATCGGCGACCATGTTTCTCGCATTGGCAACGCCGACTTCGGGCTTGGCCTGGTCGTCCTGAGGCACCAAAACCAAATCATAGCCAAGGGCTTTGAACGCCTTGTTGGCTTCTTCGACCGCCAGTTGGGCGCCGAGTTTGATATGCTCGCCAAGGGCAGCCTGTTCTCCGGAAAGCGGCGCCTGAACGGCGATCTTGATGGTGCCTTTCTGTGCCCATACCGTCGACGGCAGGGAAGCTGAAAGCACGACGAAAATGGCAAGAAAGATGCGCTTAAGCAAGGTGGGGATGTCTCCTTTTATTGGAATGCACCATGCTAACAAATCCGTGCGCGCTGCGCCACCGTATTGACACCGTTTCCAACGCCAGGCAAACTTTGTTTCATGACCCTCAGCGTTGGCGTGGATATGGTGGAAGTCGAACGAATTCAGAAAGCGCTGGAAGACCCGCTGATCGGCAAACGTTTCCGCGCGAGAGTTTATACGGCAAAGGAAATTCAATACTGCGAAAAGAAGCGCCGTGGACGTTATGAGAGCTATGCCGGGCGATTTGCCGCTAAAGAGGCAGTGATGAAAGCCCTGGGACGAGGTTGGGGGTCAAAAGTCTGTTGGCTCGACATCGAAGTCGCGCGCGCCCGAAGCGGCAAGCCCGAGATCGTCTTGCACGATAAAACCGCCCGGCTTGCCGAGGAGATCGGCATCCGTCGTTGGTCCCTTTCTATAACCCACACCAAACAACATGGACTTGCCTATGTTATTGCTCAAATCGAGTAGGTCGAGCGGTGCTGGCGGCGGGGTCGAAGCCGTTCGCCAGTGCAAATCGCCGCCCTTCGCCTTTCAATCACGCCAAGTTTTTTTTGCCGGCAGCAAGAACAATGTCCCTAAAGCCCAGATGCCAAAGAACAAGCCCGCGACCGTCCAACCAAGTTTGTGCCGACCACTGTGTCCCGCGATCACTCGACAGAGAATGGCATCGAGCATGTGCACCAGAGCGGCCGTGCGCACTAAGGTCTCGGGCTCCATGTTGGATTTTATGAAAAGGAGTCCGGAGAGATAACCAAACAAATGATAGAAATCCACGATGAGCCCTTGACGCTTCCTTTTCACCGCGAATATACTCGGTCTCCTTTAAAATAGGAACATCGTCATGGCCGTGAAAACCATCGAGTGGAAGAATGACCGGGTCGTCATGCTGGATCAGCGGCTGCTGCCGCAGAAAGAAGTCTACCGCATTTGCCGTGACTACGAGGACGTGGCCCAGGCCATACGCGGGATGGTGATTCGCGGTGCGCCGGCCATCGGCGTGGCGGCGGCCATGGGCGTCGCCCTGGGGGCGGCGAAGACTAAAGGCAAGAATTTCGACCGCGGGCTGGAACGGATCTTTCTGACGCTATCAAAAACCCGGCCCACGGCGGTAAATTTATTTTGGGCCCTGGAGCGAATGCGCAAAGTTTATACGAACAACCGGAGCCAGGGTGTCGAAAGGATCAAGCGTCTGCTCAAAGCGGAAGCCCAAAAAATTTATCGGGAGGATATCGCCGCCAATAAACAAATGGGCAAATTCGGCGCGAGTCTGCTGCGCAATGCGCGGCAGGTCATGACCCATTGCAACGCCGGCGCATTGGCAACGGCGGGGTATGGAACCGCTCTGGGCGTCATTCGCGCTTTGAAGGAGTCAGGGAAGCCGGTCGAGGTATGGGTGAATGAGACGCGCCCCTTTCTTCAGGGGGCGCGGTTGACTGCCTGGGAGCTTAAGAAAGAAAAGATTCCCGCCACGTTGATTACGGACAACATGGCCGGCTACTTGATGCACGAGGGGAAGGTCGATGCGGTGGTGGTGGGTTGTGATCGCGTCGCGGCCAATGGCGACGTGGCCAACAAGATCGGCACCTATACCATCGCGGTGCTCGCGCGGCGTCATGCAATTCCGTTTTATGTGGCCGGGCCAACGTCTTCCATCGATATGAATTGCTCCTCCGGAAAGGATATCCCGATTGAAGAGAGAAACCCAAGAGAAGTGTCGCATATTTTCGGCAGGGCGATTACGCCCAAGGGGATCAAGATATTCAACCCGGCGTTCGATGTCACGTCACACGACTTGATTTCGGCGCTGATTACTGAGAAGGGAGTGATTCGTCCTCCCTTCCAAAAGAATCTACGGACTCATGTCGGTGATTGAAAAGAAAGACGAGCTGGAAGCCTATTTTCACGATGCCGGGAAGACGCGAGACCGCTGGCGCGTCGGTACCGAATACGAGAAGGTCGGCATCGACAAGAGTACGGGCAAGGCGATTCCCTACTCCGGACGACGGGGCGTTGAGTTTATTCTGCAACAGCTGATCGAGCGGTTCGGCTGGGAGCCGGAGGAGCAGGATGGGCATATCATCGCGCTGAGCCGGGGGAATGCGCAGATTACCCTGGAGCCCGGCGGGCAGATTGAGCTCAGCGGCGAGCCCTGCGATAGCATTCACTGTACTTATGCCGAGTTTACGCAGCATATTCGTGAATTATTGGAAGTCGCGGAGCCCCTCGACATCGTTTTTCTGGGCTTGGGGATGCAGCCTGTCAGTCGATTGGACGAGATCGAATGGGTGCCAAAAAAGCGCTATCGCATCATGGGCCCCTACATGTCCAAGGTGGGCACTCTCGGTCAGCGCATGATGAAACAGACTGCCACGGTGCAGGCCAACATCGATTACCTGGACGAGAAAGATGCCATGGCGAAATTTCGCGCGGGCATGGGGCTGACGCCCATTATCATCGCCATGTTTGCCAACTCTCCGATTTGCGAAGGACGGTTGACCAACTATCGGAGCTTTCGCGAGCATATCTGGACGGACACGGATAAGAGCCGTTCGGGATTGCTGAAATTCGCTTTCGCGCCGGACGTCTCGTTCTGCCACTATGTCGAATACGCCCTGGATGTGCCGATGTATTTCATCATCCGTAATCACGATTACATCGACATGACCAGCATGACTTTCCGCCAATTCTTGGAGCGCGGTTATCAGGGTCAGCGCGCGACCCTCGAGGATTGGCACGATCATCTGACGACGCTTTTCCCGGAAACCCGCATTAAGCGCTACATCGAAGTGCGTTCCGCGGACAGCCAGCCGCCGGAGCTCATGCCCGCGTTGTCCGCCCTCATCAAGGGAGTGTTTTACGACCCCGATTGTTTGCAGGCGGCGTGGGATCTGGTCAAGAGTTGGACTTGGGACGAGCGGATGGAGGTTTACTTGGACTCGCACCGCGAAGCGCTGGCCGCGCGCATTCGCCGCTATGCGCTAATCGATCTCGCCAAAGAGCTGTTTCAGATCGCCTGGGAAGGGCTACGGCGTCAAAAAGCGCTCAACGGCCAAGGCGATGATGAAACGATCTATCTCAATCCGCTCAAGACGTTGTTGTTTCAAGGCAAATGCCCCGCCGATGTGCTGATCGAGAAATGGGAAGGCGAGCTCCAACAAGACATCAAGAAGCTGATCGCCTATACCGCCTACAAGTTGCCCTGAATCGCGTCGACGATCCGCCGATGGTTGGATTGGTTCAGTTGCCGGCTTAATTCGTTTTCCTCTACCCCGGTAAATCTCGTCAGGTAATGCTGCTTCAGAGAAGTGATCCTCCGGTAGCTGGTTTCCACGTGCGCCCGCACCGCGTCATCCCGCCCCGCTAAGGCACAGAGAAACTCGAAGGCGCCGATCGCCCGCGGCAGCTCATGGCAATAGAGCATAACGTCGATTCCGGCTCGGACACAGAGTGCGACGGCTTCTTCGTCACGGGTGTTGCCGGTGATCGCTTTCATTTCCATGTCGTCGCTGAAGACGACGCCGTCGTAGCTCACATCCTGACGTAATAATCCCGTAACGACGCTGTGCGAGAGTGTTGCCGGCAGCATGGGATCAAGCGCGCGATAAAGCACATGTGCTGTCATCAACGATTCGATCCCGTTTCGACAAGCGCTGAGAAACGGCGGCAGTTCGACGGTGCGCAATTCTTCCAGAGAACGATGGACCACCGGCAGATCCAGATGGGAATCTTTGTCGGTATCGCCGTGGCCGGGAAAGTGCTTGCCGCAGGGAATGACCCCGCCGTCGCGCAACCCTTTGATCCAGGGCTCGCTGAATCGCACCACGTCGGCCGGATTGGCAGCAAAGGCGCGGTCGCCGATGATCGGATTCCTAGGATTCGAATGGACATCCAGTACCGGAGCGAAGTTGAGATTGATGCCTACCAGAGCCAGCTCCTCGGCGGTCGCCTTGCCGGCTCTGTAAGCGAGCTTCACGCTGTTTTGTTTTCCGATACACGCCGCGGCGGGATAATGGGTGAAAGGTTCGGGAAGGCGATGCACCCGTCCACCCTCTTGGTCGATGGCGATGAACGGGGAATGGTTTTCGGCGGCTTCCCAGAGATCACGGCACAATCCAAGAATCTGGGCGGGCGCGCAACAATTGTGACTGAATAGGATGAAACCGCCGAAGGGATAGCGCTCGATGATTAACTTTTCTTCGCCGGTGAGTTCCTTGCCACTGACCCCGACCAAGAACATCTGAGCGATTTTTTCTCTTAGGGTTAACATCTCAAGCCGCTATAATACAGCAAGCTGCTGAAAAAGCCTCATATGCTTCGTTGCGCTCAATCGCCTCGCTACAACGTACTGCCCAAGTACGCCTCCGCTCATCGATTTTTCGCGCGCCTCGCCTCTGAGTCTTTTTGAGCAGCCTGCAAACAGAGTCTTTCAGCAACCTGCTAGACAATTTTTGGTCCATTGTGTACATTCGCCGCGTCAGATGACGAACTGTAAGTATATAGTCGTCGAAGGGCCCATCGGGGTCGGCAAGACTAGTTTGGCCAGGCTCCTCGCCAACGAATTTCAGGCCCGAACCGTCTTTGAAAAAGTCGAGGAAAACCCATTTCTGCCGAAGTTTTATCAGGCCCGGGAGACCTACGCATTTCAGAATCAGACCTTTTTTCTGCTCAATCGCTACCAGCAGCAGATCGAGCTCAGCCAGCAGGATCTTTTCAACCAGAATATCGTCGCTGACTATCTTTTCGCCAAGGACAAGATCTTCGCGACCTTGACCTTGACCAATGAGGAGCTGAATCTTTACCAACAAATCTATGCGCTTTTGAACGCCCGTGTGCCGAAGCCGGACCTAGTGGTCTATCTTCAGGCCCGGCCCGAAGTGCTTTACAAAAGGGTCAAAAAAAGGGATAAAAAATACGAACGGAGCGTGACCTTCGAATACCTCTCAGAGGTGGCTCAGGCGTACAACCAGTTTTTCTTCCATTATGATGAGACGCCTTTGCTGGTGGTAAACACTTCTGAGATTGATTTCGTTGCGAGCAGCAAGGATCTGGCTGACTTGATCAAGGAAATCAATAATATGGGTTTGGGGACACAGCACTACATACCGCTTGGATCCAGATAGTCTGGACCGAGACGGATGCCAATCGGCGGTAACTTGCGAGGAGTGAGGGGTGCGACTCGGCTCACCAGCGTTAGTTAGCCTTCCGGTTTCATCCGGAAGGCTTTTTTATTTTAGGAGAGTAACGCGATGGCAGAGAAAGTTACCGCACCCGAAATAGTTGGCCGAAAGCAGCAAGGCGAAAAAATTACCTGCCTCACGGCTTATGATTATTCCTTTGCACGGATACTGGATGGGGCGAACATTGATATCATCCTGGTCGGCGATTCGGTGGGCTGTGTTTTTCAGGGGCAGCCGAATACCCTGACTGTAACCCTGGACGAGATGATCTACCACACGCGGGCGGTAGCCCGGGGCTGCAGCCGTGCTCTGGTAGTCGGGGATATGCCGTTTCTCTCCTATCAAGTGAGCCGGGAACAGGCGATCAAAAATGCCGGGCGGCTCCTGCAAGAGGGCGGCGCGGAGGCCGTGAAGCTCGAAGGCGGTGTCGCCATAGATAAAACCATTGAGACCATCGTCAAAATCGGCATCCCGGTCATGGGTCACGTCGGGCTGACGCCCCAGTCAGTGCACCGCTTCGGCGGCTATAAGGTCCAGGGGAAGAGCCAAGAACAAAGGCAATCGGTGATGGACGATGCCGTGGCGGTAGAGGCATCCGGAGCGTTCGCCGTGGTGTTGGAGGGGATTCCTCTGGACTTGGCCAAGGAGATCACCGAGCGGCTGAGCATTCCCACCATCGGCATCGGCGCGGGGCCGCACTGCGACGGTCAGGTGCTGGTGATCCATGACATGCTGGGCTTGTTCGATGACTTTACGCCAAAGTTTGTCAAGCGTTATGCCGATCTTAAAGGATCGATCGCCGGCGCGGTAAAAAGCTTCATCAAAGAGGTTCGCGAGCAAAAATTCCCGGATAAGGAGCACTCGTTCCACTAAAAATGGGGGATTGGAGTACTGGAGCTTTGCAGTAATGGGGGATCGCCTTGCATGTCCCACCCCTCCGTTATGCCATCACTCCAATCATGGTTCTGAATATGGAGATCATTGAGCGCATCGAAGCGATGCAGCATTGGAGCGAAGCCCAGCGGCGCGACCGTTGCCGCATAGTCCTCGTCCCCACCATGGGGTTTCTTCACGAGGCGCATCTCAGACTTGTGCGCGACGGCAAGCAGCGTGGGGACCAGATCGTTGTTTCCATTTTCGTCAACCCGGCACAGTTCAGCCCCAATGAAGACTTCACCGTCTATCCCCGAGATTTCGACCGCGACCGAAGGCTGCTGGAAAAAGAGAACGTCAACGTTCTGTTCCACCCTTCGACGGCGGAGATCTATCCGGAGGGCTACGAGACTTACGTAGGGGTGGACAAGCTCAGCCTTTTTCTGTGCGGCGGCCATCGGCCTGGCCACTTTCGGGGCGTCGCCACGGTGGTTTCCAAGCTGTTTAATATCGTTCGCCCCCATGTGGCGATTTTCGGCGAGAAGGACTACCAGCAGCTCCGGGTGATTCGGCGCCTGGTGCAGGATCTGAACTTCGACATCGAGGTTGTCAGCCATCCGATTGTCCGTGACGCCGACGGTCTGGCCATGAGCTCGCGCAACGCCTACCTCAGCCCGGAGGAACGCCGAGCCGCTTTATGCCTTTCCCGGTCACTGCGCCGGGCGGCGTGCATGGCGCAAAGGGGAGTGATCAAGGCGCGGATTATCACCGAGGCGGTCCGAGCCGAGATCGAAGCAGAGCCCCTGGCGACGGTGGAATATGTTACACTGTGCGATGCGGTTACTTTGGAAGGGATCGACGAGGTTTACGCTGGTGCGCTGTTGGCACTGGCGGTGCGAATCGGCAAGACCCGGCTCATCGACAATACTATTCTCAAAAGCTAGAAGGGACGGCTGGCGTGGCGGAAGAAGCGCCGACTAAAGTCAGGGTAAGCGTGCGGGAAATCTTTCAAAGATACTTTCTGGCCGGTCTGTTGGTTTTCCTGCCGGTGGTGATTACCCTATGGTTTCTCGGCTGGGTCATCGCTCTCATGGACGGGTTGCTGGACGTTCTGCCGGATCGACTGCATCCGAACTCGTATTTGCCATTCGCGATACCGGGTCTAGGCGCGCTCATTACCGTAGCGTTGATCCTCTTTCTCGGTTTCTTGACCAAGGGAGTTGCCACCCGCCGGTTTCTCGCCGCCTGGGATAAGATTTTTGTTAAGATCCCGATTTTTCGCGGGGTGTACACCGCCGTGCAGAAACTGGTTCAGACTTTCCTGGGCCAATCGCAGAGCAACCGGCAGGTGGTGATGATCGAGTACCCGCGCAAGGGCGTGTATGCCGTGGGTTTTGCCATGGGGCGGGCCTGGCATGAGCTGGAAAAGAAAAACGAAGTGCCACTCGTGAATGTTTTCGTGCCGACGACCCCGAATCCAACCTCGGGGTTCTACCTGCTTGTGCCGACCAACGAAGTGGCACCCTTAAATATGAGCATGGAGGAAGCCCTCAAGCTCATTACCTCCGGTGGATTGATTACGCCCGACGATAAGACCAGGAATCATGGCTAAAGAGAAGTCTCCCGGAGAGCAGGTTGTCTGTGTCAACCGGCAGGCGCGGCACAACTATTTTATCGATGAGACCTACGAAGCGGGCCTGGTCCTCCGCGGGAGCGAGGTGAAATCGCTCCGGGACGGCAAGGCCAATCTAAAAGACAGCTACGCGCGAATTCAAAGGGGCGAAGCGTTCCTGGTCAATGCCCACGTCAGCCCTTACCCCGGCGCTAATCAATTCAATCACGAGCCTACCCGGGCGCGAAAGCTGCTTCTCCATGCGCGGGAGATCGAGCGGCTGACCGGCAAGACCAAGGAGCGCGGGCTGACGTTGATTCCGCTGAAATTGTACTTCAAGAACGGCCGGGCGAAGGTCGAGTTGGGCCTTGCAAGGGGCAAGAAGCTGTATGACAAGCGCGAAACGCTACGGCGAAAAGTAGCCGAGCGCGAAGTCGAGCGGGCGATCAAAGTGCGGCACTAGGCACCTGCGGCGTGGTTCAAATGTTCAAAAGTTCAAGGTATCGGATACTCGTTAAACGATTATTGTGTGCTTCACTTTGAACCGTAAACTTTGAACGTTGAACCGGCGAAAGCCGTCTTGGATGCTGACCCTGACTAGAAACGCGAGACTCAAAACGTTACACTAGAAGGTATGGGGGCGATTTGGGTTCGACGGAGGTGGGAAGTCAAAGTGGCATGCCGGGGTTCTGTTATCCCGTTAAACAAACAGATCTGCAACTTAAACGCAGACAATTTTGAATACGCCCTAGCTGCCTAATCGCAGTTAGCGTCTTACCGGCTTTCTCCCACGGGGCCGGATAAGACGTCATTTAGTGGGATTGGCTGATTCTCCTGCCGGAGGGGATGAGGCTGAAATCCAAACCGGCTGGCTCCGAGAGACCTTGCCGCTGGGGGCTCCAGGAGCGAGATCAAAATAGCGGCTAAGCATGTAGTCATATTTGGCGGAAGACCTTCGGACGGGGGTTCAATTCCCCCCGCCTCCACCAAATTTTTGCGAAACAAAAATTTGGTGCCCCGAGCCCAGTCGAGGGGCTCTCAGTTTGTCAATGGCAGGCTCGTGCCAGGAGCAGCCGACACCCGTCGGTCATTTTTCTTTCCATTAAGCCTCTCCGCTGAAGTTCATCCTACCCAATGCACTATGTCTATATCCTTCGCTGCGCTGACGATAGCTTCTATCTAGGTTCGGCACAGGATCTCG
>DAIRFP010000018.1:16901-38238 GCA_036794995.1 Thermodesulfobacteriota bacterium | reverse complement strand
GACGTCTGGTTCCGCTACCCGCGCGCGCGACCGACATTTCGGTATGTCTACACCGGATCTATGCACGACGATCTTTCCTTCGTCGCAGCCGAGACCGCTCAATTTTTCTTTGATACGCTCGCTCACGCACAGGAAGAGATCGCCGCGCCGAAAGAGATCATGATAGATCTCGCTTCCGTAATAACGGACGTAGGCTGAAATATCATAGCCACGAAACGAAGTGATAATTTTCCCCGTAAAAACACCGGTATCCCGCAAAAGAAGACCCAACTCACCAAGTGGACCAAATTGACAGTGGACGATGTCATACGGACCCTTATCTAGAAACGGACAGATTTGATTGAACACCCGGAGTAGAATCGCTTCCTTACCGAACTTAAAAGGATCTAGCGCCTTTAATGCGGCTTCTGGATTTTTGCTGAAATTTTTGATTAGCCGGGAAATGCGTTTAGCCAGCCGAACGATCCCATTTAGCGATAAGGCATAGCCATCTATATAGTAGGTGTGCGCAAGCAGATTATATTTTTCCACGTCCGCGTGCACGATGGAATCCTGGGTGGGACCATAGGCAAAAATATCAACCTCGTGCCCCCGCTCCCGGAGTCCGGTGATGTGGCGGAGGATGAAGGTTTCCGACATGGACGGAAACTGATTGACAATGAAAGCGATCTTCACATTGTTCCTGCCGGCTTAGACGTTAGAATCCTACTGTTCTGCGAAGCAACCTATCGCGCGGGCGAAGCCGAGCCGTTCAGAGTTTCCACAAAACGTGACAGAGCAGGGCTGCGAGTATAGAGAAAATTCCCCCTCACAGCTCCCGCGTATAGAACGCAACCAATCGATCATTGAGCGTATCGATATTGTATTGCTCTTCGACAATCCTTCGACCGGTTTGCCCCATGGAACGCCGGAGCGCGGGCCTCTCGATAAGACGGTTTAACTTTTCCGCTAGACCGTCTATATCTCGTTCCGGAACCAAAAATCCCGACTCACCGTCCTGGACAACTTCGGTTATTCCAGCATGGTCCGTGCTCACCACCGGAAGGCCTTGTGCAAATGCCTCCATAATTACGACCGGGGTTCCCTCCTCGTCGCCGTCCTTACTGGTTACGCTCGGAGCTAATAATACGTCGGCTTCCCGCAATAAATCATCAATCTCCTCTTGCGACTGCCATCCGATCAGCCTTATATTCCCCGCGGCATCGAGATCACGTATCAAAGCCTCGAACTCGTTCTTCAGCGGTCCATCACCAGCTATATTGTATTCGAGGTGGGGGTGCTTTTTTAGGAGTTTCGCAACCGCGTGAATCGCGTACGCCACTCCTTTCTTTTCCACCAGCCGGGCAATCGTTAAGATTTTCATGCGTGCGCTATTTCTTAGCACTCTCGCAAAAACATGAATTTCTCTCGTAGCTATCCCCAACCTATGCACTATGGTTTTTCCTTCGTCGCATCCTAGGCTTATTAATTTGTCTCTCATCAGGTCACTGACAGATAAAAATAGGTCGCCTCTCTTGAAAAGGTCGCTGTATACATCATCCCCCCACTGTTGGGTGTGGGATGAAATATCATAGCCGTAAAAGGTCGTGATAACTTTTCCGCTAAATATGCCTAAGTCTCTTAAAAGAAGACCCGATTCCCCATTGGGCCCAAAATGACAATGGACAATGTCATAAGGACCTTTGTCCAAAAAAGGAACGATCTGGTTGAGCACCTGGAGAAGCAACGCTTTCTTGCCAAATTTAAAAACGTTGAGCGACCCTAACACGGCCCTGGGGTATCGATAAAAATGGGTGATCAGCAGGCCGACGCGTTTTCCCAGGCGGACCAGCCTGCTGGGAGAAGACGCATAGGTGTCGAGGTAGTATGTGCGCTCCAGCAGTTTATACTTTTCCACGTCCCCGTGAATCGTGGGACCTGTCATCCCACTCTCGGCAAAGATATCGACCTCATGCCCCCGCTCCAGAAGTCCGGTGACTTGCCGGAGGATAAAGGTTTCCGATATAGCCGGAAATTGACTGACAATAAAAGCAATCTTCATGTTGTTGCGACCGTGGCCGAAGGTACAACACTAGTACTAGTTCGCTGAAGAAGCAATTCGCTGGGCTGGTGAAACCGGCCCCGGTAGTGTTTCCGTTCCCAGAGGGCCAGGCTTAGAAGAGTCCACAGGCTCCGGGCCTCGTCTGCCTGGCTGTCAACATGCTGTTGGAACATGGGGCCTAGTTTTGCGTGATTGACCGGCATCCCCAGGATTTCTTTCTGTTGCATTACGAATTCCCGGAAAACATCCTTCAACGGGCCTCTCAGCCAGGCATTCATCGGCGCCTCAAAGCCGCGTTTCGTCTGAACCTGGGAATGAACATGACGCGCCAGGGAGTAGCGCAAGGGCAATTTCCCGAGTGTTCGATTCAAATCCAGGCACGACCGCCAATCAACGCGGGAAGCCACATCGATCACCTCGCGATCCAGTAAGGGCACGCGTACTTCGAGGGAGTGATACATGCTCGCTCTATCCACCTTTAATAGCACCATGGTGAGGTGGCCGACAAATTCATTCCAACGCAACCATTGGGCTGTCTTGTTCGTTTCCCATCCCGTGTATTTAAAAAGATCAAAATCCGCAGGCCACTGCGGTAGTTCTGGAAAGATACCCTGCAGATCGTCTTCATAAATTCGCGTGTGCTTCGCGCGGTAGCAATCTCCGATATCCCGGTAACGAAGATCCGAGTTGCCGTTACCGAGGATTCTGCCCATTCCCCAAAGGCTCATGCGGAGCCAATGAGGATAGCTAAAGTCATGCGCATGCTTCAGGACGGGAACGAAACGGCTCGGATAACCCCAGAAAAGTTCATCTCCTCCATCACCGGAAAGAATCACTTTAACGTGTCGGCGAGCCATACGGGCAATCAGCATCGTAGGGAAAACGGAGTAATCGGCGAAGGGTTCGCCACAAGAACTGACAACATCGTCCAGCATTGCCAGGCTCACTTCGGGGCTTGCATGCTCCACGAAATGATTGACGCCAATCTCGTCCGCATAGGCTTTGGCATCTGGAGATTCATCCAAATCATCCCCGTTTGTGCCGACGGTAAACGCGCGTATGGAACCGTTGTTTGCCGCGGTTGCTAGGGCGGTCACCAAAGGAGAATCGATACCACCTGAGAGAAATGTTCCTACCGGAACATCGCTCACAAGATGGCGTCGTACGGCTCGAGTAATCGCCCCATCGACCGCTTCGTAGGCTTCTTCTCCCTGCAGTTTTGGCTCTTGGAAAGGAGGAAACTCGAAATATTTCCCTTGTTTCACTTGCCCGCGCCAGCTCGCTTCCAGCCAGGCTCCCGGCTCCAGCATGTAAGTGTGTTTGAGCAGGGCGTAGGGCGCGGGAATATAACCCAGCCGAAGATAGAGCGCCAAACCGTCTCCAGATATTTGCAGGGCTTTTGCCCATGGATGGGCCATGATCTGGTCATATTGAGAACCGAAGACGAGTCCGTCAGAAGTCAGGAGGTAGTAAAGAGGTTTGATGCCGGCCGGATCTCGCGCCAGCAACAAGCACTTGGCGATCCTATCGTAAAACGCCAAAGCGAACATGCCATTAAAACGATCGAGCGCGGCTCTACCCCACAAAGCAAGGGCGTTGAGCACTACTTCGGTATCCCCGGAGGAACGAGATCTTATGCCTTGTTGCTCGAGCTCTTCTCGCAGCTCTTTAAAATTATAAACTTCGCCATTGTAAACGATGGCATACCGTCCATCCGGCGTTGTCATGGGCTGATGACCTGTTGAGGACAAATCTAAGATGGCGAGCCTTCGAAAGCCCAATGCGCAGTGGGTGCGATCCGTCCAAAAACCTTCGTCATCAGGCCCCCGCCGCTTCATCAGGTCAATCATCTGCATAGTGGCAGACATGTCCTGGTCCGCGAGCTGGGTAAAACTAAAAGAGCCGCATATGCCGCACATAGGCTAAATGACCAAAAAGGCAGTGGTTAGAGAGCGCAAGGTTGGAGGATCACGGATCGATCGGAGACGTGTCCCGAGGTCGCACAAGCTCAGAAGCGTAATAGTCGAGCGAACATCCACCGGTGGATTTATAGAGCGTATTTTCCGCTAGTGCCAACTCGCCATCCGGAAGGGGCTCGATAAGCCTGTCGTAGAGATCAAGAATGTCGATAAACTCGAAATAGTAGGGGCTATTTTCCACAGCTCGGCTCAAGCCCAATGTCCGAACCAAGTCACGTTCAAACGTAAACCCATTTTGAATGTAAGGGCGCAACCACGGGTATGGCGCTTGCTGGTATAGAGTCAAAAGATCCTTAAGATTGGTGTTGTGATAGTTGTCAGCAGCGACCGTCAAGGTAAGGTCCCTTTCGATAAAACCCTGGGGAAGCACGAACCTTGGAAAAAATCTCTTGAGCCACCAATACATGATCAAAGTAACACGCCAAAGAGCAGCGTTACTGATTCTCGCCCAGAGTGCATTATTGTGCGGCAGACTCCCGTAACACCTCTTTAACATGAATGCTAGAAAGCGGTAGAAGGGTTCCCCCGGTTGATAGTCGAGTGCTCTATGGAGGGCCGCAGCTCCCCGTTCAAATTTGTCCGCATAGATTGCCTTCCCCGGTGCTAGGCGAGACAGCCGATGCAGCACTGTCAGGGCCTGGACATGAGTATTGAGACATAGAGAATTGCCGGTGTTTTTGCCGAAAATATTCGATTTAATGTAGTGTTCTTTTTTCCCTTCGAGGGTATCGTGTAAAAACCACGGACAGCCGTCGTCGAGCGTATCCACGAGATGATCGAAGACATAGGCCATCGCGCGCTCCGCGGCTTCCCGCCATATCGGCAATTTAGTTTCTTCATATTGAGAGAGCAGCAGATGAATACCGTCAAGGTGAAATCTGGCATGGGTTTCAATCTCGTCAGACCAATAACCATGGCCCCATTCGCCTTGGGGGGATAAATCCAACAAAACGGAATAGGCCACTTCATCCCGGAGGAGACGGTATATCTTTTTTCCGGTTCGCCGATGCAGCAAAGCGAAATAGTTCCACCATGCGAACGCGCATTGCTGGCACTTAAAGCGCTTGTTGATCCCTCTCCAGCTACGAGGGTCGTAGAGGCTCCCGTTGATCCAGTAATTCCAAAAATTTGCCGGGGAGCCGGCAAAGAACCAGTCTGACTTTCTGTAAAGGCGGGTTTCGATATCGCTTAAGGAGCTTAATTCCGTAAAGAATTCACCTACGGGATCCTCCAACACGACATAAGGGAAGCCTGCCGTTTGTCCTGGGTCGGTACGCCCGGATATCGTTAGTTGAGCTCGTGGGTAGAGACTCCACTTGGAGGAGAGATGGCAAGACCCCGCCGACATCTCGATTCTTTCATGACTGTCAGAGCGAAATTGCCCAACGGAAAGTGGCGACCAAACGGTGTATTGGATGCCATGATGGGCGACGCCCAAGAGGCTACCAAAATCATTGCCATGGGCGACTCGAGTAACGTTCGCCCTGCTCGAAATCGTGGTTCTGGTTGGACCTCCTTCGGATGTCAGTTTGAGATAAAAGATCTTGGCACGGTCATTCGCATGAACGTCGATGAGCTGGGAGTATGAATGATTACAGAAGGTGCCGCGCTTGAAGTCCTCCGCGGCGTGCTGATAAGAATCCACCGCCGCGGGAAAAAACAGATCTCCCGGCTCTTCGCTTTGAGGCAAAGAAGACCGACCGGAAGGACTCTGCATCGAGATCTCGATCACCGTACTGAACCCTGCAAGTTTTTGCGAAATGCATCGACCTTGAGCCATAAACCAGTCATCTGCAATGCTTTCTTTGTTCCTAGTTTTAGATAACCGACTTGTCGCAAAACCGCTTCGGAAAAGACTAAAGAAACCAAGGAAAAGGCAGGGTAGTTGAACTGCTTTACAATCGTCCCGTAGGCCATCAGCCGTGAAGCCGGAGATCTGATCTTACGGGCGATCCGGTAGTTGTGATGAACAAAAAATTCAGTTCCTGCCGTCTCTATCGAGGCGGCTTTCGACTCCGGGACCAGCGAACAGATCAAATCCAAAAGTATCTTAGACTCTTCGCACCAATGACTGATCCGCGCCGAAGCGGTAAGGGTGTGGCTATGATGTCGAAAGCTGGCTTTTATATCCGCGACGTCGACCCTGGGATATTTAGCTGCGATCCGGATTTCCGCGACGACGTCATCGAAAAGGTTATGCTTGGAATTGAACCCCCCAATCTCTCTGAGTCTCGCCGTGTTGAAAAGGGTGCTGCAAAGGTGCATCGGCGTTTGGCCGTTGAACCAGCCCAAAACAAAATCATCGAACGGCAGGTCGCCGACACGATTTAAAGCTTCGCTGATCACCCGGCCTCGATCATCGATCCAGCGCATTCCGGTTCGGATAAGGCCAACGTCCGTGCGCTGGTAGGCGGCTCTCACGCTAACATCGACTAAATCTTGATCGATCAGATTATCGTCCTGCAGCAACAGAAAATAGACCCCGTGAGCTTGCTCGAGACAAAACTTAAAGTTTTCATGCGCACCGATGTTGAACCCGTGCCTGAAATAGCGAACGCGAGAATCAGCCCGGCTTCGGACAATCGCCTGCGTATTGTCGCTGGAACAATTATCGGCCACCACGATCTCCAGATTGGAGTAAGTTTGCCTGAGCGCGCTTTCTAAAGCTTGGGGCAAATAACTACCCGCGCGGTTATAAGTGGGAATGGCAATGGTAACTAGGGGCTTAAGCATGGAAAGAATATTTCTCTATTGTAAGAAGATGGAAACGTTGGTGTCGCAATGACGCGAATGCTGCACTCGCGAAGGCTTGTCTTGAAGGCAATGAAGCCCCCACCCCTTGAAAGCAGATTCTTCGCTGCGCTGAGAACCCATCCGGGATTATTCGGCCAACACCTCCGAATGGCATTACCCCATAGGTCGGCTTCGTAACCAGGCAAGAACGAATTTTTGATACAGGCTCGGTAAGATACAATGCGCCGAAAGACAGCGAAAAGGCATCGTTAACCCAGGTCTAGAGAAAACGTTCCAAATACTCCGGGATGTAGTTCTTCTTTTTGTTTAAAACCACGCCCAATATATTGACACCCGTCGATTCGAGATCTTTGCGAATTTTTCGGGCAACTTCGATCTTCGTCCGTTCTGCTTCCACCACCAGTATAACGCCGTCCATTTTCCCGGCTAGAAAACATGATTCAGAATAGTCCCTCAACGGGGAGCCGTCAAAGATGATGAAGTCGAATTTTTCCCGCAGCGCAGACAACATGGTGTTGATCGGTTGACTGTCAAACATATAGGAGGGAGACGTAACCACCTCACCACAGGGCATAAAAGACAGATTAGGTATGTCCGTCTGGTAAATGGTTTGATCCAACGGCGCCTCGGACAAGACCTGGTCCGACAGTCCCCTGAGCTTAGAATCCTGGCCCGGTTCGAACACCTCATCCAAGGCGGGAGTTCTTAGGTTCGCGTCGACCAGCAAGATTTTGAGAGTGCCCGATTTAGCGAGAGTCGAAGCCAGGATAGCTGCCGTGGTTGTACCGCCTTCACCATGATCCGTTGCCGCCACCATGACAACCTTGGTGGCGCCATGCTTGGAATTTGGTAATAGATGGCGGCGGAGCTTATGATATTGTTCTTCGACGTACGGATCGAGATCAAAGTCGATCTTGATCGGTCGCGCCTTGTCCTTAAACACGCTCAATGCGCTGAAGTGCACTCCACGCGACTTTTGGCGTTTTTGGCTCTTCGATTCCGCTTCTGCCTTGATCAGTGCTTCAAATGTTTTGCTCAAGGGGTGCCCCCGGTGTTATATGTTTTCCTCTGCGGTGATTTGACGTACTCGCGGTAAGTCTCCGTAATACTGGATTGTGGCTAAAACCGGCAGTCCGAGTTCCTCTTCTATATCGTCTTCATTGCGTAGTGTCTTGTTAAGATATTCCATACCGAAGGCTGCAGCCACCGCCACTCCCATAGACCCGATGATCGCTGCCAACATCAGGATGAGCGCGCTGTAATCCGCGCGTTGCAGAGGGAGAGCTGCGCGCTCCAGGATGTACGCGTTGCTGAACTTCCGCTCGTCCATCGCGTCGGAAATGCGAGCCTCTTCGGATCGTTTCTGATACAGATCCAGATTCTCCTTCTTAGCGTTGACATCCCGCAGCAGGCGGTCGTACTCGAACCCTTTCCGCTTTTTATCAGCGGCGGCCGTAGAGTAGCTTTCCACGTTCCGAGTCAATGCGATTCTCTTTTCGTTTAGAGATCGAAGTTGAACCCGCGATTGCAGCAGTTCATTGAGGATCCTTCGGTGGACTTCATTAATTGTGATGTTTTCTGATCCGACGGAGGTTTCTTTGACGGTTTCTAATCGTTTTTTCAGGTCGACGATTTCAGTCTCTTTGTCTTTCACGAGGCGATCATCCGGCAGGTAGCGCTGTAGCAGACCATCCCGCTCCAATTCCAATTGCGTGAGCCGGTTTCGAATCTGCTGGTGTATCGGGTTTAATGTTATGTTCGTACTGGAGGAAATCGTGGCTTTTTGCTGCTTGAGCTGCTCATCGAGCACAGTTACTTTTTGTTCGGTCTCCCGAAGTGAAGAATCTGCATCCTTTAATGCTCTTTCGGACGCTGCCAACGCCAAGAGATCTGCCTTGACTTCCTCTGGGGCGTCGATAATTTTTTCCTTCACCTGGAAGGCTTTAAGAATCTCCTCCGCCTTAACGAGCTCACCGCGAAGCTTTTTTTCCTGCTCGTCGTAAAATGCTTCGACACCCGGAGTTTTGCGGACTCTGATCTGCTGCTCCAAATAAAGCTCCGCGGCTCGATTCACCAGGCTAACCGCCCATTCCGGGCTATAAGGCGTGGTAATGCTGATCTGAATAAGGTTCGTCGCCCGAACGGGAGTCGCCGTCAAAAGCCCCCTCAAGAACCGGCCGTCTCGGCGGATTTCCAGCTCGCTTCGGTTTTTACCGTTGCCTTCATCTGGCAATGGGATGTCTGCCGCCAGGCGCTCCGCCAGTTCAGGGCTTTTGATGATTTGAATTTCCGTATTGATCATTTCCGGGGACGGAGCCATGCTAATGGACCGCTGACCGGAGCTAGGAGATATATTGAGAAACTCTCTGCTTGGATTGATCAGCACCTTAGCCGCGGCGAAGTAGTGCGTGGTCCGAAACAACAGGTAAAGAAACATCGGCGCGATCAGCAAAACGAAAATCACGCAAATCAGCTTCTTGTGCTTAAACAGCACATAAAGAATTCGCCGCGGAGGATCTTCCTCTCTTTGGGGCGCTTCTAGAAGCGGAATCTCTTTGCCTTCGATCTGCACAAAATCCATAAGTTTTCCCTTCTGCCGAAGAAAAGAAAAACACCTTTAAGCATCAGCTAGCGGCAAAGGCGCCCCAGCTAATAATTTCATAGGGTAGAATATCACGCAAATGCTGCTTGACCCACAAATCAGCCCGAGCGATACCCGACATCGGAACATACAGAATATCATTGGTCACAAGAGTGATTTTTTCAGGCCTACCGTCCTCTAACCCCTGGATAACATTGATTCGCCCTATGATCGGTTCGGGCCCGCCAGTATTACGAATCAGAATCACGCTGTCTAGCTGCGCTTCGGAAGTAAACCCCCCGCGATCTAGAATCGCCTGAAGCGGAGTCATATCCCCTTGGAACTGAATGACGCCTGGTGCTTTTACCTGTCCGCCCACATATATTCTCCGCGGTGCAAATTGGGTAAGGGTAACCAGGACCTCGGGATTTCTCAATCGTCTAGAGCTTTTCATCCCGAGCTCTTTGCCTAACTCTTCGGGAGTGAGACCAGCGGCCCGAACAGCGCCGATCCCATCCAGTGTAATGTTTCCGTCAGGACGAATAACGACCGGTGTTTTGGGATCCTGTTCTGGATGGTAGGTGAACCGGATCGTAATTAGGTCATAAGGAACCAATTTGTATGTCTGCTCGGTAGGAGGAGGATCTTGAACCGGTCTAGCACGCAGCTGATCAGGATTGATTTCAGGAATGTGAGCTACAGGATTGGAGCATGCGACAATCAGCAGGAAAGCCACCATCAAGGTGTTTTGCCAGCTGCTCGTTAGACTCATCCGACGTAACTTCATTGCCATACCTCCTTAAATCAAAATAGCGTCACGTGTTCAAGCTAAAACGATCGGCGTAGAATAGAAAAATGTTTTAAAAAGATACAGCTCCGCCCATCGGGTCTTCGCCCGTTCTTTTGCGGAGCACACTTCCTACGAACCGAGCTTAGCCCGCGACCGAAAACGAACTCGATTCTATATGGTTTGGTTTTAGCGCTACCCACTCGCCTTTGATAAACTCAACACCCAGCTTCACACTGATCTGCCGGTTCAGGAGCTTAAGCAGAATTTTTACTCTTCCCTTGTCATCCGGAGGGTCTTGAATGATCGCAATCAACCCGTCAAACGGACCACCACGGATTTCGACTTCCTGTCCGCAACGCAGCTGGGAGTGTGCCCTAATGACGCCTTCACCATCGGTCTGTTGCATGAGAAAATCTACGACCGTGGCGTCGAGAGGGATTGGTCGGTCTCCAAAACAGACAATCCGTTTCACTCCCGGAGACCAGATAACGTAATGAGATTCAGTTTGGAGATTTAGGCGGACGAAAAGGTAATTGGGGAAAAGCGGGATGACTCGTTTTCTTTTTTCAGCTACTCTAACGAGATCGAGACGAGGAAAGAATACGTCCAGGCCTTTCATGCGCAAATGGAACTGCGCTTGTTCCTCTTTATGAGGTTTGCTGTAAACGACATACCAATCTCGTTGAATGTTTTCCAAGCTGCAACTCCGCAATCGGCCTGTTTGATCCAGAATGCAGCAAGGGACATACCAACAGGTCCATTTATTACTTAACAACCTAAAAAGATGAATGATTTTACAATTTGTTTCAATCTAGTGAACAAGCTAAATCAAAAAATAATCGGCCCATACAGTCCGATTAAGAAGCGATCGGGCTAAACGATAGACGTTTGGCTCTTAATTAATTCGGCTAGATTTGGCCTATCGGCTAAGTATGGCAGAAAAATTTCCATGGGGTTTGTTACTGGAAAACCAAGTTATGTTACGAGTTAGTTAAATCTAGATGATTCTATTTTTTATTAAGGTTTTTGGCTACTTCGCGAAGGTTCTCCGCCTAAATAAATTGGCTTGCAGCCAACCATCGACTTGGAATATGGTGATCTCGCTGGAGGTTCGAGCATGCAGTACAGACTTTTAGGGCGAACAGGTTTGCAGGTTGGCGTAATCGGCCTCGGTACCATGGTCCATGCCGGCCACTTTGGCCCCGCGAAGGATTCGGAATCGCTAAGCGCGATCGATGCAGCGCTAGAGCTGGGAGTCAATTTTATCGACACATCCGACGCCTATGGCGCCGGCTATTCGGAAACTTTGCTCGGGGAAGCCTTGCGAGGACGGCGCGACAAAGTCATCCTCGCCACCAAGGGCGGTAATATCATGGTTGGGCCGGATCGCGGTAAGAGAAACTTTGCCCCCGCCTACATCAGCCGCGTGCTGGAGGAAAGCCTCCAGCGCTTGAAGACCGACTGCGTCGATCTTTACCAGCTGCATAATCCTACCGTGGATGTGATCGAGAAGGGCGAAGTCTGGGAGGTGCTCGAAAAAGCCAAGAAAGAAGGCAAGATTCGCTTCTACGGGGTTTCCATCAACACCATCGAAGAGGGGATCGCCGCGGTGAAAGATGGACGGTCCGACACGATCCAGCTGGAGTATAGTCTCTTGGCTCAAGAACCGGCGGAAAAGGTTTTTCCTCTTGCACAGCAGGCCAATGTCGGCATCATCGCCCGCATACCACTGCGCCGCGGGGTGCTCACCGGGAAAATGACCGTAGCCGACGAGCACAGGTTCCAGGGAGAGGACGTCCGTGCCCGTAACTTCAAAGGCGAGGCCTTCGTCAAGGAGCTGGCGAAAGCAGAGCAGTTGCGCTACCTCGTGCACGGGCCGGTGAAGAGCCTGGGGCAGGCCGCCTTGGCCTTTTGTGTCGCCCATCCCGCTGTCAGCGTAGCGATCCCCGGCGCTCGCAATGAGTCGCAAATGCGCGAGAACGCCTCAGGCGGCGACATCACACTGCCATCGCAGGATCTCGCGAAGATTGCGGATCTATGGAAGCGGGACTTCGCAGCCTAGCAGAATTTTCTAGCAACCGACTAGACTAGAACTGGTTCTAGTGTCCTGGCACCGAAGTTCATTCAAATAGTTCAGAGACGCGTCCGGCGTCATTTTCGCGCAAACGGGAATCCAGCAGTCTTTAAAATCCCTGAATTCCGGGTCGCGCCAGCTTCAGCCTGAGGCTGATCCGTCTCTGGAGGAATCGCCAGCTTGCCAGGAATGGAATATTAGTACCCATACCCCAAGAGCTAAGAACGACCACAAGATTTGCGCGAGCCGCGAAAACTTTGATCTTTGCGGTGATACGCTCTTCAGCCGCGCCTAGCGCGGCTAGAATTCGTCGCGAAAAATTCCTCTTTGGCCGCGGGCTTCCTCCACAGCGACCTCTAGGTAACGGATGGTGGCCGGGAAATTTTGCCGCACCTTGCGTTTGATCTGCTTGGCAATGTATTCCGCAAGTAGCTCCGTGCTCGTGTTGGCAATCGGCAAAAGGATGACGTCTCCCCGAGGCAAGAGCAGCCTTTGGTCTTTATAGACAATCTCGACCTCCTTCGCCTTTTTGCGCACCTTGATCGTCGAGCTCTCGGTTTGTATCAGGGTCCGGTGATCCAAGGCATCGCACACCCGTTTGACCAACGGCTTGAAGCTGATGAAGTCCAACACGACGCCGGCGCGATCCAAGTCACCTTCCATGCCAACCGAAACTTGGTAGTTATGTCCATGCAGCGGCTCTCTGCGGCCATTGGCAAAAATCAAAAAGTGAGCCGATGCGAAGTTGAAATAGTCTTTAGCGACTTCGATGCTAAATCGACGTGACATAAACGCGAGGGTACTGAAAAGCCCAGTAGCTTTCAAGACGAAGGTGTAACCATGATTAAAAACTATGACTCGCACGAAGATCACCGTGTCTGGACGCCATGTAAAATTCGAAACTCGAAATCCGAAACAATCTGCAATGAGCGAAATTCGAAAGTTAGAAACAAGCCGTTCCGGATTTCGCGTTTCGAATTGCCGCTTTTGTTTCGACGGCATCTTGGTGGAAAGAACTTTTCGCGGATTCTTAACACAACTCCCTTGCAACTGAGACGAGGAAGCGTTAGGTCAGGGACCATGAAATGCGGACGCGTCCGCTACGCGGATCATCCGGAGAACATCGTCAGCGGCAAGCATTGGAAGCAGTCCTCCAGGCAAGCGAGGTTGGCGGAAATCTTCACCGCCGGTTAGCGTGGCAATAGACGGATCAAACAAATCATCTCAGAGTATCGCGAGACCGCCATGATGATCTCCTCCGTTGTACTGGCCGCCAACCGAGCCGAAAAATTGGGCGAAGAAAAGTTGCTGCTGCCGCTGTGCGAAAAACCGGTGCTGCAGTGGGTTATCGAGAACGCCCTTGCAACAGCTCTTCACGAGATCGTTTGCGTGGTGCGCGACCTAAAAACCGTGCGGCGGAAAATCTCGCTGGTGGATAAGCGGCTATATTGGCTGACGAATAATGCGGCCGATGGGGGCCAAAGCACCTCGGTCATCGCCGGCCTCTGGGCCATCGATCCGAAAAGTGATGGCGCCCTGTTTCTCGTCGGCGACCAACCGCTGATTCGAAGTGAGCTGATCCACTCGTTGGTCCAGCGCTTTGAGAACAGCGCCGCCCTCATCGTAGCGCCTCGTTTTCAGGGAGAAACCCGCAACCCGGTTTTGATTCGACGCGAGCTTTTTCCCGAGCTGCTTCAGCTGATGGGCGACCGCGGCGCGCGGACGCTAACCGAGAAGTACCGCAAGCAAACGGCGTTCATCGAGTGGAACGATGAATTGTCTTTTGTGGATATCGATGTTCGTGAGGATTACGAGAAATTAAGGCGATCCTTTAGCCCGAGTCTTTAGTTGGCAGTTCCCACCGCTGCCGAGATGGATTCGAATCCGTCTCGATCCATGAGACGGATCAGACCCCGGTTGATCCGTTTGACCGCCGCAGGTCCCTCATAAACAAAGCCCGTATAGATCTGCACCGCGCTCGCTCCGGCTCTGATTTTTTCATAGGCATCGGCGGCGGTGAAGATTCCGCCGACGCCGATGATAGGCAGCTTGCCGCCAACGCCGCGATAAAGATGGCGCACAAAGGCAGTCGCTAAAGCCCGCAGCGGCTTACCGCTCAATCCCCCCGGTTCCTTGCTGCCGCAGGCCAACGTCTCGCGCAAGAACGCCGTTGCATTGGTTGCGATGATGCCGCTGATATCTTCCGCCATGGCTACCTTGAGGATTTCGTCGGCCTGAGAAAACTCCATGTCCGGAGCGATTTTTACCAGAACAGGCTTGGTTGTTTGCCCCGCGCGGGAGCTCAGCTGGCGATTTTTTTCCTGGATGGCGCGCAGCAAACCCTGGAGCAGATCGCGCTCCTGGAGTTCGCGCAAATGCGGCGTATTGGGAGAACTCACATTCAGAGTAAAGAAGTCGCCATAGGGATAGAGCTGATCAAAGGCGGAAATGAAATCCGCGACTGCGTCTTTGTTCTCAACGATCTTGCTTCTGCCGATGTTGATTCCGAGCGGAATCTTGAGGGGCATTGCGTTGCTGCGGAGCGATCTGAGTCTCCCGGCGATGGCCGCCGCGCCTTCGTTGTTGAATCCCAATCGATTGATCAGGGCCTGGTCCTCAGGCAGACGGTAGAGCCGCGGTTTTGGATTTCCCGGTTGCGCCAGTGCCGTCACGGCACCAATCTCCATGAAACCAAAACCAAACCCGGCAATGGTTTTCACCGCGACGGCGTTCTTGTCGAAACCTCCCGCCAGTCCCACCGGGTTGGGAAAAGAGAGCGCGCCCATTTTCACTCGCAGTCTAGGGTCCTGCACCAAAAACAGACGTTCAAGCACCCCACCCAAGGGTTTGATCCTCGACAGCAGGGTTAAAGCTTGCTCGTGGGTCTTTTCCGGGTCACCGAGAAAAAGCAGGGGGCGAATCAAATGCTTGTAAAGCACAGCGTGTTCGACAAAACGTTTGCCTCGATTAACGGTAGAGCCTCTGCAGCAGTCCGCTCTTGTCGAGATTGTCCAGGAAACGCGGATCGATGAACTGTTCAGCCTTTGCGTCCTTCGCGGCAGGAACGGTTTTGGCCAAGTCGTCAAGCGCGTTTTTCATTCCCGTCATATCGATGTAGGGACCCTTCTCCAAAACCTTTCCGACATAAAGATCATAGGCCTTTTGGAGCAGAAACGGATCCTCGATTTTGGTGTATTTTGCGATGGACTTGAAAGTCAGTTCTTTGTCGGTTCTGGCACGATGGATCGCTCGCGCATAGGCGCGCATGAATCTGTCCACCAGATCGGGCTTTTTTTTCATGATGCCGCCCTGGACGATCAACGACGGGTTCGGAAAGGCAAGATCCATATCCGTGATGTTGATAAGTTCTTTAAACCCCAATTTCTCCACCGCGAATAGCGTGGGCGGCGAGACCAGACCGGCGTCGATGGAGCCGCCCTGGAGCCCACCCATGATGGAGCTCATCGCCCCCATCTGCAGGATGTTCACATCCTTTTGGGGATCGAGGTTGTGTTTCCTTAGAGCAAAACGAGCGGAGATGTCCGTGGCCGATCCGAAGCGCGTCACCCCGATTTTTTTCCCTTTGAGGCCCTCAACGGTCTTGATCTCCGGCCTGGCGTAGATCGAAAAGATCAACTTGTTGGTAGTATTCCCAATGATCTTGAGATCCGCCCCTTGCAGGGCGGCGGCCATCGCAGAGCTGCCGTTTAATGCAGCTATGTCAACTTCACCGGCGGTCACCACTTGGGCCAGCTGGCTACCGCTCGGGATAAGGATTATTTGGTCGTCCAGCCCCTCTCTAGCGAAAAAACCCGCGTCGTGGGCAACCCACAAGCCCAAATAGGAGCCACTGATGGAACTGTAACCGATGCGGATGCGATCCGCCGCCGTCGCCGTGGAAAAAACCAGCAGCACAAGCCATGCAGCCAGGAGTATAGATTTCATACGAACCTCCCGTCGTATGCTTTACCGTTCAAACAGTTCTAAACGTTGACGGACACGAGCCACCCTCGACTAGTAAGTACTGGAGTGATGGAGTAATGCATTCAAACCCCACCACTCCAATATTCCTTACTCCAACACTCCATTTTGCATCTTACTTGAATGGCGCGCAGGCTGAGGGGGTCATCAGCATGTTTTCCTGCATCACCAGGAACTCTCTCGTCGGAGGCGGCCATCCTTCCACTGTCTTTGAGGCTTCGGCTCGCAGCCGATCCCGCTCGCCGCCATCCTTGTAGGCCCACACGTGAATGTATTGATTGAGCGGCCCAATGAGGGTGTGCCCGGCGAAGACCAGCGGCGATACTTTGGTGCGCCCAGCCATCACCTTGCCAAACCGTTCTAACACCGTCGGCATCGTGCCCGGCTGGTACGTATAGGTTCGGAATTCGTAGACATTGCCCAGCTTGCTCTCGGGTAACGGCGGTGAAAAGGGCGCCGGCTGGATGATCTTATTTTCCTGAGTAACGATGAATTCTTGGGTTTTCGGCGGCCACTTGCCGGTTTTTCTCGCCTCCTGGGCGATCCGCTCGCGGTCCTCAAGACTTTCGTAAGGCCATATGTGAACGACCCGGTTGAGTCCGCCCACCTCGGATTGCCAAAGGCCTAATAACTTTGAAACTTGCAGGCGCGCCGTGAGTCCCTCGGCGAAGCGTTCCACGAAGTTGTTAGTCATACCGGGTTTCAACACATAGGTTCTCATTTCCAGAATCATAATGTTCCTCCTGTTCTTGGGTTTTCTTATCCTTCCCACAAATGCCGGAATCATTGCAACAGCTTATTTCATGGCGGTTCCAAACGTTTTCAAACAAGATCTAATCTGGTAAGAGGCGGATGAGAGGGGCAACGGGGTGTTGGAGTGAAAGTATTGGAATGTTGGCTCTCAAACAAATCACTCCATAACTCCACCACTCCAGGACCCCAGTGTTAGCGGGAGGAACTATGAAGGCGCGAGCAGCGGTTGCCTGGGAGTCAGGGAAACCTTTAGCGATCGAAGACGTGGAGGTCGAGGGACCGAAGAGCGGTGAGGCCCTGCTGCAAATCAAAGCCACAGGGGTCTGCCACACGGACGCTTACACTCTCTCGGGCAAGGACCCGGAGGGCATTTTTCCTGCAATCATGGGCCACGAGGGTGGCGCAGTCGTAGCGGACGTCGGTAAGGGCGTTACGAGTGTTAAGCCAGGGGATCACGTGATCCCGCTCTATATTCCGGAATGCGGACAGTGCAAGTTTTGTCGATCGGGGCGCACCAATCTATGTGGTGCGATCCGTTTGACTCAGGGTAAAGGACTGATGCCCGATGGCTCGTCACGCTTTTCAGTCAACGGGAAACCGGTCTTCCATTATATGGGAACCTCGACCTTTTCCGAGTACACCGTGGTCCCGGAGATCGCCTTGGCCAAAATCAATCCAGCGGCGCCGCTGGACAAAGTCTGTTTGCTCGGCTGCGGTATTACGACAGGCATCGGCGCTGTGCTGAACACCGCTAAGGTGAGACCCGGGTCCACAGCTGCGGTGTTCGGGCTTGGGGGTATCGGTCTCAGCGTCATTCAAGGTTTGGTTTTAGCCAAGGCCGAGCGCATTATTGCCGTCGACGTCAATCATAAGAAATTCGAGATGGCCAAGCTCCTGGGCGCCACCGACTTTGTCACGCCCACCGACCCCGGGAGACCGGTTCAAGAGGTGATCGTCGACCTGACGGACGGCGGCGTGGACTATTCTTTCGAGTGCATCGGCAACGTCAAGACCATGCGGGCAGCGCTGGAATGTTGCCACAAAGGATGGGGTGAATCGATCATCATCGGGGTTGCCGCGGCGGGCGAAGAAATCAGCACCCGACCGTTCCAGCTGGTGACCGGACGGGTCTGGCGCGGCACGGCCTTTGGCGGCGTCAAAGGCCGTTCACAGCTGCCCGGTTACGTCGACAGATACTTAAATGGCGAGATCAAGGTCGATCCAATGATCACTCACACCCTCTCCCTGGAAAAAATTAACCAGGCTTTCGACCTGATGCACGAGGGGAAAAGCATAAGATCGGTGATCACTTTCTGAGCGGATAGCAAACCTACTGAAGCCACCGAGGGACCCGTCAAGGAGAGAGCGCGGTCAGCGCATCATGGAAAGCTGCAGGGCCGGACCCCCATAGAGTGGCCCGGCTGCCGCTCTCCGCACGAGCAGCGCCATAAGCTATCGCCTTATCAACGGCAAGGCCGGCCCAGTCGTTAATTCTGCGGGAGTAGGGCAAAACGGCTTGCAGTTTATGCAAATTCTTTCTATATAAGGAAGCCCAAGCGCGTATTTCCGGTCTACTCGAAAATTTGCTCCGACGGAAGCTGGAGAAAGGATCAGCGATGAACAAAAAGATTAAACTGCGCGTCAACGGCAAGAAGGTCGAAGCCGAAGTTCCAACGAATCGTCTTATGATCGATTTTTTGCGCTACGATCTCGGGCTCACGGGCACAAAAGAGGGTTGCAGCGTCGGCGTGTGCGGCGCCTGTACGGTTCTCGTGAACGGCGATATGGTAAGCGCCTGTTTAGAGTTGGCAGTTTTTGCCGATGGCCATGACATCACGACGGTCGAAGGGCTGGCCAAGAACGGCGAGCTGCATCCGGTGCAGAAAAGTTTCATCCAGTACGGCGGCTTCCAGTGCGGCATATGCACCCCCGGCCAGGTGGTCGCGGCCAAAGCGCTCCTCGATGAAAACCCCAGGCCTAATGAAGAAGAGATCAAAGATTGGATGATGGGCAACCTCTGCCGCTGCACGGGCTACTACAAAATTATCGAATCGATCCAGAAGGCACACCAATTCGCCAAATAAGGACAGCGCTATGATACCTTTCGAATACCGTACTCCCAAAAATCTCAAGGAAGTTCATGCCACGCTGAAAGAATTCGGCAGCGACGCGAAGCTCATCGCCGGCGGCACCGCGCTGGTGATCATGATGAAGCAGCGTCTGGTCCGGCCGACCTGTCTGGTAAGCCTTCGCTCCGTACGTGGGCTGAACAGTATCGAGCTAAAGGACGGTGGGCTGCGCATCGGCGGTCTCGCCACCCACCGTGAGGTAGAAAGCTCTGCACTGGTGCGCCGGCGCCTGCCGCTACTCGCCGAGACCTATCACCACGTCGCCACAATTCGGGTACGCAACAGGGCGACCGTCGGAGGGGGTTTGGCGCATGCGGATCCGAACCAGGACCCGCCGCCGACCTTGATCGCGCTTGGAGCCACGGTTAAAGCAACTTCGCCCAACGGGAGCCGGGTTATTCCTCTGGATGAATTTTTCACCGACTACTACGAGACTGTGCTTAATCTCGACGAGATCATCACAGAGCTGAACATTCCCAAAATGGCAACCAACACAGGCGCAGCCTATCTAAAGTTTTTACCCAGGACAGCGGATGACTACGCCACTGTTTCAGCAGCGGCGGTACTGACTTTAGATAAGAGCCATAAAATCATCCATGACGTCCGGATCGCTCTAGGGAGCGTCGGAACCACACCGATCCGAGCCACGGCCGCCGAAGATCTTTTGCGGGGTCAACCGGTTAAAGCGGAGGCCTTCGCTGAAGCCGGGGAGAAGGCCAAAGAGGCGGTGGACCCAGTCAGCGATTTTCGCGGCTCAGCGGGTTACAAGAAGGAGATGGCCGGCGTGTTTGTCCGGCGCGCCCTCGAGAAGGCCCTCGCGAACATTCGCCAGCTTGCCAAAGCCAAACCTGCTGCCAAAACAACCAAGAAGACAGTCAAGGAAAGGAGAAAACGTTGAAGTTCAGCCAGAGTGCCCAGATTCCCGTCGCCCGAGAGCCGCTTTGGAATTTTCTCATGGATGTTCCCAAGGTAGCCAAATCGCTGCCGGGGGTCGAGTCCGTGAGCAAGATCGACGACACTACCTATCAAGGAGCCTTGAAGGTTCGTGTAGGACCGATATCTCTCAACCTTCAGGGGAAAATCATTCTCGAAGAACAGGATCGGCAAAACTGGCGTGCTGCTCTGCGCGCGGAAGCCAAAGATCGGGTGGCCGCAGGCGCCGTCAACGGCAAGACCAGCATGACCCTCAAAGAGCTCAGCGCTGATCAAACGGAACTGTTGGTGGAAACCGACGTGAATATCTTGGGCAAGATTGGCGAGTTTGGCCAGCCGATCATCCGCAAGAAAGCCGACGCCATGCTCAAAGAGTTCGTGGAAAATATCAAGAAACAATTAACTGGAAAGTAGCCTACCTTCTGCGGGCGCGTTTTCGTCTTCTTCCTCGGCGGAATCCCTCGGAGCGAATTTCCCCAGGATTCGATCATAGCAATCCTGGGCCAGTTTTTTCCGGCCGGCGGAGCTGTCCGGGTAGCGGAAGCACTCAACCTTGGGTTGGATAACGACTAGGACCTCTACCCTCCGCAGTGCGAGGAGCTTCCAAAAGTGCGGCATGAATTCCATCTCGTCGTAGCAATAGACTAGATCGCGATTGGCCACCGAAATCGGTTGTCCCTCGATACTTCGGTAGGCGAGCGTAACCGGGACGATGATTGACCGGCTCCTCAAGGGCGCCGCCAACGGAGCGGTCTGAAAGGGCAGCATGCGCTCGCCGTTGGTCGCGGCTCCCTCGGGAAACAGCAAAATATTCGCCTCCTGCTTGAGTTTCCGGCTAATTTCCTTAACCGCCAGCGGGACCAGTCCCTTTCTTTGACGATTGATAAAAACAGTGCCGCAAAGTGTCGTCCACTGACCGATCACCGGCCAGCTCTTCACTTCCCGTTTTGAGACAAAAACCACCGGGAAAAGACTGCCGAGGACAATGCCGTCGATGTAGCCAAGGTGGTTGCTGATAATCACGTAGCCGCCGCGTTCGAGCTGACCCTCGTCGCCCTGCACGGTTACTTTGATATTCAGGATTGTTCTGAGTAGCAGGGTAAAACTTCGGGTCAATCGGCTGACGATCTTCCAGCGGTTAGGAAGTCTCAATACAGTTATCCATAAATGAACGAGGGCGACGACGCCGAAGAAAAACAGCCAAAGGGAAAGGATAGCTATCAGCTTAATCCATCGCATGACGTACTTGGTTTCTATTAGACCAAAGGCCCCAGGTATTCAATGCTCAGCCCTCGGATTTGGAACAATTCTGATTACCGTTG
>DAIRFP010000018.1:0-16801 GCA_036794995.1 Thermodesulfobacteriota bacterium | reverse complement strand
CGGTGCGTCCAGTGAGGCTTTCTTTTTTCGATAAACGCGCGAATGCCTTCTTCGACATCAGCTGTGCGCAAAAGCTCCTCGCGATATCGATCTTCTGATCTTCCAAGGGCATCGGAGAATCCCCTGAGCGAAAGTTCTCGCAACCCCTTCAGCGTTATCCGTAAAACCGCGCCGCTCTTGTCGAGCAGTTCTTCCACCAACGACGCCAGGCCGGCTTCAAGTTGATCAGTCGGTATGACCCGGTTGATCAGCCCCATGGCCCGCGCTTCTTGAGCTGAGAACCTTCGTCCGGTGAGAATCATCTCGGCCGCACGATGATAACCAATCAACGAAGAAAACCGCGCCAGGGCGACCGGCGGATAACAACCCACATGGATCTCGGGTGTGGCGAAAGAACTATCCTCCGACGCGACAATAAGGTCGCAGGAACTAGCCAACTCACAGCCACCACCGAGACAAACGCCGTGAACCAAGGCAATGGTGACTTGAGGGATTACCAAGAGCTTGCGGATGACGCCGTGAACGATGTCGAGCATTTCTGGAACCCTTTCACGCGTGTGATCACGGATATCGACTCCCGCGGAGAAGGCTCGTTGACCGGCGCCTTGAATTACCAAAACGTCGATGGCGATCTCCTCGGCGCAAGACGCCAGTACCGTGTCGAGCTCCCGCAACAGCGCAAGGTCCAGAACGTTCAGGGGCGGGCGGTCGATCGTGACGCGAACCAGCCGTTCTTGCTTTTTTACCGTTATGCCCACTATTCCCCTATCTCCAGAGATCAAGCTGGCTTTTTCCAGGTCTAACCAGATCCGCCAGACAACCACCTAACGCTCAAAGATATCCAATTTCTATACATTTGAGCAAACGTTATCATCCGGGCCACGCTTTACGACCCGAGGTTTTTCTCTCATAAAAATGCCATGTTTTACAAGGGAAACGCCGTCCGTGGGTTTGACAAAAGGGTGGGAGAGACCTTAGACTTACGCGTTAGAAGGAGGGTTCTATGAAGTGTTTACGATTCCTCGCGCTCGTGCTCACTCTATCCCTTGCCCTTGGATTCAGAAGCGGCATGGCTGCGCCTGACGAGTACGACGACAGTCAATCCAACCCGTTTAGAGTTGCGGCCTACCTGCTCTATCCTGCCGGATTCATCATGGAGTGGACGATATTCAGACCCTTCCATTTGCTGGTCAGCAGTACAGAACCGTTGGAAGCGTTCTTCGGTCACAGGCCTCACCCTCCCGTCATCTCCGAGCCTCGACCCTATCCTTATTATGGAATGTCCACCAAAGTCCCGTTGAAGGAAACCCCACCTCCGGCAAAAGTGACGGCGGCACCGGAACCTCCAAGGGAAGTGGTCAGGATCGTCGAGGTACCCGTGGAAAAAATTATCGAGAAAATCGTTGTTAAGGAAGTGCCCACGATCGTAGAAGTCGAGCGCCTCGTCTTTCCTAGTGTCGCTTTCCGCTTTAACTCAGCCGAGTTCACGGACCTCGGCAAAGGAGAAGTCTATCTTGCTGCGCAGAGGCTCAAAGAGAAAGCCAATATTACGATTGCCATCGAGGGCCATACGGACGACGTCGGCAATAATGAGTACAATGAGAAACTAGGAATGCGCCGCGCCGAAGTAGTTATGAAAGAGCTCGCCGCCTTAGGCGTGGATCCTGGGCGAATGTCGGCTGCGAGTCTAGGAGAGACCAAACCGTTGATCGGACAGGACACCAGCTGGGCGCGAGCGGTGAATCGCCGGGTTGAGTTTCAAGTCAAGGGTCGCTAAGCTAACCCTCAGCTAGCCAGTCGAGGCCCAGCCTGAGATTAGGCTGGGCCTTTTTTTTCGTCACGCGAACGTCCATGCCTTACAAGCCACAGGACACCTATTTTAAAAGAGCTAAACAAGAAGGCTACCGATCTCGAGCCGCGTATAAGCTGCTGGAACTTCAACAGCGCTTCCGTCTTCTGAGACCCGGCGATCTGGTGGTCGACCTGGGAGCCGCTCCGGGAGGCTGGCTTCAGGTCGCGGCAAAGTTCGTCGGCCCGACTGGAAAAGTCATTGGCATCGATCTCCAGCCCATCGAGGCGTTGCATGAACCTAACATTATTCTTGTGCAGGGCGACATCACGTCCCCGGAGATTTTGACAACCCTACAGGAACGCGCTCACGCCAAGACCAATTGTCTCTTGTCGGATGTCGCCCCGCGGCTAAGTGGGATCCGCGACGCCGACGTCGCACGCTGCTTGGAGTTGAATAGAACTGCGCTGACCGCGGCCACCCACCTGCTCCGGCCGGGAGGATCTTTTCTTGCCAAAAGCTTCATCAGCCAGGAGCTTCACTCTTTTACACTTGAGATCAAGAAGCACTTTAGTTCGGTGCAACGCACGCGACCTGAGGCTACGCGGCAAGGTTCTTCGGAGTTTTACTTTTTGGCGCAGGGCTTTCATATCAATTCCAACTAACGGAAACATCCTCATCCCACCGCTGCCGTTATGCCTGAGTTGAGAAAAGATCCGATCGGAAATCGCTGGACCATTATTGCTCCCGAAAGGGCGAGGAGACCCATGGCTTCTGGTCTAGGCGAAGCTTCGGACAGCGCCGCCTGTCCCTTTTGCGCGGGGAATGAAAACATGACCCCTCCGGAGGTCCTGGTCTTACGTCATGAAGGCGATCCTGGCCGTTTATCGAGCTGGACCGCGAGAGTGGTTAGTAATAAGTATCCGGCACTCGTGCCGGAGGTCAGCGGACCAGAAATTACCGATGAGAATTACACAGCCCGCCACGGTTTCGGCGCACACGAAGTCATTGTCGAGAGCCCAAACCATCTAGTGGACATCACCCTGCTAGGCGAAGGGCAATTTGAAGCCATTCTCCGAGCCTATCGTGAGCGAATGCTGGCCCTTCGAGCCGATGAGCGATTTCGTCATATCCTCATCTACAAAAACCAGGGCATCGAGGCTGGGGCGACCATCGAACATATTCATTCCCAGCTCATTGCGCTGCCCATCATACCGAAAAACGTTCTCGAGGAGCTTGCCGGTGCAAAGGATTATTACCAATCAAAGGGACGGTGTGTTTTCTGTGACCTCGCACGGAAGGAAAGCCAGCAGCGCGAGCGCGTCGTTACAGAAAATGCGGACTTCATCGCAGTTTGCCCTTTCGCATCACGTTTCCCTTACGAAACTTGGATTCTGGCGAAAAGACACGCGCCATTTTTTGAGCGCAACACGCCCCAAGATGAGAGCGCATTAGCTGCACTCTTGCGCGAGACGCTCATCCGAATCAACCGTTGCCTTTCCCATCCGGCCTTCAACTACATCATCCACTCCAACCCCATCGATGAGAAGGGAAGCGACTACTACCACTGGCATATGGAGATCATTCCCAAGCTGATACGAGTCGGGGGATTTGAGTGGGGATCGGGTTCTTATATCAATCCCGTAACGCCCGAACACAGCGCCCAGTCACTGCGTCAAGCGCTGCCGTAACTAGTCAGATCGAGAAACCCAATGGTTGCTTTGATCATTCTTGGTCGGAAAACGACTTGAACGACTGGAACGCCGGGTAACTACTCCACCGTGACACTCTTGGCGAGATTTCTCGGCTGATCAACGTCCGTACCGCGATGAACGGCGATATAGTAAGCGAGCAACTGCAGCGGGATGGTGAGCACGATGGGCGTAAGAAAATGAGAGGCTTTGGGCACAGTCAACATACCTAAGGACGAGATCTCTGAGGGAAGTTTCTTCTCATCGGTCAAGATGATCACTTTCCCCCCGCGGGATTCCACCTCTTTCAAATTGCCCAGGGTCTTCTCAAAGTAACGGTCTTTAGGCAGCAGCACCACGACCGGCATCTTTTCGTCGATAAGCGCGATGGGGCCATGTTTCATCTCGCCGGCGGGATAACCCTCGGCGTGGATATAAGAGATCTCCTTCAACTTGAGTGCCCCCTCGAGAGCTATAGGATAGTTGATGCCGCGGCCAAGGTAGAGAAAATCAGAATTATTGGTGAGATCTCGGGCCAGCGCTTCGACCTCACCTTCGAGTTTTAAGGTCGCTTCGATCCAGTGCGGCAAATGCAGCAGGTCAGCCAGCAGCTTCTTCGACTGAGACTTGCTCAGACTGCCCTTGCGTCGCCCCAGCGCGACGGCCAGGAGATAAAGCGCCGTCAGTTGCGTCGTGAAGGCTTTGGTGCTCGCAACGCTGATCTCAGGCCCCGCGTGGGTGTAGAGAACGCCGTCTGATTTTCTCGGGATCGAGGAATCAACGACGTTGCAGATGCATAAAACCGCGGCTTTCTTCTGTCGCGCTATCTCGACGGCCGCCAAGGTGTCCGCCGTTTCCCCCGACTGGCTGACCATGAGCAGAACCGAATTTGGGTCCATCAACGGCGAACGATAGCGGAACTCTGAACCGTAGTCGACTTCCGCCGGGATATGCGCGATCTCCTCGATCATGAATTTGCCCACCAGACACGCATGCCACGCGGTTCCACAAGCAACGAGATGAACGCGCTCGATCTGGCGCGCCTGGTCGGCCATGAGGCGAATGTCTTCCAGTGAGACTTCGCCGTCTTTCAAAGAGATACGGCCGCGGAACGTGTCCGCCACCGCCCTCGGCTGATCATGAATCTCCTTGAGCATGAAATGGCGATAGCCGCCCTTGCGCGCGGCCACCGCGTCCCAGGTTATTTCTTTGAAGGGCCTCCGAATGGATTTTCCCTTGCCGTTAAAAAGGCGAAACGAGTCGGCTGATACTTCCGCTACTTCGCCGTCCTCGAGGAAAGCAACCTTACGGGTGTAGTCGAGCAAGGCCGGAATGTCAGACGCAATGAAGGTCTCCCCTTCGCCCCATCCGACCACGATCGGAGTCGAGTTTTTCGCGACGATGAGCCGCTTAGGATCTTTCTGGTTGAGAAACAACAATGCGTATGAACCATGGATTTCCTTGAGGCTTTTTCTCACGGCCTCGAGGAAGTCCATGCCTTTATCTAGTTTCTCCGCCACCAGGTGGGCGACAATCTCGGTATCCGTCTCAGAAGAGAATTTTGTGCCGCGCCGGGTGAGTTGTTCCTTGAGATCGAGATAGTTTTCAATGATCCCGTTGTGGACAACCACCACGTCGCCGGCGCGATGGGGATGAGCGTTGGTTTCCGACGGCCGGCCGTGAGTCGCCCAGCGCGTGTGGCCGATGCCGATGGTCCCGATCAGCGGGTCCTTGTCGAGGACGGTTTCCAGATTCTTGAGCTTACCTTCGCAGCGCCGTACTGCGACACGGCCATGGTTGACGACGGCGATCCCAGCGGAATCGTAACCCCGGTACTCGAGCTTTCTCAGGCTCTCCAAAATCAGCGGCGCCGCGTCCCGTTTGCCGATATATCCGACAATGCCGCACATTATTTCTTGGTTCCCTTCATTTTGTTACGCTTCTGCTCGGTCCAACCCTCCCGCACTCGCTCCTGTCGTTCATTAAAGGCCAAAGCGCCGGCGGGAACATCGTGACGCAAGGTCGTCGCCGTAGCCACGTACACGTCGTCACCTAAGGAAATAGGTGCCACCAATGTGGAGTCGCTTCCTACCTGCACACGGTCGCCGATATTTGTCCGGTATTTTTCGAACCCGTCGTAGTTGCACGTGATCGTCCCCGCACCGATGTTGGTTTCCGTTCCGATGGTCACGTCCCCTAAGTATGTCAGATGATTGGCTTTGGTGCCATCACCGATTTTCGCTTCTTTGGTCTCAACGAAATTGCCGATGTGAACGTTCGCACCGAGAGAAGTTCCCGGTCTCAGGTGCGCGAAGGGACCAATCAGGGCACCTTGAGCAACGCGACAGCCTGTCAGCACAACGGAAAACCTTAAGTGAACGTCGTCACCGATTTGCGCATCCGTCAAGTAGGCACTGCCGTCGACTTGGCAACGTTCCCCAACAACCGTGGCTCCGCGAAGATGGGTATTAGGACCGAGCACGGTATCCTTGCCGATCACGACGCCGGCTTCAATGTAAGTCGTATTGGGGTCTTTCAGCGTCACGCCGCCATCCATCCATTTCCGATTGATCTGTTCTTGCAATGTCTTTTCCATCAGCGCCAGCTCCTGTCTGGTATTAATGCCTATCATTTCACGCGGATCATCCACCTCCACGGTCACAATGCGCCTTCCTTGGTTCAGACCGATGGCTACGGCATCGGGCAAGTAATACTCGCGTTGATCATTGTGGTTTTTTACCCCTTCCAAAGCCGCAAAGAGAAACCGGGGCGAGGCTACGTAAGCGCCCGCGTTGACTTCTCTAATCTGTCGCTGGGCAGGCGTGGCATCACGCTCTTCGACGATGCCCGCGATCTCGCCGCGAGGGTCCCGCAGGATGCGCCCATAGCCTGCCGGCTCTTTAAGCGAAGCCGTCAGGAGCGTCAGTGCCGCATTGTGCCGGCGGTGTGTGTGAAGCATCGCCTTCAAGGTTTGTTCTGAGACCAGCGGCACATCACCGCTCAGGATAAGAAGGTCACCGGCAAATGCTTCGAAACTGTCCTTGCCGCAAAGTACGGCGTGCCCGGTACCGAGCTGCTGTGGCTGAATGATCCAGATAACATCGTCATCGCCGCCATAGGCCCGCTTTACCGCCTCGGCGCAGTGGCCGATAACGATTGCTACCTTCCTTGGTTTAAGGCGTCCTGCAGTAGCTAAAACATGGAGGAATAAAGGCTTGCCACACAGGGGATGCACGACTTTGGGCAAACTGGATTGCATCCGTTTGCCGAGCCCGGCGGCCAAGATAATTACACCAAGTTCACTCATATTGCGGACCTCGAAGTGTCCCATCCGAGATTATAACGAAAGTAGGAATTCAATCAAAGTTAAGTTTTGCCTAGGGCGGTTCTTGGCAGGATCCAGGAAATCAGGCCGCAAAGCAACGCGCTGCCGGCGACGGCGACAGGCACGGGGACAATGGCGCCGATACTCCCGAGAACAACCGCACCTAATGAGCCGAAACCGCGATCAAGAAAGAAGAGGCTCATGGCCCTACCCAAGAGGTAGTCGGGGCACTCCTCCTGGATGATCGCCCGAGCGAGCACTCGGTAGCTCATTTGCATGGATCCCACGACCGCGAGGAGAATCACGGAAAGGATCATAAAAGGAGAAATCGCAAAGAGAAAAATTGCGCTTGCATAGATGAGGCTTGCGCCAAAGAGGAGGCGTCGCATGCGCTTCAATCGCGTATGCGTGGAAAGAAAAAAACTGATCGCCACCGCCCCCACACCAGGAGCTGAGACGAGCAAGCCATAGCCCGACGGCCCTACCCGCAAGACTTCCTGGGCGAAGTAGGGCAGGAACTGAGCGTACGAAATGCCGAAGAAACCGTTTGAATAAGTGGTCAGAATAGTGGCGAAGACCCGACGGTTTTGTCGCAAATAGGAAACCCCCTCAAGGATATCCTTGAGCCACTCGCCCTTGGCTGCAGTTGCCGGGGCGGTGGGCGGCCGCATTCTGAAGAGCGCCACGAGCATGCAGACGATGGTCAGTGCCTGAATCAATAGACAAGGGCCGGCGCCGATCAAAGTCAGCAGCACACCGCCAATGGAGGGGCCGATCACTTTGGTCAAGTTATGCGTGGCCGAATGTAAGGCCAGCGCGCTCACAACCCCCTCTTGTGGAACCAAGGAAACGACCAGCACTTGTTGCGCCGCCGTGCTAAAGGAGCTGACCACAGCCGTGAAAATAACTAAAATCACGATATGCCAGAATTGCAGCAAGTCAAAGAAAACCAAAAAGGCGAAAATCAAAGTTTGCAGGAGGTTAGCGATTCTACTGACGATAAGGAGCTTCAGTCGGTCCATCCGGTCGGCGATCACACCGCCGATGGGACCGAAAACAAACCGTGGTGCAAATTCAAAAAACCCGATGAGCCCGAGAAAAAAGGCCGACTGGGTCAACTCCCACACCAGCCAATTTTGCACAACGAAATGGATGTATTCACCGGTTTCAGCCGGAAAGTAGCCGATCGTGAAAAGTCGAAAATCGCGATGGCGCAGCGCCGGTGGAAGTCTCACTGAACCGGAGTTGTCCTCTCCATCTTGGCTCGTTGCGGGACCTTTTGTTGGTTTCCTGTCTTGGTCCGTTGGGCTCCGGTGAAACTTCAGGCGATACTTTTGCTGGGTTGTCTCTCGCTGGTATATTATGGACGCGTGCCGAAGTCCAATCGACAAGTTTCGCGGTGGCAAATATTACTTGTCAACCCCATGGAATTCGATT
Organism: Thermodesulfobacteriota bacterium; assembly: GCA_036794995.1. GTDB lineage: Bacteria > Desulfobacterota > Binatia > UBA9968 > UBA9968 > DAIRFP01. Next base: position 8,559 of record DAIRFP010000018.1, on the reverse strand, counting down.
ACAAGAAAGACTCATGCTGGCCAAGACCGCCGTTATCAAGGATTCGACTCGATAACGCGTAAGCACGGCAAATCAAAACCGCCCTGGTTGAACTGATGCGTTTGCCAAACCGAGGAGATACGTCGATGGATCGATCCGAATCTGCCGCACCAAAAAAGGCACAGCGGGAAAACTGGTGGGAGTTTTGTCCAATCTGTGGCTTCAGGCTGCGCAACCAAAAATGCCGCTTCGTCTGCTCCAATCCTCGATGCCATTTCTTTATGAGCTGCAGTGAATTCGATATGTAGCAATGAGCCCGGCTTCAGCCCCACGCTGAGCTTGCTTGCCAGCGTCGCCTTACGGTAGAAGAAAAACATGTCAAAAACCGCTGGTATCGTCGTCATTGGCAATGAGGTGTTGTCCGGAAAGACCCAGGACATTAATTCCCACTTCTTCTGCGCCGAGTTGCGGCGGCTTGGCGTGGATGTGCAGAAGATCTCGACGATTCCCGACGAAATCGAACTGATCGGCCGGGAAGTAGCCGCCTTCTCGAAGCGATTTGATTTTGTCTTCACGTCCGGCGGCGTCGGACCGACCCACGACGATGTTACCATCGACGGAATCGCGCACGGGTTTGGCATCCCGGTCGTACGTCATCCGGACATCGAGCGGCGCATGCGTCAACGGCTTGGCGGCGACGTCAATGAAGCGCGGCTAAGAATGGCGAATGTCCCCGAAGGAGCGGAACTCTTAGCCACGGAAGCCCTCTTCGCGCCGGTAGTAAAAATTCGCAATGTTTACATTTTCCCCGGCATCCCCAGGATCCTTCAGGAACGCTTTCACGCCATCAAAGAAACCTTCCGTGAGTCGCCTTATCTGCTGAAAAACGTCTACCTTAGGTACGGCGAGGGAGTAATCGCCGTCATGTTGAACGAAGTCCTGGCGAAGTTCCCGGAACTGCTCCTGGGCTCCTATCCCGTACTGGATATTGCGGAGTACAAGGTCAAGGTGACTCTCGAATCGAAGGACGCCGATTATCTCGATCGCGCGTTGCAGAGCTTTCTCTCATCGCTTCCCGCCGACGCCGTTCACCGCATCGAATAAAGCGCGTTGCATGCCCGACTACCGCCCCTGGGGCGCCTTGCCGCCTTTTAGGAAAGCCCCTCTCCCCCCGTTTCCCGGCATGGCCGCCGCCTTGGGACCTGGCGTCGTTTTCATGGCGCTCGCCCAGGGAAGCGGCGAGCTTATCTTTTGGCCCTACATCATTGCAAAGTACGGTCTGACGTTTCTGTTCTTGCTGTTGCCCGCCTGCTTGCTCCAAGTTCCGATCATTTATGAAATCGGCCGCTACACGTTGCTGACCGGGGAAAGCATCTTCCAGGGCTTCATTCGTTTAAACCGCTCGCTGGCCATTTTGCTCTGGTTCCTGATGACACTTTCTTTCTTGTGGTTCGGCGCTTTTGCCGCCGCTGGAGGAACGTCACTGGCGGCACTCACCGACCTGCCCGCCGGTTGGAGCCGCAGGGAACAGACGCTTTTCTGGGCTTATCTCTCGATGGCGTTCTTCTTGGGAGCGATCCTGCTGAGCAAGGTCATCTATCGCTTGATCGAAAGGTTTATGTGGTGCGTCGCCGTTTTCACCTTGTTGGGACTGCTCTGGGCCAGCGCTAACGCAGAAACGCTGCAAGCCTTACCGTCATTCATGAGCGCTTTGGTCGTTCCCCAATGGCCGATGCCGCGGCCCTGGGATTCCGCCGACGCGACCAAACTGCTGACCGCCATCACGTTCGCGGGATTGGGCGGTTTCTGGACACTTTTTTATTCTTACTGGATTCGCGATAAGGGCGCCGGGATGGCTTACTATATGGGGCGCATCACCGGTCCAGTCACCGGCAAACCCGAGGCGATTCCGGATTCCGGCTTCACCCCGACCAACGATGAGGGCCTGGGGAACATTGACCCCTGGAATCGCTACCTGGCTTGGGACATCGGCATCGGCGTCGGCGGCAACATCGTCACGACCTTGCTCACGTGTCTCCTCGCCTACGCCTTGCTCTTTCCTAAAGAGTTGCTCCCCCAGGGTTATGAGTTGGCCGTCGTGCAAAGTCGTTTTTTTGAAGTCAGCTGGGGCTGGTGGGGCAGGACTCTCTTTCTGATCGTCGCAGCCGCCTTTCTTTCCGACACCTGGCTCGCCACGGTCGATGCCGTCAGCCGGATCCACACCGACTGCGTCTATGGTTTTTTTCCGGGCGCTCATAAAATCGCTCATCGTCGCTGGTATCTGTTCTTCCTGTTGCTGCTCACGGCAATCACTGCGGTGACGGTTTTGCTCGAGGAGCCGGGCACCTTGATCCTGATCTCCGCCGTCATCGGCTTCGTCGGCACGGTGCTCTATTCGGTGGGACTGATCTTCCTGAACCATGTTTACCTGCCGCGTCACCTGCCGGCCATGGCGCGCCCGGGCCGGTTAAGTTTTGTCTTGCTCGGTATTTCCTGCGCGGCTTATTTTCTGCTTGCCCTTGCCTATCTGCTGATTGTTGGCAGAATCGTTCAGTAGATGGAGGAAGAATCTTGAGCGCAATTCTTACCTGGATCATGGAATCGATTCGCACCTATGGGCCGTGGAGCGTGTTCGTCGGCGTTATCATCGAGTCCGTGATCGTCCCGATACCCTCGCCGCTGATTATTATGGGCGCCGGTTTCGTGCTCATCAGCCCTGACCTGGGATTCATGGACGCTTTAATGCCGATCCTACTCTTGATCGTTCTGCCCGGCTCCGTGGCTTCAACCCTCGGGGCGTATATCGGTTACGCCATCGGCTATTTCGGCGGCAAGCCGCTGGTCGAACGGTGGCAGCGATTTCTCGGCTTCACTTGGAGCGACGTCGAGGCCATGGAGCGGCGCTTTCAAAGCGGCCAGATCAACACCACGATATTTTTTCTTCGCGCGCTGCCGATCTTTCCTCTCTCCGTCATCTCCGCGGCGGCGGGATTGCTTCGTCTGCCGATCAAACAGTTTAGCCTTTGGACATTCTACGGGACCATTCCCCGGTGCCTTTTCCTGGGCTATCTCGGATGGGGCCTGGGGGAAACCTATCAAAGCTTGGCCAGGGGAATCGATCGAGCCGAATCGATCGTCTCTGCGCTGCTCATCATCGCGATCCTTGGCGCGATTATTTGGCTGCGAACCCGGGTGCGACGACAAATCCTCGAAAAGGGCCAACGGAGTTCGTAAGCGCAGCCGATCACATATTCGAGAAACGGCTAGTATGGGAGACGAGGAAGAAAAGTCGGCTGAGGCTACTTATCCTGCGTCATGGATTGACCGCTTTGGGTACCGATCCAGATTTCTCCACCTTCATAGACTTCCTTCTTCCAGATCGGCACGGTTCTTTTTATTTCTTCGATGGCAAAACGGCAGGCGGCAAACGCCGCTTCGCGATGAGCGGATGAAACCGCGATGATCACGCTGGGCTCGGTGATTTGGACCGGCCCCAAACGGTGTACGATCGCCATCCGGCAAATCGACCATTTTTTCTTGGCGTCGTCGCCAAGACGCGCCAGTTCCTTCTCGGCCATCTCCGGGTAGGCCTCGTATTCGAGAGCAATGACCTTGCGCCCCTCGTTGTTGTCGCGCGTAGTACCGATGAAGGTGGCGATAGCGCCGGCTTCGGGATCAGTCACGAAGTCGAGCAGTTCCTGCAGCTGAATGGCTTTGTCGGTGACGCGGAACAAGTTCAACCTCCGCTCACCGGAGGCACGAAAACAACCTCGTCGGATTCGTGCAAGACGTGATCCGGTGTCACGTAACTTTGATTGACCGCGTAAAGCAGGCGAATGCCGGACACCGCGAGCTTGGGAAATTCCCGCTGCAGCCCGGCCCACAATTGAGCGATGGTCGTACCGTCCTGAATCTCCTTCACAAGCTCCGCTGTTCCGGCCCGTTCTCTAAGCATAGCAAAAAATTTGACTTTGACCTTCATTTTCCTTGCAACTGAGAGACCATATGGCGCAGCTCCGGCAAGATCAGTTTCTCCATGGCCAATCTAACCGCCCCCTTGGAGCCGGGAAGCGAGATCAGCACTTTTCCCCGGGCCGAACCGGCTACGGCCCGGCTCATGATCGCAGCGGAACCGATATCTTGATAGCTCAAATAGCGAAAGATCTCGCCGAACCCTTCGAGCCGCTTTTCGAGAAGCCCGGCGATAACTTCATAGGTCCCGTCGCGAGGCGCAATCCCGGTACCCCCATTAACTATCACCGCCTCGACTCGCCCATCCGCCAGCGCTTCACCTAAAAGTGCCCGAATCTCTACCGGCTCGTCCTTGACGATCCGATAACCGGTCAAGTCATGGTTCTCATCCGCTAACAGCGATTTGATCAATTGCCCGCTCTCGTCGGTACTCTCGTCCCGGGTGTCACTGACAGTAACAACAAAACAGTTGATACTGCGCTTGCCTCTTGCTTTATGCTCTTCTACGGACATGGGTTTGCCGCTTTGCCGATGCCACGTTGGCACTATAACAACCCGGTTCAATGATTTCAAAAGTCATGGGGTTCAACCGCGAATCTAAAAGCCGCATACCATCGGGGCGGCACCGATTCAACGTGCTCCGACCTCAAAGTAACGATCTGCCAACCCGCCTACCCTTGACAACCATTCCGGGAAGCATAAGGTAAAATCGTTTTGACGGCTTGGCATTACCTGGAACACCCGACATGAGAGTCTTTGCATTCCATGGCTAAGTGGCGCTGGCTTGAGCACGTAACGGATCACGCACTGCTCTTGCGGCTTGAGGTTCTCGCGAAGGTCCCACTTTTTGCCGGGCTCGGCCAAAGGCAACTCGGCAGGCTTTTGGTAAAGTTTTTCGAAAAGGAATATCGGCCGGGCGAAATGATCTTCACGGAAGGGGAACCCGGTAAAGCGTTGTTTATTATCCTCGGCGGCAAAGTATCGATCTGCCGCGCCCTCCCGCAGGGGGGCGAAGAGGTGCTGGTAACACTGACCGCGGGCGGCTATTTTGGCGAGTTGGCGCTTATCGATGATCAGCCGCGATTCGCCAGCGCCCGCGCCGCGGAAGCCTCACTGCTCCTCATCCTATACCGAAGTGATTTCGAAGATCTCATAGAGGGCCATCGGGCGCTCGCAATTCAAGTCATGAGTAACCTGTTGAAAACCCTGGCCGGCTATGTGCGTAAAGCCCAGCCCCAAGCCAACGGCCAGAGCAGCGTAGTCGCTGGCCGCAGTTCCGCGCCCGACAACCTGCGCTCATCTCAAAAGGCGCTCCCGTGATTGAAGCAGAGGCTCCCCAGCAGTTCCATCGATCCAACAAGCTACGATTGATACCGCCGCTTTCCATCATCTGGGCCTTAGCCATCGCGTTTATAGCTCTGCTGATCTATTTATCGCGCGATCTCGTTCTGATCCTCTTGTTGTCGGCGACGGTCGCGTATCTAATCAACCCGATCGTAAAAATCGCCGAGGCCGCCCTGATCAAACGCCGCGTAGCGGTCGCCGGAATTTACCTGGGTATGGGCGTCGCCTTGCTGATCACCGCCTACTTCGTGTTTCCGCGTTTGCGCACTGAAGTTAATACGCTCACGGGCAATTTACCTTTTTTTGGCCAACGTTTCGACGAAGCCGTCGATGCGATTCAAAATGAGATCATCGCGAACTACCCGGCGACGGATTCACTGTTTACGACCCGCGAAGTTCGTTACGAGAAATTGAATGCCTTCATCGAGCGACAAGTCGCCGATCTTCCGGTGCTCCTGAGCCACTTGGCAACCCTTGTGCTCGCCGGCGTGCTGATCCCGTTTTTCTCGTATTTCTTTTTACGTGACAGCCGCAGGATTATTCAATTCGTGCTGGACCGCCTCCCGGCCAGCCATATTGAGACCTCGGTTGCGGTTTGGTGCGAGATCGATCGAACCGTGGGTCGATACCTCCGCGGTGTGGCTATAGAAGGGACAGTGGTAGGCGTCACTGCCGCGTTGGGCCTGACGATCCTGGGTGTCAACTATCCGCTTTTACTGGGTGTCGTGACGGGTCTCGCCAACGTGGTGCCCTATCTAGGCCCGATCATCGGCGGCGCGGTCGCCATCCTGGTTGCGTTGGTCCAATCCCAGAGCCTTTCACTCATTGTTCAAGTTGCTATTCTCTATCTTCTTTTGAAGCTCCTCGACCTTATCGTGATCCAACCTTTAGCTGTTGGCAAAGGCAATGACTTGCATCCGGTCCTCCTCATCGCGTCGATCATCGTCGGTGGTCATGCTCTGGGGATCATCGGGATGGTGGTCGCGGTTCCAGTGATCACTATTCTGCAAAAAGTCGCGCGCCTGCTGTTCGAGCGTCGCCGCTACCCTACCTACATTTTCGGCTCCCATTCGAACGACGAGGCGCGATTGCAGCCCTATATCTGTTAGCGTCCAGGAAAAGCCCGTAACAGACTGTAATCGAACGGTCAGCCGGCGCGGGGGGCGGGTCCGGCAATTGAATGTCAGTGCTCGAATAGTTATAGACAATTCCCCCCGGTTCAGTTAATAAGGCTGCAAGTGAACTCAAGCAAAAAGGATCAGCTGTTGCTTTCGGCGCTGAGGGCGGTCGCCTCAGCGGTAAACCGACGGGATCCTTACACCTCCGGCCACTCGGAAAGAGTAGCTGAATATTGCGACCGCCTTGCCATTTCGCTGAACCTATCGCAGGATCATCGCTATTTTCTTTCTCTGTCAGCTTGGCTTCACGACCTCGGCAATCTCTCGACGCCGCGCTACATCCTGCGCAAGCCTTCGGCGCTCTTGCATGAGGAGATGGAGGAGGTTCGCGTGCATCCGATCAAGGGAGCGGAAATGCTCGCTGCGGAACCTGGACTCTTCGAGGTCGCTAACGCCATCCGTCATCATCATGAACGGTTTGATGGGACCGGATACCCGGACCGTTTAGTCGGCGAAGCGATTCCTTTTTTTTCTCGGATCATCCTCGTTGCCGATGCCTATGAAGCCATCACCCATGATCGTGCTTATCGCCCAGCGGTCCCCTATACCGCGGCCCTTGACCGACTTAAAGAGGGCGCAGGCACACAGTTTGACCCCGCGATTGTAAAGGCTTTCGTCAATGCCATGGAACAAACTGAGGGGAGATAAATTTGCCTGCGGCGCGAGGAGGGACACGTCTTACTTTTTTTGTTGCCGCTGCTGTAGACCCTTTAACAGGCGCTCCGCCTGATCGATATTTTTCTTCGCCGCTTCGTGGCTCGGGTCATACTGCAATACAGTACGCCATTCGACAATCGCCGGCTCCAGCTTCTCATCCCGGTAAAGACGAATTCCCTGATTGTAATGCTGTTGGACCAGCAGAGATCTGGCGCGGCCGAGCAGAGAAGCCGAGTCCTGGTAGTTGGGCGAGAGCTTAGCAAGCTGGTTGAAAGCCGCGTAGGATTCAGGATACTTTCTCTGCTCCAGCATCACCTTGCCCTGCTGGTACAGGACCGTTCTCTTTAACTCCACTGCTTCGGGACTTCGCGGGTTCTGCCCGAGAAACTTGTCCACATCGGCAAGGGCCAGTGACAAATCTCCCCTCTCTAATGCTTCCCTGGCGTCAGCCAGCAAGGGGTTGACGTAAGTTTCCTCCTCTTCCGCGGGTTCCGCTTTTGCCGGTTCTGACGGGAGGGTTGCCGCTGCACGGGGCTCTCGGGGCGGCCCTTGCGGGCGAAACGCCACTCCGGGAACCTCCGGAATCTTTAAAATCATTCCCGGCGTAAGCTTCGGATTCGCGGCGAGTTGGTTCGTCTCCCAGATAACCTCAGAGCGAGATCGATCAGCGTAATAAAACTCAGCGATGGACGCCAGCGTGTCTCCCTTGCGAACCGTGTGGTTCAGAAGTCGAATCTCTCTGGCTTCGGTCTGAAGCGCGTCAAACGCGGCTTTGTTCGCAGGGTCCAAAGCCAGCGCTGTTAGAAAATGACGCCGGGCCTCCAAATTGACCCTTCGTTTCAGCGCTTCCCGTCCGCGGGCCAAGGCGTCGGCAACTGCCTGATTGATGGCCTCCTCGACTCTTTTTTTCCCCTGTATGGAAATGTCGTCTTTAGGATCGATGGTGAGGGCGACTTTCCACTGATTGAGCGCCGCCCGGAGATCACCCTGGGCTTCCAGCATCTGGGCCCTCTCTCTATGGGGGGCGACTAGCGATTCCAATCGAGCCGGAGGCGGCTGGGGACCCGGCTGCGGAGCCGTAGCGCAGGCCGCGAGTGCCATGCCGAAACAAGGCACCAAAAGAATCAGTCTAACCGCCCCCTTCATTTGAGCAGCTCCTTGTTGAAGAAGTTCAGGTTCTTAATGAAATCCTCAAGGCTCATCTCCGAATAGATCTGGCTGCGGTGGATTCGCAAGGGTTCGGTGAAAGAGGGGTTTCCCTGACGGCGGACGGTGAAGGCGGCAACGTAGCCTCGTTCCTTGGTCCGCTGCACCACGGTGTCGTCCTGCCGGCCGTAAGGGTAAGCCAGAGTTTCGGGATAGCGGCCCAGGTTCTTTAAGAAGGTCTCCCTCGGCTGATTCAGCTCCGTGGCGATCCTCTTCGTATACT
>DAIRFP010000200.1:2391-9310 GCA_036794995.1 Thermodesulfobacteriota bacterium | reverse complement strand
AAGCAAGTTCAAATGACCAAAAGAGAAAGCACGAAATCCGAAGCACGAAGCTCGAAACAAATTCAAAATGGTGAAAAACAAACAACTACCATGCTGCAAACAGGACGGATCGAATTAACTGTTTTGGATTTTCTGATTTTGAGTTCATTTTGGCCCGGTTTGTTTCGGATTTCGTGCTTCGAATTTCGGATTTACCCTTGTGGAGTTTGTTTCGGATTTAGATATTCGGATTTCGGATTTTTTCGCCGGGTGCTTGGCGCGATAAATTGTCTCAAAGGTAAGAATCCTTATGACGGTTAGAATTCTGATCGCCGACGATCACAAGATACTACGGGAAGGCCTGAGATCCCTGCTCGAGAAGCAATCCGTGTTTGCGGTTGTTGCGGAAGCGGAAGACGGATTGACTGCGTTCGAGGGCGTGAAAAAGCACAAGCCTAATATTGCGATTCTGGATATCGGCATGCCGGGTCTCAATGGCATTGAGGTGACTAGGAAAATCCGGTCTGAGATGGCAGAGACCAAAGTAATTGCGCTATCGATGCACGCGGACCGCCGTTTCGTCATGGGCGTCTTGGAAGCCGGGGCAAACGGTTACTTGCTAAAAGATTCTGCGTTTGCGGAGTTAGTAACCGCCGTAACCGCGGTGGCCAGAGGGAAGACCTATTTGAGCCCTTCGATTGCCGAGACCGTGGTAAGGAGCTCCCTCGAAAAGTCAGACCCGAAAGGCCAAACCGCGATGGCTTTGCTCACCGGTCGGGAGCGTGAGGTGCTCCAAATGATCGCCGAAGGAAAATCGACCAAGGAAATAGCGTTTAAGCTATTTGTGAGCACCAAGACGGTGGAGACCCACCGTAAGCAGATCATGGACAAGCTCAACATTCGTACGGTTGCCGGTCTTACAAAATACGCCATTCGCGAAGGCTTGACCTCATTGGGGAGCTAGTGAGTCCGGTTTTGCGCGCTCAGAACGCGATCGATCTCACCCAGCAATATCGAAGCTGCCGGCCGGTCAGCCGGGTCCTCACTCCGATGGGCGCACAAGATAGCACCTTTGCGATCGATCAAAAAATCGCCGCCGGCTTGATAAAAGTCCTCTTTGCCGTAGTCCTGCAGCTTCTTTCCTTCGCGCAAGAGCTTGAAGTAAAGCTTTAAAGTCGATGGAGAAAAAACCCGAAACCAAGACAAGCGTTTTAACGCGAAGGCTTGATAAGCGCGACGTTGCGGATCCGCAAGCATCACGAAGGGCCATTGATGATGCTTTTGATAAGGTACCAACCGCTCCGGTTCGGCAAAGGAGATGACGATGATGGCCACTCCCCGCTGATCGAATTCACTTTTGACCGATTTCACCTCGCCGAGATGATGTTGGCAAGGCAGTCAGGCGAGGTGCCGGAGAAAAATGAGCAGCGAATATTCTTGAAAATAATCTTGAAGGTTTACCGGACCGCCGCGCAGGTCTGACAACATTAACCGATCGATCGCAACCCTCTCCATGGCGGTCTACAGCCACTTACCAACGCGTTGCACGTTCGCAAATTGCCCAGTGAGGCATGGAGCGACGAAAGCAAGAAGGGGCGCTCCGACCTCGCGCCCCTTCTTGTTGAGAAACTAGATGATTAGGTTACCAGCGGTTCCGACCGCCACCGCCGCCCCTTCTCTCGCCGCCGCCACCCCCACCGCGGTCACCACCAAATCCCGATCGTTTTTCCTGGGGTCGAGCTTCGTTAACGGTAAGGCTGCGGCCATCGAGATCGGTTCCATTCAAGGCCTGGATTGCTCTCTGAGCTTCCTCATTGGAGCTCATTTCAACAAAACCAAACCCACGGGACCGGCCGGTAAATTTATCCGTGATCACTCGCGCTGATTCCACGCTTCCGTGCGCCGAGAAGATTTCCTGCAACTGTCCATCAGTGGTGGCATAGGGCAAACCACCTACATAAATTTTACTGCCCATGTTCTCCTCCTCTAAAAAGGAAAAAGTTGCTGTCTTTGACCCTGTGAACCTGATCCCGCTGGGAGCAGAACATGAAATGTAGCACACGCTCTGGTCGGATTGTCCGCGAGGAAACTCGCAAGGAAAGACTGACTAGACCTTCGAACTTTGCCATATACCACTATCAGAAGGCCCCATACTGAAGGGTAGCGCTACATTACAACGACCCACCCCTGCTTTGCAAGCCTAATCCATGTCGGCTTTTTGTCGACAATCGGACTCTTTCCAGCGGGAATACTGTTGCACATGCCAGAGCTTTTGTATTAAGTGATTTGCTGTGCGTTCAATATAAATCCAAACCAAGGAGGTAGCTATGTACCAGACCAACGATTATGAAGGTATGCAGGCGGAAACCGTCACCATGCAGGGACACAAGGGGGATACCATCAACGCCTACTACGCGCGGCCGCTCGGGGAGGGCCCCCATCCCGGAATGGTGATTATCCATCACGCACCCGGATGGGATGAGTGGTACCGCGAATGCGCCCGGCGGTTCGCCCACCACGGATACGCGACGATTTCACCCAATCTCTACTTTCGTGAAGGTCATGGAACCCCGGAGGATGTCGGCGCCAAAGTGCGCGCGGCCGGCGGAGTACCCGATGATCAAGTTCTCGGCGACCTCGATGGTTCCTTGAAGTATCTCCGCTCCCAGCCCAATGTCGGCAAAGTCGGCGTTTTCGGCACCTGCTCGGGCGGGCGTCACGGGTTTCTCGCGGCCTGCAAAGTGAAAGGATTCGACGCTTTGGTTGAATGCTGGGGCGGCGGCGTGGTCATGAAGCAGGAAGAGCTGACACCGAAGCGGCCCGTGGCTCCAATCGATTACACCAAGGATCTCTCCTGTCCGATGATCGGCCTTTTCGGCAATGACGACAAGTCGCCCTCGCCGGAACAGGTGAACCTGCACGAGGCGGAACTGAAAAAACAGGGCAAGAACTACGAATTCCACCGATACGACGGCGCGGGCCATGGCTTTTTCTATTATGACCGGCCGGCTTATCGACAGGAACAAGCGGTGGACGGATGGAAGAAAGTCCTGGGGTTTCTTGAGAAGCACCTGAAGTCTTAATCGAGCCGCCACGAAAGGAGCGTGTGATGTGTACGATGATTGTCCATCAAGCAAAAATCGACGGCGGCCGGGGCAAGGGAGCTAGCGGTTGGTTCGAGGTCAAGGAAGCCAACGTTTCCTACGACCATCCCTACGACATGCCATTGGAACACGCCGTAAACATCGACTTCGTCAACGAGTCCGCCGGTCCCGGAGCACGCGTCGCCGTGGAGCTCAGTATCGAAGCGGCGCGGAATCTTGTCAAAACCATCGAAGCGGTTTTGGCTCAGGCTGAAGAGCGTGGAGTGTTGGAAGACATCCCCCAGGCGGCGGCCCGGTAGGCCGAATTTTTCGCTCGTGATTCCGGAGTGACAAGGCTTGACGGTTCAAAGTTCAAAGTTCCAGGTTCAATGTTTGGGATCGGAGACGGTGAACCCCGCATAGGCCTGTCACTCCGGGCTCGGCCCCGCTGCAACAACTCGGGATTCGGAAATTTGCACCGCCGAGGTGCAGAGATCGCAGAGGAAAAAGTTCAAAATTTCGAACAGAGAGATTTTGCTCGGCGAACTCTGCGTCTCCGTGGTAAATATTGTTTACTCGTCATGCGGCATTTCAAAAATGTACTCGCCTGCCTTCCCTTAAATGCCTCGTAAATTGCTTCGCCTGGCTAACGCGGCGAACCTTCCCGAACGTCATCTTGAATAGTTAAAAAGCTCCGCGCATGGACTCACCAATTACGGATGTCACGCGCACCCGCCCGTGGGCGTCGCTGCTGATTCGCGACTACCGGCTGCTTTGGATAGCCAGCCTGCTCACTGCACTGGCGGTCCAGATCCGTAACGTCTCCAACCTCTATCAGGTCTACCAGCTGTCAGGGTCGGCCTTCATGCTCGGGCTCACCGGATTTCTGGAGACCTTGCCCTTCATCGTCTTCGGCCTGTTTGCCGGCGCCGTCGCCGATGCCTTCGACCGCAAGAAAGTATTGCTGGCGACGATGGTCGTCCAGCTGGTGCCGGGCGCGGCCATGATCATGCTGACTTACACCGGCACGATCCAGGTCTGGCATATTTATACTCTCGGGTTTCTTGGCGCCTTCGTCGATGTCTTCAATTGGCCGGCGCGAGCCGCGTTGATCCCGCGTCTGGTGCCGCCGGCGCTGATGATGAACGCCGTGACCATGAACTCGATGGTTCTTCAGTCAAGTTTTCTCATCGGACCCGCCTTAGCCGGCGTGATGATCGATCACACGGGGCTGACCGCAACCTATTGCGTCGGCACGCTCTTACTGGTGCCCGCCATCCTCGCCATAGGGTCGCTCCGAACCTCGGGAAAACCGGAAGGGGCAAAGCGCCGGGTGAATCTTCGGAGCATCGTCGAAGGCATCGAGTTCATCTGGATTCAGCGCATCATCTTATCGCTTTTTCTCCTCGACTTCGGCGTCACTCTGGTGGGCTTCTATAGACCGATCCTGCCGATCTTCGCGGCGGATGTTTTCAACATGGGCGCCTCAGGTCTGGGTCTGCTCTATGCCGCCCCATCCGCAGGCTCTCTCTTGGGGTCGGCGGCGCTGCTAATGGCCGGCGATGTCAAGCACAAAGGCGTCGTCGTAGTGCTAGCCGCCATCGGATTCGCCGGCAGCCTGGCTTTGCTGGGCGTTTCCAAATGGTTTGTCATGGCCTTGGTAGCGGTTGTCCTTCTCGGCATAACCGATTCAGTGAGCGTCGCCATCCGCCGCACGGTGGTTCAACTCCTCGCTCCCAACGAAATGCTCGGACGCGCCAACAGCCTCATCGTAATTTTCGCCCAAGCCACCAACGGACTGGGCGCGCTTCTCGCAGGAGCAGCGGCGCAATTCATGGGAGCACCCAACTCCCTCCTGTTCGGCAGTGCTCTGTGCTTTCTGATGATCCTGGCTACCTGTGTCGCCATTCCCCAGTTGTGGCGGTATAGGTCGGAGTGAATGGAAGGGGGAATGGTTTCGGGTTTCGGGTTTCGGGTTTCTTACCGTCTTAACTCGAAACGCGGAACCCGGAACGCGAAACCGTCAAAGCGAAGTAACGTGTTACTTCGCTTTGACCCTTCCCGCTTTCAGTTTCTCGCCGGTCTCAAAGTAACGCCCTTGCACTGCGAGCTCGGCCTCCTGATCGAGCTCTTCGTCCCACTGGCCGAGGGAGTAACCGAACCAGGGCATCTGCGGCCGGAGCTTGGGCAACCCCAGCTCTTCCCAAATTTTCTTCGCATTCTCCATGTACTCCCGCTTCGGCAGAGACACCGGCGGGAACGGCTCTTTGAGGATAGCGTTACAGAGCATCGCCGACTCATCCGCCGGCAGATGATAGGAAACCACATCGGTCCCTTTCTCTTCATGATGATAGAGGAACGGCGGGGCGTGACCTTTTTCCATCCCGCCGACGATGTGCACATCCTTGTGGGGTTTCATCCGGTAGCACATCGCCCAAAAGACCGCCGCCTCGTTGGAGGGATCGATATCTTCGTCCACAGCGACGACGATTTTACCGACGCCGGGATGAAACGAGCAGGCGGCATGCAGCGCGCGCCAGACTTCGGCCTCGTTGGGCCGGCGCATTTGGATAATCACCAGCTTATAAGTGTTGGTCAGCGGCTCATGCATCTCGACGCGTAAGACGCTGGTGATGCGACACTCGTCGCGGAGATGAACCAGCATCAACCGGTCATAACCGATTTTGCGGATGACCGACGATTCACTGGGGGTCAGCTGGCTCAGCCAGGAGGTATAGATCGCGTCCTTGCGGTGGGTGATCGCAGTCACGTCCATGAACGGATTCAACTGCCGCGGGTGCATATAGCCGTGGGATTCACCGAAGGGGCCTTCAGGCTCGATAAATTCGGTGTTGAGATAACCTTCGACGACGATCTCGGCATCCGCCGGCACCATGATGTCGACGGTTTTGCACTTGATCATTGGAATGGGCCGGTCCACCAGCGCCCCGGCAACCGCCATTTCGTCCACGCCGTAGGCCACCTTTTGCACGGAAACGTAAGAAACCACCGGCGGCGCGCCGATGACCAGTGCGGCCGGCAAATGCTGCCCTTTGGCCTGGGCCTTCTTCCAGTGAAGATAGATGTCCTGACCCAGGCCGGAAGGAAACACACCGACACGTCTGCGCGCTTTGATCTGGCCGCGATAGTTGCCGATATTATGGATTCCGGTTTCCGGATCCCGGGTGAACCAATGGGAGCAAGTGGTATAAGGACCGTTGTCAAAACCCGGCGTAGAGATCGGCACGGGGAATCGATCGAGACCGCAGCCTTCCTGATCCAGCTCGTCACCGAGATAAACGACGTCCTGGCACTTCGCCTGGTTCACGGCGACCGGCGGCAGCGGCTCAGACAGCGCCTTCTTCCAGCGGTCGTCCATCTCGTCGCCGGTCTTGCAGCCCATGCCGAGAAAGTAGATCGCCGGATTTCCCGCCAGCGCGCCAACCACCACCGGCATGTCGTACTTCCGCCCCTTGGCATCGGTGACGTTCTCGAATAGCCAGGCCTTCCGCTCTTCTTCCGCCAGGCCGCGGTACTGCCAGCGGACCAACGGATGGAGCTCCGTATCTTTGTTGATAAGCCGCGTGATGCGCCTGAGCAGGCCGTGATCCTCGAGATTTCTCAGATGTTGGTGTAAATCAAGATAAGCCATAGGGTTAAACTTCTCCTCTTGCTGCTAAAACATCCCGAAAAACTATCTGATCGAAGTGAACGCGTCAACGGCAAGCGGCTGACAATTCTTGCCTGACCTCTGCAGACGAACAATCCGGAGAACACGGAACTTGTATGGCGCCGGCGGCGCCCCTTTTCAACGGGGAATTGTCTTGGCAACGTTTTTAACCCTTGTTTGGATTTTG
>DAIRFP010000200.1:0-2291 GCA_036794995.1 Thermodesulfobacteriota bacterium | reverse complement strand
TGATTTGTGGACGGCGGACCAATTCGATGGGTATCGCTTCGCTCCACCCATCCTACGGCGACTATAGATGGGCCAGCCGTCCGGAGCGAGCACGAAGTTTTCGAGAACTTGTAGGATGGGTGGAGGCGCCGCGCCGATACCCATCACCGCTCGCCAAACTCGAGCGTGGCTCACCTCACCTCGGCAAGCTCAGTGCAGGCCTTGAACCCGATTACTTCGCGTATTTAGCGTTCAGGCTGGCGAAAAAACCTTCGTTTTCAAGCTCGGTTAGGATGCTCTTGTCAATGAAGTCTGACGCGCGCTTGCCGCGCATTTCCGGTATGGTAGGCGTTAAGTTTTCGATTTCGGTCTGGATAACCTCTTCCATGGGATAGGGTTTCAATGGCAGCCCGTCGACAACGTAATTCTTGTACAGGACTTCGAGGCGGCGCGGATCCTGCTCCCGCATGTGTTTGCGGAAACTCGCCAGGGCGACGCTTTTATTGTTTTTCCCAAGCCAGATCGCTTCGCAATAGGCTCTCATAAAAGCCCGCGCGCGCTGCCGTTGATTTCTGAGAAAATCCCGTTTGGCCGACAGATCACTGGCGCTGGTGTAAATTCCGAGCTCGTTTAAATCCGCCAGCTGCGAGAGCTTCCAACCCTGGGTCTCGGCTTCGTACAGGTTGTCGGCGCTCACCAAGGTTGCATCGATCTTTCCCTGGAGCATGATCATGACTCGTTTATTCGACTCCCCCAACCCGGTGGCAATAATGTTGACATCCTTGCCGGGGGTAAGACCCAGTTTGACAAGCGCGCGGCGGGTGGCGAATTCGATGGTGGTTCCGAGGCGGCTGATGCCGATGGTTTTGCCGCGCAACCCTTGGACTGACGCGATTCCCGGATGGGCCACCAACTTCCAGCTGCCGGGACCGAACGTTCCGATGATAGCCACGGGAAGCCCCTTAGCCGCCGAAACCATGGTTGTCGTGCCAGGTGCGCCGAGAACTTCCACGTCGCCGCCTGCCAGCGCTCCGATGGCCGCATTGCCGGCAGCGATCACGACCAAATTGACATGAAGACCGTTTTTTTCGAATAGACCGGCGTCCTTGGCGATCCATAAAGGAATGCGGCTGCCGGTAACGGAAGCGTAAGAAACGTTGAGAGTTTCGAGAGGCTGGGCGAATAAGTCCTTTGAGGAGAAAACTAGTAAAAGAGTTGTCCAGAGCAGAATCCCGCGGAGACTACGATGAAGATGCAGCAATGCGACGTTGGCTGCTTTGCGATTTCCCAATCCTTCCCCTCGACGCGGCCTTCGCAAATGTATCTTCTCCGCTCCTCCCATATCTTCGCGATGAACAGCTCCGGTGCCAGCAACGCGTGATCAGTCTCTTGTGAAACCATCACTCCAACACTTCACTGCTCCATCACTCCATTCCCTCACTTCAGTACAGGCTCCGGAAAAACCCGCTGTCCTCAAACTTTTTGCAAAACGACAAGTCCGCAATCTCGTCCGGCTTTACCTGTCCCGCTTTGGCATTGAGACCGTGCTGGGCCATCAATTTGATCACCGAAGCCACGCCTTCCATGGTCGGACACGGTTTCTTCGGCAGCTCGGCAACCATGTTTTGATAAGCCTTTTCGACTTGTTCCTGCTTGCTCAGCCGCAGGTTACTGGCGAGGCTCTTGACGACAATCTCCTTGTTGGCGGGCTTGAGGACAAAGGCGACGCCTTCAATAATTGCTTTGGCGGCGTTCTCCACAAGCTGGGGGTTCGTTTTGATCAGGCTGCGGGCAACCACCATGCCGGAGGACTGAAACGGAACGTTTTCCTTCGTCGTGTTCAGCAGGACACGATACCCTTCACTGACCACCACCTGACCGAATTCGGGCGACAAGCTGGTCGCTTCGACGCTGCCGGAGCGAAGCGCGCCCAGCCGTTCCGGCACGCCGCCAATCCCAAGCAAGACGATGTTGTCGCGTTTCGGATTAAGCCCTAGATATTCGAGTGCCACATAAGTCGCAAGCGAAGCCGAGCCGGCCGGTGTGCCGATCGCCACCTTCTTGCCTTTGAGCTCTTCGGCGCTCTTGATGTTCGGCCGGGCGATGAACAGATAATCCAAACTATTTTGCAGGCCGAGGATCATGGCGAAATCGCCGCCCCCGGTATTGGCATTGACGACGTGAGTTGCCCCGACCAGCCCCATCGGAACTTGACCGGCCAACATGGCCTGCATCGCCCGACCCGCGATGATGAAAACCAGCTCGGCCGCGATACCGTACTTGCAAAAAATGCCTTGCCCTTCGACGATCGA
>DAIRFP010000199.1:0-9330 GCA_036794995.1 Thermodesulfobacteriota bacterium | reverse complement strand
CTTGACACTCGCCCCTTCTCACTTGATTCATTGCGCACCTCGTTTCGAGCGTTATCTATCACGCGGATAGAGATAAAGGAAAGTGTGATTTACACGGCGGAAGGCGACAGGGATTCGTCAAATGACAAGGCCAGGGCCACCTTGAGATTGCGCCAATACGGTGCAGCGGGTTGGTTAGGATACGATCTACTTCCCGCTCGCCGCTAAGACCCATTCGGCAATTATGCGGGATCGGTTTGGTGAATCTCTTGGCTGCCCTCATACAGCGCAAGTTCTTCATGCAGCCGAGCTATCATTTTCCGAATCCCGGCTTTCGTGAAACCCTTCTCGCCTAGCGGGTAGCTCTGCTGTAAGCGGTGGAGTCTGTCCTCTAACAGTTGTAACTCCTCTTGGGCTTTTTGGTACTGCTCAGCATTGGTAATCATAATGGCATCTCCACGAGTCCCTTACGACGTCTATCTGGTTCACGGGTTAGGCTAAAAAACGCCACCCACTCTGCCCAATCAGCTTCATCTTCTGCAGCAAAGATTTCTTCTGGGCGACGCGTCAACAACATCTCTTCCAATTCCAGCGCGGCCGGATGTTCTTGCTCAAGCTGCTGTGTGAACTTCTGCGGGAGCAGTATAACTGTGTCAACATCTTGCGGCTCTTCTTTTGCCGTAACGAAACTGCCATCCACGAGCAATCGCTTGGCTCCTACTTGCCGTCCCAATTCAATCCACTGACGAAGCCTTACTGCCAATCGACGACGGCGACGATTCGAAGAGCCGAACCGAAAAATCACGTCGGCTTCTGAGCATACATACACGCCTTCCGGCAAGTAGCCGTCCGGGCGAAACGGTGGAATCAGAGAGGTAAGTGGGCCCTGTGCCATAAAAGATAGCAGATTATCGCAGAGACCGGAGGGAAACTCCATCCGCGAGTGAACATTGACGCCTAACGCTTCGCAGCCGAGCGGCGCGCGTTTCTCAAAGTCCGCTCTAGCCCAAGTGATGAGTTCGCCGGTTTTCCAGTTGATGTAAGCCGTCGCCTCATCACTCATCAGATCCATTTCCTCGATCACGTCGCACAGGGAAACGATCACAGCCACAGTGGTGCATTCTCAGATTAAACAGGGTAAGAATCCGCGCCGAAGCCGCAACCGAAGGAAAAATGGATATCACCCACGAAGTGATTCATGATCTTACGCTCGCCCGCAGGAGATGAAAAAATGGGGACATATCGTTTCTATATTGCTTGGACCTCCTTTCCCTTGATGGGGATAGGGGTGCTCGGGAACTTATCTGACCAATCACCCCTACCTTTGTCCTTCCCCGTCAGAGACTGTGTCGCAATGCGAAAATCACACGAATGTCATTCTGAGCAAAGCGAAGAATCTAACGTTTCCTGCCACTTACTAAAGCGAGATCCTTCGGCTATCGCCTCAGGATGACATTGCGACACAGTCTCTCAAGGGGAAGGAAGGAATTAGGGCGTTGCCGCCGGTCGGCTTGTTCATCGGTCGGCCAATTGGCGCAGCCTCAAACCCAATTTTCGAAGGAGCATACCAGGAGCACAAAGGAAGAAGAATATTTTAGTTTTTTCATCCGATCTTCGTGTCCTTCGCGATCTTCGTGGGGTTAAAGTCTTTCGTCGAATGGCAGACCCTGCTAATCGACGCCTGAACAATTTGCGCAAGCTGCGAAAACTTTCAAGCATAGTAAAGTAGAGTCTGTAGCCCTATTCGCTTTGGTTGCGACCGCCCTCCGAGCGGATAAGGGAATCGATCAGCGAGCGCTCTTTCTCAATGAGGGTGCGCAGCGATTCGCGGAATATCCGCTCCGATAAGAAGGCGTCGCGGAGGAGCAGGCTCCGAAAAGTCCCGGCGCTCCATTGCAGGGCTGCCGAGTTCTCGCTCGCGCGCACCGAAGCCGATCGCGGGATGCCGCATAGCACAGCCAATTCACCCAAGATCGTACCCGGCCCGGCGTCGCTCAGCACCAGGTCACGTTGCTGGCGTTCGACAAAGGCTTGCATTTTACCGGTGAGAACGAGCAGGACGAATGTCGGGTTATCTCCTTCTTTAAGCAGCACTTCTCCTGGGGCGTACTCCTTGACTTCGCCACTATCGAGCAACATTCGAGCGCCATCCACAGTGAACCCGTGAAATAGCGGAAACCCCGTGATCAAGACAGCGTATTGCTCATTCATGGAAAGCCCTCCATTGGCTTTGCGTCTCGCCTCCCACTATACGGCAATAAAAACGCTAACGCTCGCTCAGCTGTCACTGAAAGCGATCGGCCTAAAGCGATAAGTTAGGCTTGAAAAAATTGCCCCTTTTCCGGTTCACTCCTACTTGCTCAGCCCAGACACCTCGGAGAAGAACTTTGCCGTGGCTTCACGTGCCGCGGCAGCAACAGCGGGGTTCGGCGTCAGCCGGACTTCACCCCCCTTCCCCAGATTCGCCGCGGGATCCGTGTGCACTGGTTAGCGCGTCGCATCCTCTTGATCACGTGCACGTGGGACGTTAACACTCGCCGGCAGGGGCCCGCTTACACAAACGTGGTAGCCATCTGGGTCGACAACCTCAAACTCGACGAGGCCATAGAACATACGCTCGGGCCCTCGAATGAGTGGGGTAACGCGCCCGATAGCTGTTGCGAGGTCCAAGAGATCCTCACCGGATGTGCGTAGATACACGGCCCAACCGTCGCCTCTGTGAATCGTCTCCCTCGCGTCAGCGCACTGCAACATGATTTCAGAGTCGTCACGCCTGAGGATCGCAAAGCCGTAGGGCGGTTTCTCAGGAAACGGATCGGGTTGAAAACCGAACGTATCAACGTACCAACCCATGCTCCGCTCGACATCTCTAACTTGCAGCACGGGCACCGCCCGCTGAAATCTCGACATGTGATCCTCCGATTGCTTCCTTTCTTGAACAGCATTTCTCCGGGAGACTACTCTTTGACTTCGCCACACTCCAGCAACATTCGAGCGCCATTCAAAGTGAACCCATGGAATAGCGGAAACCCCGTGATCAGCACGGCGCATTGCTCACTCACGAAAAGCTTTCTCCGCGATGTTAAATTTCTTCATCGTCGTCATCAAGCGCCTCGCCTTCGAGACACGGAAGGGGAAACCCAGCTATACCCGCGGCCTCCCATTTACGGTTGCTGTTAAACAGTCGGTCTAAGCGCATTGGCTAGGCGAAGTGTAGCTAAGGGCACTATTTCCCCTGAAGGCTTAAGCGCCATTCCCTTTCAAGAGCATCGAGAGACTTCCTGTAAACTTTCTCGTAGTTTTCCGTCTCGTACAAGTTGCGGAACAATGGCAAGCCATACCCCTCTAATAAGAACCCTACGAACGACCCCGCTAGGACATATGCGGTCTCTTCGTCCATTACACTGCCCAACGGGCGGGGCGTCCGCACACCGTTCAATGACTCCAAGGATTTTGCTCCCGACAGGGAGCGGACAGCCAAACCGTTCAAGTCCTCTCCAAAGTTGGGAAAGGCTGGATTACCGCCCAGTTTCGTATGAAGGTAGACTGCCAACCCTTCCGCAAGAAAGCGATTGTTGTTCGGTGCATAAATGTGGACGATCTCGTGCAAGAGTGCCCCGGTGTTATCCCGCACCCTCCGCAGCGGCATCTCCATAAAGCCCCTATTTCCGAAATGACCAGGCACAAGCGCTCTGCTAATCCGGTAAGAACTGCTGACGTTAATCCGAATCGCTTCGTTCCAAGTATCGCCCCAAAACCCTTCCACCTTCTTCCGCTCGCGAACAGCATAGCGACAATACTCTTCAGCTTCGGCAACCGTCAGCTGATCCGCAAGGACCTGGACACCTTCACATGTTAACGCGCCTCGCAGAACGGGAGCGCACTGCATAGCAGAAATCGACAACCCGACAATACAGAGAACACTAAAGAACCGCCCTTTGGGGGCATCGGCACCGATTCCCATCTCCCACCCTAGGACCATTCAAAATGCTATTACCCCGACCAGGAAGCGCTGTCTAACACTGTCGAGCTGAGAAAGTCCACTCGAGCCCAGCCTCGGTCCTCTGTCTCGGCGCTGACTATCGGCGAGGGCATTCTGGCTAAGGAGACGCGGCGTTACTGACTCCCGGAAAGACGGCGTCAGGGTTAAGTTTATATGCTTGGCGAAAGTTTCCTGAGCCTGGAGCAAAGCGGGATCGTCCAAAGTGTCCCCATCCGCGAATCCGCCAAAAGGACGGATCAGCCTCAGGCTGAAGCGGGAATCCAGAGTCCTTAAATTCCTGGATTCCGGCTCGCCCCCGGCCTTCGCCGGGGTTGGCCGGAATGACGACTCAACTACTTTTCGGACCTGATACACCACCAGTAGTTTCCGCTATTTTCGTTTCAAAACGCGCAAGAATCTGCCGGCAACCGCGTCCAGCGCCTCGTCCAACTCGGCGACGCGCAGCAGCCGGCAGGCGGCATAAAAAACAATGGCCGCCAGAGTTATGGACGCCAACACACTCACCAACTTAAGTAAGATACCGGCCAGCGGGAGGCTGCCGCACCATTCATTGACCAACCATGCGACCACCGCCAGAGGAATCGAGGCGGCGACGATTTTCAACAGCTTGGATCCCAGGCCGCTCCCTTCCAGCGGGCCGACCCGGCGGCGCATAAAAAGCGCCAACAAAAGAAAATTGATCAGCGCTACGGTTGAAGTGGAAAACGCCAGGCCGACATGGCCGAAGGATCCGACGAGAAGAGAATTCATCACGTAGTTGACCGCAATGGAACCAAGACTGATGAGCATCGGAGTGCGCGCATCGCCGAGGGCATAAAAGGCCGGCGAAAGAACCTTCAAGGCGGCATAGCCGGCGAGACCGATGGCATAAGCCGCCAGGGCGTCCCCCGTCTGCACCGTGTCGAACGCAGTAAATCGACCGTGCTCGAAAATCAGCGCCACGATGGGCCGGCCCAATACCGCCAACCCCACGGCCGAAGGAATGCAGAGGAGAAAAACCAGCGCCAGCGCATGCGCCAGAGTCTTTCTGAATTCCGGATAATCCGCTTGCGCGCTGCTGCGTGAAAGCGGCGGCAGGGCCGCCGTAGCGATGGCGACGCCGAAGACGCCGATGGGAAATTGCATGAAGCGAAACGCATAGCTCAGCCAGGACACCGGGCCGTTAGCGATGGCTCCGGTGGCGGGATCGACAATGGCCGAGGCAAAATTGGTGTTGACTAACACATTGATCTGCACCGCGGCGGTGCCAAGAATCGCCGGTCCCATCAAACGAAAAATTTGCCGGACCCCCGGATCGCTGACGCTGATCATGGGCCGATAGCTGAAGCCCACTCGGAGGAGGCTCGGCCACTGAACCGCAAACTGCAAGAAACCGCCGAGGAGCGTGCCGTAAGCCATGCCTTCGATGGCGCTCAGGCCAAGCGCGGGTCCGACGACAAATCCCAAGAGCAAGCCACCCACGATGGAGCCGACGTTGAAGAACGCCGAGGCGAACGCCGGGATGCCAAAGCGACCGAGGGCGTTCAAAATTCCCATGGCTTGAGCCGCAAGGGCGACAAACAACAGGAAGGGAATCATGATTCGTGTAAGTGTGATAGTAAGCTCCGCTTTGCCCGGCACATCGTAAAAGCCCGGTGCGAGGATCCGGACAATCGCCGGCGCGTACCACCAGCCGATCACGGAAATCGCCGTGATTACCAGGATGATCAAGCTCGCCACGCGGTTGGATAGCCTGATGGCTTCGTCATGGCCTTTGGTCGCAAGCACCTGGGTGAAAGTGGTAACGAAGGCGGCGGACAGCGCGCCTTCGGCAAAGAGATCCCGCAGCAGATTGGGAATGCGAAAAGCGGCCAGGAACGCGTCGTAGTGCAGGCCCGCGCCAAAAAAGATCGCGAACACCTGATCCCGCACCAAGCCGAGAACGCGGCTCCCCATGACGGCGAGGCTTACGACGCCGGCATTGCGCGCGACGCTCCGGCGTCCGTGCTCAGAGTTCTGCGATTCCATAACTTAGATCAAGCAAATTCATATCCCGTAGCATGAAAACCGTTGCGCGTCGACGCCGAATGTCTCGATAGGGGATTGCTGAACAGAAACTCATGCACTGGAAAGATGGAATGGCAATGCAATACCAAGGTGATCGGTGACCGGTAATCAGTGGGCGGTCAAAGCGAATGCTTCGATTTCGGCTTATAAACACAGGAAGGCAACAATGGAATGGTGGAACCTTCAACATTCCAGCATTCCACTATTCCACTGTTGCAGCGTTTTTAAGAAGCTTGAGGACTCTGGGGGCGCTCGGAGATTAATTGTTTGACCCGCGCCATGATCTCATCTTCCCCCTTGGTCAGATCCACCGCTTGGCCAAAGGGTTGCGGGACATCGATGCCGGTGGGCCAGTAAACTTCCACCGAGTTCTTGTCGGGATCATCGAAGTAAATACTCACCGTATTGCCGTGGGTCACGGTCCGCTGGATCGGCACCCCACGCTCCAAAAAGATCCGGTAAAATTCTTTCACGTCGGCAAGACTGGCGCAGCGAAAAGAAATTTGCTGGAGGGTATTGTCGGTTCCCTCCTTTCGGCCCGGCACGATCAAAAGCTCATGGTGCTCCGCCAAGCGATCTTGAGCGGTCATGAACACGGATCCGCGTGGACTGCGATCGCTCACCTGTAGCCCGAGGATATCGCGATAAAAGTCCACCGATCGCTCGACGTCTTTAACGTAGACACCCAGGTGACCTAACGAAGTTACTTTAGGCATAGTCCCTCCTTGCCTTCGATTGGCCGCTCGCATTACCCATCAGACGGATTCTTAGATAGCATCAGGGATATTGTCAACTTGCCGGTCGGACCGGTTCAAGGCTCCGGGTTCAACGTTCAAAGTATCGCGCTCGCCCTTCACATAATCAAACGCGCTCTCTCGGAAAGAAATGCGGCTCTTGTAATACTACTTAAGGGCGGATACAACCCACACAAATTGTCCAACTGTCCAGACGGAGGAAACATGAGACTACCAGCGATAAAGCGCGACGACCTTTCCCCGGAGAATCAGCAACGATGGGACCGCATCACGGCTGGGCGCACCGGCGGGGGCGGCCCCTATAGCGCGTTGATCCATGCGCCGATCCTAGCCGATCATTTAGCGACGGCTGAAAACTATTACCGGAAAGACGCGGCCCTCGGCGAAGCCGACCGCGAGTTAGTCATCCTGGCCACCGCCCGGGAATTTGAAGCTCATTACCCCTGGACCCGGCACGAAATCAGAGCGCGCCAGGCCGGTTTGCGGGAGGACGCCATCGAGGCCATCCGTGCTCATGGTTCCTTGGAGAAGCTCATGCCACGGGAGCGGCTGTTCGTCGAGATCGTGCGCAGCCTGCTGCGCCAGCATCGCCTCTCCAACGAAATCTTCACCCTGGCTCTCGCCGAGCTGGGCCCGCAAAAATTCGTCGAGCTGGTTGCGCTCATCGGCCACTACAGCACCATCGGCTCCGTGGCCAACGCCTTTGACGTGCGCCCGCCGGATGGCAGCAAAACTTTCTGAACACAGCGCGCCTAAACAATCGTTGCCCGCATCGACTCGGGGGAGAACGGTTCTCCCCCCGGTCCCATCCAACGCCTCACACAAAGGTTCCTCGGCGCAGATCGTCTAGCGCCTCCTCGATCTCTTCCCGCGTGTTCATGACGAAGGGACCGTAGCGCGCAACGGGTTCGCGCAAGGGCCTGCCGGAAACCAACAGGAACCGCGCGGGATTGTCCGCGGTGGCAACCTCGACGAAGTCGCCTGCGCTCAAAACCACCAACTTCGGTGACTGGACCACTTGCTCTGCTCCATCGGCCGCAGAAAACTTCGCCTCGCCCTGAAACACGTATGCGAAGGCCGTGTTGCTACTGTCGATGGCCTGAGTGAACGTAGTCTGCGACGGCACGGAGACATCCATATAGATCGGATTGGCCGCGATCCCGCTCACCGGACCCGCCGTGCCCTCGACCTCCCCGGTAATGACGCGAATCCTGACGCCGTTCTCTTTTTCAATTTCCGGGACCTCGGCGGACAGGATATTTTGATACCGCGGCGCGGTCATCTTAAGTTTCGCCGGCAAATTGACCCACAACTGAAATCCGGCGATGCCTTCGGGGCTCACCTGGGGCATCTCTTCATGCATGATGCCGCGCCCGGCGGTCATCCACTGAACATCTCCAGGCCCAATGGTTCCGGCGCTGCCGAGGGTGTCCTTGTGGCTCACCCGGCCAGACAAAACATAGGTCACGGTTTCGATGCCTCGATGGGGGTGCAAAGGGAATCCGGCTTCGTAGTCGCGCCGATCCGTGGAACTAAAGTGGTCCAGCAGCAGGAACGGATCGAGGTAATCCAACGTTTGTGTTCCAATGCTGCGCTTCAGCTTCACGCCCGCGCCTTCGACGACGGGCTGGGGTTCGATGATCCTCTCGACGTGTCTTGATAATGACTTCATGATGACCTCCTTCTCAAAACTCGAACACTCCACTACTCCGTATTGCTTGAAAGTTTTCGCGGCTTGCGCAAATTTTCCGATACATGAAACATCTCGGATTCGGATATTCCTCCCGCCAAGGCGCGAAGAACGCCAAGTTAGGATAAATATTTTCTTTCTTTGCGGCCTTTGCGTCTTTGCGGGAGATATTCCGATTCTTTTGGTTGCGGCTTCGCCGCGCTAGGCCCCCGTGGTCTCGTCAATGTCGTGTTGAGCAGTTGAAAATCCCTCTAAATCTCCCTTTGCAAAGGGAGATTTTCTATTCCCCTTTTTCGAAGGGGGATTTTTGGACAAACGTGAGTTGTGAATCCAATTCAGTACGGTGAAACTGACTTTGACGTTGCCCTGTCAGTGCCCCGGACTCTCTTGCACGGGACGACAGAACCAGTGTAACCACGTTTGGGAGCTTGTAAAGTACGCACTTTGAAGTAGTGTCCTAACCGAAAGGTAAGCATGGCCCGCGGTAAAAAAGATATCCGTTGTCCGGCGGAGAGCACCCTGGGGGTTATCGGTGGAAAGTGGAAGCTCTTGATCCTGCGCGAGCTGCTTTCCGGCGTCAGCCGCTTCGGGGAGTTGCGTCGCCGCTTGAGCGGCGTCTCGGAGAAGATGCTCGCCCAGCATCTCCGCGAGCTCGAAACTGACGGCATCGTCGAGCGGAAGATCTACGCGGAAGTCCCGCCGCGGGTGGAGTATTCCCTGACGGCTGCGGGAAAAACTCTGAAACCGATCATCGACGGGCTCCACGAATGGGGGCTCGCGCATGTTGGGAGCGACAAAAAACCGTAGCAGGCTGTTGAAAAAACCTCATATGCTTCGTTGCGCTCAATCGGCTCGCT
>DAIRFP010000198.1:3459-9345 GCA_036794995.1 Thermodesulfobacteriota bacterium | reverse complement strand
CTTGCGGAGCGGTGATGCCTCCATGCTCATTCTGGCCGCAGCGCTTGACTCTATCCGGGGCTTTGATTAGACAGGGTCAACGCAACGAAAAAATTACCAACAGCGCTTTTTCGTAGGGAGAAAATATGGAGCCCAGACACCCTTCACCGCTGGTAGTGCGTTCCCGCCTTGTCCTGGAGGTGGCCTCTGAAGTGGTCGGTATGAATCAATGGCCCTACCGGCAAGCGCGGGTCAATCTGCGTGATCAAGGTGGACTGGAGTGGAAGCTGTCGCTATTCGGCAGCGACACCGTCGAGGCTATCGAAGAGGTTGCTCGCGGCGACGTCCATCTTGCAACCATCAATCCTTCCAGCCCGCTGACGATGGCCTACCGCGGACGCGGCCCTTTCAAAGAGGCGATTCCGGTCCGCGCCATTGCCGTCATTCCCACCCAGGATCAGTTTGCTTTCGCCGTAACCGAGAAGACAGGATTAAAGTCTTTCGCCGACTTGCTGGAGCGCCGATACCCGCTGCGCGTTTCGCTCCGTGGCCAGAAACGTCATTCGGTTCATCTCGTCGTAAAAGAAGTCCTGGCCCAGGCCGGATTTTCTCTCGATGACCTGGTTTCGTGGGGTGGGCAGGTACGCTACGACGAAGGTATGCCGGATGGTCCCAATCGTTTTGGCGTCGTGCAACGCGGCGAGGTGGATGCCCTCTTTGACGAGGCGGTGAAGCGCTGGACGAATCAAGCCCTCGATGCGGGAATGCGGTTTCTTTCGCTGGATGAGGAGCATGCCAAGCGCGTAGAGGAAGTTGGCTTTCGTCGAGCCACCCTTGCGAAAAAAATTTACCCGAAGTTGCCGGCAGATGTCACCGCCGTCGACTTTAGCGGCTGGCCGATCTTTACCCATGCCGACGTATCCGATGATATCGTGCGAGCTTTTTGCATAGCGCTGGACAATCGAAAAGATCGTATCCCCTGGCAGGGAGAGGGCCCGCTTCCGCTAGAACGGATGTGCGCCGACACCCCGGAGGGACCCTTGGATGTGCCGCTTCATCCCGCGGCGGAGATCTATTGGCGCGAGCGCGGCTACCTGAAATAGCGCATCGGCTGCCCTAGGCAGTATTTGCTAAAGCTGGCGATCCGAAAGGCGCTAGTGCCCAGCCGGGATCAATTGCGCCGAGCTCTCTAAAACGCTGCAGAGGTCGATCCGTTCGAAGCAACTCACTCCTGCACGTCTCTCCGACTATCGAGCATTTTAACTTTTTGAACGACTTGAACGATTTGAACTGTTCCAACGGTTGAGAGTACAAGACGGATGGATGCAGTTAAAAGAGGAGGGGTCAAGCGTGACCTACGATCGAGGACCGTCCAATAGCGAGATCGGACTATTCGAAGCGATGTATTCGGCGCGGGCGATGCGCCGGCTGAAGCCGGATCCGGTGCCGGAGGAGATCATCACGAAGATTCTCGACGCCGCCATCCGCGCGCCGTCGGCTGGCAACTCCCAGCACTGGAGTTTCGTCGTCGTGCGCGACCCCGAGGTGCGGTGCAAGCTGGGTCTGATCTACCGGAAAGCCTCCGACATCGCGAAGGCGATCTACCAGGCGCGCGGCCGTCCGGCCCACCTGACCGAGGAGCAGTACCAACGTATGATGGTTGCCGGCGCTCATCTCTGGGAGCATATGGGCGACGCGCCGGTGCTGCTGTTGCCCTGCCTGCGAGATCGGCCGGCGCCCCCGCGCGACGCGCTCCCGCCGGAGGTGCAAGCAATCTATGAGACTGAGCTGATCTATACCGACCGGATTCGCGGCGCCAGCATTTATCCCGCGGTGCAAAACATCATCCTAAGCTGCCGCGCCCTAGGCCTCGGCACGTTAATCACCACCAATCACATCCGCTGCGAGGGTGAGGTGAAGGATTTGCTCGGAATACCCGACGACGTATGGACGTATGCGCTGATGCCCATTGGCTATCCCGAGGACAAGTTCGGCCCAGTGAAGCGCCGTCCCGTAAATGAAGTGGCCTATGCCGATCTCTGGGGCAGCGCCTGGCCGGGTTGAAGCAGAGCGGAGGACGGCTGAGCGGCATTGTCTGCCTGGGGCTTTAATAAAAGGTAATTTAGCGCGATCATGGAAGCATGAAGCTCATAAAACCGTCGCGTTTGGTCGTGGTAGGAATTGTCTTTGTTAGTCTATGCGGTTGTTCGACCGCTACTACTCCGATTGTCAGTGAATGGCGCAATCCGGCATACGGCTCGGCGCCCTTCAAGCGAATCATGGTCGGAGGTCCCAGCGGGAATGCCAGCGTGCGACGGAGCTTCGAAGATGAATTCGTGGTTCAGCTCCGGGCAACGGGTGTCGACCCCTTGGCGAGCTATCGGTACATTCCGGAGGACCAAGAGATCGATGAAGACAGGCTCAAACAGGCCGCGCAGAAGGCCCGCGCCGATGCGGTGCTCTTCCCGCGATCGGTGCATACGGAGCAAAAGACCAAAATTGGCCCGTCGTTTCCGTTTTCCTTCGGCGTCTTCGGTTCCAACGTCGGCGCCTCCTGGTCTGGACCGGCTGGCTCGGCAAGCGTTTCCCGTTATAAGGAATACACCTCGGAGACCATGTTGTACGACATCGCCAAGAACGATCTTGTCTGGAGCGCCACCATCAAGACGACGGAGCCGGAAAACGTACAAACGGCGATCAAGTCCTATGTTGAAGCGGTCATGAAGGCGCTTGAAGCACAAAATCTTCTCCCCAGACGATAGCGAGGGATCCTGCTCGTTGACGAGGAAGCGGCCAAGTGCCGAAGCAGGGTGCTGAAGAATGCCGCTCACCCTAGGCTCAATGCGAATGGGAAGTAAGTTGTAACGATTCGGCACTTTCCGTTCATGCTGAGCCGGTCGAAGCATTCCGGTCCTATTTTCAGTACACTGTGAGACTAGTGTGTGTCTCAGCAGTTCGCCACATAGTTTAATCGTCATTCCGGGCGAGCTGGCGATAGCTGGCGCGACCCGGAATCCAGAAATTTTAAACACTCTAGGTTGACCTCAGGCGATCGTGTCGGTTATTGTCCTGTCGGAAAAGGGGACAGCGTGCCGACCGAGCTCTATCATTCCGCCATGAACATTGAAGGAGGTCACAATGAAGTGCTTCTCTATCATCATCATGGGACTGGTTCTTATCGGATTCGCGGTTTTCGGCTGTTCACAACAGGCTTCCCGTCAAGCTGAGCCGGGGTGGATCATTCTGCTTGACGGTTCCAACCTGGAAAACTGGAATGCCGTCGGCAACGCTAATTGGCGTCTGGAGGACGGGCTCGTTCAGGCTGACAAGGGCAATGGCCATCTGGTGTCGAAGAATTCCTACGCGGACTTTCAGATTAGGGCAGAGTTCTGGGTGGATGCGGATGCCAACAGCGGCATCCACATACGCTGCGCCGATCCGCAAAAACCCGGCTCCGGGACGTGCTACGAGGTGAATATCTATGACAAGCGGGCGGAGCCGGACTACGGCACAGGCGCCATCGTCAATTACGCCAAGGTATCGCCCATGCCCAAAGCCGGCGGCCGATGGAATACCCTGGAGATTACGGCCAAAGGTCCGCAGCTCACGGTTATTCTTAACGGTGTTCGCACTGCCGAGACGAATAACAGCAAGTACGCGCGCGGGCCGATTACGCTGCAGTATTCCGCCGGCATCGTGAAATTCCGTAGGGTGGAAATCAAACCGCTTTAGACCACGGCGGTTATTCGTGGGACAGTCTTGTGCAGATCACCCGCCGCATATACGTTAGCTTGCCCGCCGATCGTTGGCTACCTGAGAATCTCAATCGGCTTAAATGGGGAATTGTCGAGGAGATCGAGAAGCTCGGTTACACGCCGGAAATCTTCACCAATCCGAGAGGCAAACCTGGCCTCGCCTCGGCCAAGGCCTGGAATCCACGCGATGCCGACGAAATTGCCAGGCGGTGTGTGGCGGCGGCAGTTATCGGAATGCCGCGGTGGACCTTTCAAGATGGAGGCGCTCAACCGGTTTTGCTCCCAACCGAATTCAACCATTACGAGGGCGCGCTCGCTCACACACTCGGCCTACCCACTCTCGTTTTGGTCCAGCTAAACGTCCTTCGCCGCGTCGTGTTCGACATGACCTTCGGCGGTTATGTCGGTGAATTCGATTCGAATGCAGACGTGGGGTGGCTTCACACCGACGAGTTTCGTGTGCCCTTCAATTACTGGAAAGCATTGCTGGATGAGCGGTGTGATGTATTCCTTGGTTATTCCAGCGCTTCAGAAACGACCGCCGCGGCGATCAAGCGCTTCTTGCTGAGCCTCGGCGCCAAGGTCTTGGACTGGCAAACGGATTTCATTCCCGGCCGCACGATTCTCGACCAGATCGAACAGGCAGCCGCTCGTTCCATCGGCGGTATTTTCCTTTTTACCAAGGATGACGACCTCGCCGACCATGGTCAGGTCGATAAAGCTGTGCCGCGTGACAATGTCGTATTCGAGGCGGGCTATTTCATCGGCCTGAAAGGAAAACGCAACGTCCTGATCATCCGCGAGTCCGGTTCCAAGATGCCCGCCGACCTTGGTGGTGACATCTACGCGTCGCTCGCGGACAAAGCGAACATCACCCCGATCGAAAGGACTCTCTCCGCCTTCATGGGAGCCCTCTGATAGGAATCATCAAACTGCAGCGTCCGCTGTGTATACTGTTTGAAAAATGCGACCCTGCGAACTCGCAACATTGTAGTGACCGTTATGCCTGATCATGCCTTATCCGTTCAGAATATGGATGATTGCAAGACACAATGGAGGTCGAACGATGGCGTGGATAAAATTCTTGCGCTGCCTGGCGCTGGTACTACCGCTAGCCGTGGTCCTTGAGGGATCGCTTTACGCTCAGGTTCCGTTTTATCAGGGTAAGACTGTCACCCTCATCGTAAGCAGCGATCCCGGCGGCACGAGCGATTTGCGAGTCAAATCTCTCGTTCCTTATATACAGAAATACATTCCGGGCAATCCCACTGTGGTGATCGACTACATGCCCGGCGGCGGGGGACGAAAAGCTGCCAATCATGTTTTCCGGTCGGCAAAGCCGGATGGGTTGATCATCGGCAGCATGGGGACGACTCTTTTAGCGGCGGTGATCCAGGGTGAGTCGGGAGTTCTCTATGATGTTAACAAGTTTATTTATCTCGGCTCGTCCGATGCCGCGACGCAGCATGTTTTCTCCACCCGAAAAGAAGTTGGGCTGACAAATCTCGAGAAGCTTCGGGGCGCGTCTGGGATAAGAGTCGGCGCTCAAGCTATAGGACACAGTATCTATATCACCGGCAGGCTCTTTGCGTTCTTCCTTGGCCTCAAAGATCCCAAGTTCGTCGTCGGTTATTCCGGGCCGGAGGTCGATCTGGCACTACTGCGGGGCGAAGTCGATGCCAGATCCAGTTTGGTCGCTGCCATTGTGCAGCGAGCGCCGGAGTGGATTGACAAAGGGCTTGTCGACTTTCACGCAGTTCTCGAAACGCCCAAGGGAAACCGCCATCCCCGGTTTGCTCATCTGCCGGAACTCGAGTCGTTCGCTAAGTCGGAGAGAGAGCGGAAAGTGTTGGCGCTGCAGCGCGCCATTCGTCTGGGTGGCTCGGCCATTGCTTTGCCGCCAAACACGCCGCGAGATCGAGTGGAGATTTTGCAGGCCGCAATGCGCAAAGCGCTTAACGATCCTGCATTCTTCGCATCGTTCACAAAGCTCGTCGGCGAAGATCCCACGCCGCTGATGCCCGAGGAGCTTCAAAAAGTCATCCAGGAAGTTCCCCGCGACCCTGAGGTGGTCGCCCTATTCAACAAGATCGCCGGCGGAGAACAACTGCCGGACCGGTAGGCCAGCGGTGTCGGTAAAGAGTAGCGTGAG
>DAIRFP010000198.1:0-3359 GCA_036794995.1 Thermodesulfobacteriota bacterium | reverse complement strand
AGGCCAGCCTTATCCTGTCTTTTGCCGTACAGTCCGGCTCGATCTTTGTACGGGTGGATACTTTTCCAGCCAAAGACTTTCTCAGCCGTCAACGCGTCCAGCTTGGGACCGGATGGAATCGCATCAATAGCCGATTAAGCCATAAAGACCGTGAGTTTACGAACGCAGCAACGTCCAGTCGATCTCGTATCCACAGTTAGAGCACAGGCCATGGATACGGCGCCGCTTCCCAATCTCGTCGGCAATCGCGACACCCATGTACTGCCTGCACATCGGACAGCTACGAGCTAGATGTTTCGCCATGGTTGGAGGTCTCCTTAAATAAGCGTAACAGTTAAAGAGAACCTCTTCCATGACGAACGACTGATGGGCCATTTTTGCCGTGACAATCGCCGTTGTTGCCGGTCTGCTTCTCAGGCAAGATTGTCGACTGATTGGTATGCCTCACCTATCAATCTTGAGTGCCTAAGTGGCGATTCGACCCTAACTGACCGCTTTCAATTTTGCCGAACGTGCTGTATTTGAATCCCAGCCCGGATGATTCCGAATAAACGGAAGTAACTTTCAGCCTTTGACGGATTCCGTCGTCACATATGGCTTTACAAACCATTGCCGCGGTTATAGAAAGCGGGCGAAGTAACAACGAGCCAAACCTCAATATACAGAAGTATGATGGTTCTATACGGAACTAGATGCTTGTAGTTATCCGTACGGACAGAGCCCGGAGCGTTGGCGATCGCACGCTGATAGTGGACGATCCGCGGGCTCGAGGGGGATGTCGTGATTGGATCGCGCATTCTGTGCCAGTTCGGTCGCGCAGCTCTTTGCGTTCTTGCCATTTCGCTGATCATCGCGTCGGGTATCGCCGCCGATGATTCCAAGGACGCCTGGGCCGCGCTCGTCAAGGGTGGTCATGTTGTACTGATTCGCCATGGCAACGCCCCGCCAGGCTACGGTGACCCGCCCGGCTTCAAGATCGACGATTGCACGACGCAACGGAACCTGGATGAACTAGGGCGCGAACAATCCAGGGTACTTGGCGGGGCCTTCCGCAACCACGGCGTGCGCGTGGACCGGATCCTGTCCTCGCCCGTGTGCCGCTGCCTGGAAACGGCCCGCCTGATGGCTGTCGGTCCCGTTGAGAGTTCGTGGGCCCTCGTCCCGGACAGGGATCCGAATGTCCCTGCCCGGCTCCTCGAGTTGAAGGAGATGGTGTCCACCTGGCGCGGGCCGGGCACGCTCGTGCTGGTGACTCACGCCTTTACCGTTCGGGCGCTCCTGGGGTTCCTGCCGATACAGGGCGAGATTGTGGTGCTCAAACCGGCGCCCGGGAGCGGGTCGGGTGCCGATCTTGTGGACCGCCTGATCGCGGCACCCGAATAGGAACGGATAACTTCGCGCTTGAGCGGACGCGCTCCGCGCGCCGCTCACCGCCGCGTTGATCGACGCTAAAGCATCCGATGGTGTTCGTGGTGAAACGATGACAGCCCAGAGCAGCGACGAGCAGCCGGTGCCGGAGGTGGCGGCGGCCGGCACCGAGGACGCGGGGAGGTCGGAGGCCGATCGCATTTGGGGCATCATGCGCCGAAAGACCCAGGAGTTGGTTGCCACCGGCATGCGGGAAGGGCATGCCCGCGGCCTGGCGCAGCTGGAAATGAGGATCGCCCAGTGGCCGTCCGGCTGGGGTGACGACCTCTTGGTGTTGATCTACGGCGACTTCAACCCGCCGCCGGCGGAGCTGGACTTCCCCGACCTTGGCATCACTATTGAGTCGGAGAAGGTGACGAACAGCTTTATCAGGTCGGCACTGTGCGTCCTGAAGGCTCGGGTGAAGATCCCAGAGAGGTCGGTCAAGGCCCTGGTCGACGCCGCCGCGCGGATCAACACACTGCTCGGCGTGTTAGCGGTGTTGAACTGGGGAAACTCGGGGAGCGGCTGGTGGTCGCACGTGACCCACGGCTCGATCGGCGGGGTGATGCCGAAGATCGAGCCGGTTCGGGTCCAGAAGGTGGTCGAGGCGCTGGGGAAGCTGCCCCCGCCCGTGGCGCGGAAGGTGCGGTCGGCACTGTACTGGATTCGTGAACCGCGCCAGCTCGTGATGGAAGGACATCGGAGCGACGTCCTTCGCGTGTACGCGGGCTACTGGAACGCGTTCGAGTGCCTGATCGAGGCCGTTTGCCTCCTCCGCCCCTCGCCGAAACTGGGGCGGGCCGAAAAGCAGGCCGGCATTGATGCGTTCGTCACAGCCCGGAATGGTAAACTGGACGCGGCCGCGATCGCGGAGTGCTACAAGGCGTTCGTGGACCCGGGATTTGTCGCCAAGGCGAGCCACGCCCTCAGGGTCTGCTTCCCCGACCGGGCGGACCAGTACGTCGTGGAGTGCTTCCGGATGAAGCCGGAGCAGGACCGGCTGTACGACATCCGCAACGCCATCAATCACGGTGACGTGGATGCGGACAACCCGAGCGAACTGCTGCGCGTCGAAGACCGCCATCACCGCCTATGGATGATCGTGTTCGGGATGCTCGGGTTGATCATCCCGATTGATCGTCCACTGGATCAACAGTAACCGAATTGGCGCGTAACTGAGCGCGGGAAGCGATCGGAGCCCGAGTCCACCGAGCGGAGAAAGGGGGGTGTGCTAAACGGCCGAACCAAGCGCTGCACCTGACCGAGGCCGGCATTCCGGTTTCTCAGGGTTCAACGCTCAGTCCGGCGGCCCCGGCAGGTGAGCGTGGTCGTTATGCAGAAAAAGAACGGGCGATATGAATAAATTTGAATTGGTAATTTTCGACTGCGATGGTGTGTTAGTTGATAGTGAACGTATTACCAATCAAGTTTTCGCTCAGATGCTTAACGAGCTCGGTATCACCGTAACGCTAGGTGACATGTTTGAACGTTTTGTGGGCCGCTCTATGAATCAATGCCTTGATCTCATTTCCGAACTCCTTGGGCACGCTCCGCCCGCTGACTTCGCTGAAAACTATCGCATCAGAACAAAAGCGGCTCTTGAGTCGCAACTAACCCCTGTCCCGGGTATTGAGGCGGCATTGGACAACATTAAACTCCCATGCTGTGTAGCCTCCAGCGGAGATCACGACAAAATGCGCACAACGCTTGGTATTACAGGACTGCTTCCGCGCTTCGAAGGGAGGCTTTTTAGTGTCACCGAGGTAGCACGAGGCAAGCCGGCGGCTGACGTATTTCTCTACGCAGCCAGTAAATGCAATGCAAGACCATCGGCTTGCGTTGTCATTGAGGACACGCCCACAGGCGTAGCAGCCGGCGTCACTGCTGGTATGACGGTATATGGATACTCGGCGCT
This sequence comes from Thermodesulfobacteriota bacterium, assembly GCA_036794995.1. Taxonomy (GTDB): domain Bacteria; phylum Desulfobacterota; class Binatia; order UBA9968; family UBA9968; genus DAIRFP01. Next base: position 34 of record DAIRFP010000198.1, on the reverse strand, counting down.
GACACCGACCGTGCGGCTCCTCGGTGCCGGGGCG